>JAEDGW010000038.1 GCA_016297325.1 Coprococcus sp. | reverse complement strand
ATACACGCTCTCTATATACACACTCTCTATATACACACTCTCTCCATACATACCATCTATTACTACACACACCCAATTTCATACATTCTACACTTTCACACTTCACAGTATTTTACTCAAACCTTGTTATGCCAGCCCCTAATATGCTATAATAAGCTAGCACAGATATAAGGCATGAAACGTATAACGTTCTGAAAGGAGACAGATTATGGCAGGTTCTACCATAGGAAATAAATTCACTATTACAACATGGGGCGAATCCCACGGCAAAGCACTCGGTGTGGTCGTTGACGGATGTCCGGCAGGTCTTCCTCTGTGTGAGGAGGATATACAGATATTTCTGGATAGAAGAAAACCTGGTTTTTCACAGTTTTCTACACCAAGAAAAGAATCTGACACCGTAGAGATATTGTCAGGTATATTTGAGGGAAAGACAACTGGAACTCCTATTTCCATGATGGTGAGGAATACTTCACAGCGTTCAGGCGATTACGGCGATATCGCCACATATTACAGACCTGGACACGCCGACTACACTTTTGACGAGAAGTACGGTTTCAGAGACTACAGAGGCGGCGGACGTTCATCAGGCCGTGAAACCATAGGCCGTGTAGCCGCCGGTGCCATCGCCTCCAAAATATTAAAAGGACTCGGAATAACCATATCAACTTATGTATCTTCCATAGGTGATGTACATATAGACCGAGACCGTTTTGACGCTGATTACATCGCTAAGAACGATCTCAACATGCCAGACCCGGATGCATATGAGAAGGCATCCACTCTTCTCTCCGACTGCATGGCAGAAAACGACTCTATAGGATCAAGTGTAGAATGTGTCGTTCACGGAATGCCGGCAGGTATAGGTGAACCGGTATTTGACAAACTTGATGCATGTCTTGCCAAAGCCATCATGTCCATCGGGGCGGTCAAGGCCATCGAGATTGGCGACGGCACAGAGGTCTCATCCAGCAGAGGTTCTTATAACAATGACAATTTCATTATGGATAGCGATAAAGTTACAAAGGAGACGAACCACGCCGGAGGAATCCTCGGTGGAATGAGCGACGGTTCAGATATTCTGATAAAAGCGCATTTTAAGCCTACTCCTTCCATCGCTTCCGCACAGAAAACAGTGAACAAATCTGGGGAGAACATCGAAGTATCGATCCGGGGACGCCACGATCCTATCATTGGCCCACGTGCCGTGGTTGTCGTAGAGTCCATGGCAGCGCTTACCATTCTTGATCTTCTGTTTGAAAACATGTCATCACGAATGGACAGAATAATTGACTTTTACAATATGTAAAATAGTCAATCTTTTTAAACAGAAAATCTAAGGATTATAGAAATTTCTAAAATAAAATATAGGGAAGCACAAAAACACAGAAATCCTAATATAAATATAGAAAAACAGAAGATTCAGCCATTACGCTAAATCTTCTGTTTTTTCTTTAGATAACTTTTCTCTATATTATTTATCGTTTTATATATTTTTAGTTTTTTATACCGTCTGTATTATCTTTATTTTCCCTGACCTTTAAGATCTACTCCTCGGTCTTCTTCGGCTTATTGATAATGTAGAGGCCAATTCCAACTATCACACCGCCGCCGATGATGTTGCCTATTGTTACAGGAAGCAGGTTTGAGCCAAAGAAGCTTCCAACTGTGAGCTGATCGTGTATCTGCTGTGCTGTGTAGCCGTAAAGCTCGCACGCCTTATCAACATATTTGCTGTTTGATGCGGCCATGATACCGGCCGGAATATAATACATATTCGCAACGCAGTGCTCGAATCCTGACACAACAAACACCATGATTGGGAAGAAGCATGCAAAAAGTTTACCTATGACATCCTTTGCTGCTGAAGCCATAAGAACCGCAACGCATACAAGTACGTTACACATAATTCCTGATACGAGAGCATTGCCAAATTCCAATCCTGTCTTACCCATGGCAACCTTTATTGTGTAAGCTCCAAGTCCTCCTGCAGAATTGTCAAACTGACCGCTTCCGTATATCAGGGCAGCTGTGACAACAGATCCAAGCATATTGCTGAAATAAACAACAACCCAGTTCTTAAGCATCTGGATAAGCTTTATCCTTCCATCAATCACTGCCGAGATCATCATGCAGTTTCCTGTGAACAGCTCTGCACCGATAAGTGACAGCATCATGAGTCCTACAGGGAATACGCATCCCGCAAGAGTCTTAGCAAGACCAAAGTTGCTGACCGTGTGAACTGCCAGATTCGATCCCTCTGCGCCTATGGCTATGAACATTCCGGCAAAGAATCCCATAAGTATCATCTTGTATAACTTAAGATTCGCCTTGGTGACTCCCGCCTTCAGATTATTCTCAATTATCTGCGCCGGCAAAAAGTAATTGTTTTCCATGATTAAATTGTCTCCTTAGTATCTTTTATAGTCAGGCTCTTGGATAAGCTTTTGTATACTCTTCCTTGAGCTTGCTCTGCTTATTCGTGAGATATATCTGAGTCGTGGAAATATCCACATGTCCCAGCATCTCCTGGACAGATTTGATATCCGCACCATTCCCAAGCATATGTGAAGCAAATGAATGCCTTATCATATGCGGTGTTATATCTTTATCTATTCCCGCTTCTGCGGCATAATATTTGATGATCTTCCAGAAGCCCTGTCTGGTCATAGGCGCTCCCTTGCAGTTGAAGAACAAATAATCGCTTCCACCGCTCATGTCATCCCTGACTTCCGTTATATATCTGCTGAGGGCTCTCTGTGCAATCTCTGCAACAGGCACAGTCCTAACCCTGTCTCCATCATGACACTCTATAAATCCAAGCTTTATATTCACATCCGTAAGCTTAAGAGTCACAAGCTCTGTCACCCTGATTCCCGTAGCATAGAGAAGTTCAAGCATAGCCTTATCTCTTATTCCCTTAGGAGTCTTTATGGTAGGCTGATCAAGAAGTCTGTTCACCTCTTCAATGGAAAGTATCTCAGGCGCCTTTTTCACGATCTTAGGAGGCTTTATTCCCTCTGACGGATCACTGTCAACCATCTTCTCTCTCATAAGATATGCGTAAAATGACTTTATAGACGCAATGTTTCTGGATACCGTGGCCATAGACATTCCCTTTTTCTCAAGATCAAGAACATACGAAGTTATGTACGTCTCATTGATATCCTCAAGCCGGACTATCCCCTTTTCCTGAAAATACTTTACAAATTTGCACAGATCTCTCCTGTATGACGCAACTGTATTCTCACTTGATTTTTTTACATTTTTTAAATATTCAACGTATCTGTCTATGTACTGCTCCACTTAATTTATCCCCTTAGTTATGTAGACTAAACTCAATTATAAATAGAAATGTAAAGAAAATCAAACACTATTTTAACAAGTAAAATCAAGCATTTGCGGCTTTTAGCCAAAAAATACCAAATGCGGTGTCTGTTTAAATTATGTATACCAGATATTGACATAATTATTTTCAAATTTATTTCACATTTTTTAATTCATGTCCCATTTTGCTTGTTTCGAATTATGTGGAACAGCATTTATTCTTTATTTCAGTGAATTGATATATGCATACACAGCGATTATCGTCTTTGAATCCACTATTCTTCCATCCCTGATCATACTCTCTGCATTCCTTACATCAAATATCTCTGATTCAATATTCTCATCTGCATCCTGAGACATATGACCACTTTTAAGATCATGGCCAATATAAATATATGTCTGCTCGTTGCTTGTGCCTATGGCAAGGACAGTGCGTGTTATATACTCAAGTCTTCCAGATACATATCCCGTCTCTTCCTCAAGTTCCCTGGCTGCAGCAGCCTCAGGGCTTTCACCAGCATCTACAAGTCCCGCCGGCACCTCATATGTTATGTCATCTATAGAATTTCTATATTGTTTTACAAGTATAAGCCTACCATCATCAGTTACAGGAAGCACACACGCCCCGGCTCTGTGGTCAATATAATCATACACGACCTCTCTGCCATCGGGCAGCTCCAGATGATCATTGTATACATCAAACACATGAGCATGATAAGCAAGCTCCAGTTTCTTTCTCACATATTTTTCCATAGCAGTTTCTCCTCATTTTGTATCACCAACCATATTGCCACACGCAAAAATAGGGTTTGCAGATATGTCTGCAAACCCCATCTTTTATTTTGCGTAATCTGTTACGCGTGACTCTCTAATAATATTAACCTTAATCTGTCCAGGATATTCAAGCTCGTCCTCGATCTGCTTTGCAATATCTCTGGCCAGCAATACCATATCAGAATCGCTTACATGCTCAGGAACAACCATCACACGAATTTCTCTACCTGCCTGAATAGCAAATGTCTTATCTACTCCCTTATGAGAATTAGCTATATCCTCTAACTTCTTAAGTCTCGTAGTATAAGTCTCTAAGGTCTCTCTTCTGGCACCAGGTCTTGCGGCTGAAATCGTATCAGCAGCCTGTACAAGAAGTGCTATCAATGACTCTGGCTCAACATCACCATGATGTGACTCAACAGCATTGATAACAACTGCTGACTCTTTGTATTTTCTACAGAGATCAGCACCAATCTGAACGTGGGATCCCTCCATCTCATGATCTAAGGCTTTACCTATATCATGGAGAAGTCCGGCACGCTTTGCAACCTTAATGTCAACACCTATCTCTCCGGCCAACAAACCACACAACTGTGCTACTTCAACAGAATGCTTTAATGCATTCTGACCGTAGCTTGTTCTAAACTTCAACTTACCAAGAAGTCTTACCAATTCTGGATGAATTCCGTGAATTCCTACTTCAAGTGTAGCAGCTTCACCTTCCTCACGCATCATGGTTTCTACTTCCTTCTGCGCTTTCTCAACCATCTCTTCAATTCTGGCTGGGTGAATTCGTCCATCAACGATCAGTTTCTCAAGTGCAATTCTCGCTACCTCACGTCTGACAGGATCAAAGCTTGATAAAATAACAGCCTCTGGTGTATCATCAATTATCAGATCAACACCTGTAAGAGTCTCTAAGGTACGGATATTTCTACCCTCTCTACCGATTATTCTACCCTTCATCTCGTCGTTAGGTAACTGAACTAATGAAATCGTTGTCTCAGATATGTGATCAACAGCACATCTCTGTATTGCATTGACAACGTACTCCTTTGCCTTCTTGTTCGCTTCTTCTTTAGCTCTGGTTTCTAATTCCTTGACCATAACTGCTGTTTCATGCTTTACTTCATCTTCAACAGTTTTTAATAAGTATTCCTTTGCTTGTTCAGAGGTTAAACCTGAAATTCTTTCAAGTTCCTGTACGCGTTTCGCCTGTAACTCTTCAACCTTTGCCTTCTGCTTGTCAAGAGCGCTCTCCTTGGCTGATAAACTAGCCTCTTTCTTCTCAACTGCTTCAGTCTTCTTGTCAAGATTCTCCTCGCGTGCAAGAATTCTTTTCTCCATACGAGAGAGTTCCCCACGTCTGTCCTTGACTTCCTTCTCAAGCTCATTGCGTGTCTTCAATGAACCTTCTTTAGCCTCAAGCAATATCTCGCGCTTCTTAGCTTCGGCGGTCTTCTGAGCCTCATCGATAATCTCTCTTGCCTGTGACTCTGCTCTTCCTATCTTGGTCTCAACTATGTTCTTTCGATATGCAATAGCTATAAACCATGTAGCAATGAGTAACACAATCACAACAGCAATGACTATCGCCCATACTATTGGTGAATCCACAGGAGCACCTCCTTATTAAGTTTTCATTGTACAAGAATACAACTATTTAAGTTTAATATTTTTGATGTATTATGTCAAGTCAATTTACCCTAAATAGACTGTCTTTTTTGACATCAGTACAATAACTCATTCATCTGAGCCACTTATCAATTCACGCATACATTCAGCGACTTTTCTGTGGTTAAATCCCTTGCCAGACATATATGCAAGAACCTTCTGTCTCTTGTCTGTAAGATCAGCGATTGAGTATCTCCTGATCAATATACGTCTTATGGTCTCCATCTCATCCGGCATATCTGTATCCTCAAGTGCTTGCTCAATGATCTCCTGGGATATATGCTTCATGGCCAGCTCATAACTTATGACTCTGGCGCCTTTCTTCGCCGTATGTCTGTGTATATATCCACACGCATACCTTAAATCATCAACATAGCCGTATGATCTGAGCTTAGCCAGTGTGGACTCTATGATCTCCTCGTCATAGTACAGATCTCTAAGCTTCTGTCTGATATCATACTCACACTTATCCGAAAACTTTATGGAATTGACCGCTTTGTTAAGGGCTCTTTTATAAAGATATTCCTGTCTGAACTGTGCAAGCACAGGCTCGCCGACCTCTTCTCCGGTCTTCAGATGCAGCCTCCTGATATCAGAAGGATACACAGAAGCGTATGGCTCATAATCTATATACAGGCAATACCGCTTGTCATCTATCTTCCTGATATCAGTCACCAACATATCCGTCTCCGTTCTTCAGACTCCTGCCAATCATTCGCTATCACAGGCATCCGTCTGTATATCAATTACTCTTCGTCATCCGATGATGCACTGCTGTCTACCGAGTCACCAGCAACGCCGAGAACCTCTCTGACCTTGTGCTCTATCTCTGAGCAGACAGCCTCGTTGTTCTCAAGATACATCTTGGCATTCTCCCTGCCCTGTCCGATCTTGTCTCCGTTGTATGCATACCATGCACCTGACTTATCGACAATATTGTTTGCCACAGCAAGATCAAGGATATCACCGACCTTTGATATTCCCTTGCCAAATACTATGTCAAACTCAGCCTCCTTGAAAGGAGGTGCTACCTTATTCTTCACGATCTTGACTCTTGTTCTGTTACCTACGATCTCTCCACCCTGTCTGAGTGTGTCTATACGTCTGACATCGAGTCTTACAGATGCATAGAACTTGAGGGCACGTCCACCTGTAGTAACCTCTGGATTGCCAAATACAACTCCAACCTTCTCACGGAGCTGATTGATAAATATAACAACACAGTTCGTCTTGCTGACAACTGCTGTAAGCTTTCTAAGAGCCTGGGACATAAGTCTTGCATGAAGTCCCATATGTGAATCGCCCATCTCTCCGTCTATCTCTGCCTTAGGAACAAGCGCTGCAACAGAGTCGACGATCACGACATCAACCGCACCCGATCTCACCATAGTCTCTGTTATCTCAAGTGCCTGCTCACCGCAGTCAGGCTGTGATATGTACAGGTTATCTATATCAACACCTATATTCTTGGCATAAGTAGGATCAAGTGCATGCTCCGCATCGATGAAGCCCGCTATGCCGCCTCTCTTCTGTATCTCTGCAACTATATGAAGAGCCACCGTAGTCTTACCACTTGACTCAGGTCCAAACACCTCTATAATTCTCCCCCTCGGAACACCGCCAAGTCCAAGTGCGATGTCAAGACTCAGTGATCCGGTTGGAATGACATCAATATTCATGTTGGCGTTGGAATCGCCAAGCTTCATGACTGATCCTTTACCATACTGTTTCTCTATCTGTGCTATCGCAGCATCAAGTGCCTTCTTCTTATCATCATTATTCACGTCAGCTGAATTGTTCGCCATATTCTGTTCCTCCTAAACATATGTTCGATTCTGTTAATATACTATATAAAATTCCTGTTTTTGTCAACTACTATTTGCATTGCCCAGGTTATTATGATATTACCATTTGCCGTGTACCTTTTTTACACCACAAATAATACCTGTCATCTTGTAAAAAACATGGGATACTGCCAAATAAGGCCTGAAGATTTCGATCTTTCATATTCAGATTACATATCAAGATTTGCTTAACTGCGTAATATTATAACACACTTTACACCATTTTATTATTAAGATACAATAAACTTTATGAATAAAATCTCGTCTGTATGCGGACACTATATCAGATATACAGCCACACTTGTAAGACAGTTTTACATGTACATCACAGATCAGGAGGACGGTTATGAGCACCATAGGAATAGTTTGCGAATATAATCCATTTCACAAAGGACACGAATATCAGATAGAACAGGCAAAGGCCATAACGGGTGCTGATCATGTTGTATGCTTTATGAGCGGTGATTTCCTGCAGCGCGGGATGCCGGCTCTGGCCGACAAATATACAAGGGCTGAGATCGCACTCAGATGCGGTGTCGATGTCGTATTTGAGATTCCATTTGTATATGCGACATCCAGTGCAAGGGACTACGCATACGCCGCAGTCACCATGATGAACCGCCTTAAAGGTATTGATTATATAGCATTCGGTGCGGAAACTGATGATCTTCAGCTTCTAAGTGATATAGCAGAAATTACCGTGAACGAACCTTCAGAGGTTTCCGATGAGATACGCAGGTTGTCTGCATCCGGAATTTCATACGGCATGGCAAGAGCTTCGGCAATCTCATCATATCTCGCCAAAAACGCTGCAGCAGGCCGCACTGAAGGCTTTGCCGCATACACCGAAGACCGTCTGAACGCAGTCATGTCCAGCCCGAACAATATACTTGCAATAGAGTACCTTGCCGCCATGACCGCAACTGATTCAAGACTGAAACCTATACTCATAAAGCGCATATCATCTGCATATGACAGTCTCTCAACAGAAAGTGATATATGTTCAGCCTCAGCCATACGTGAACTGTTAAGAAACGGCAATATAGAGTCACTTGAAAGACACGTTCCTGAGCCATGCTACCTTATGCTCAAAGAAAGATACAACAATATATTCCCTATATTTGAAGACTCCATGTCAAATCTATTGAGTGCAGCAAGGCTTCTGTGCCCTTCCGATGGTGACATATCCGACATGGACGGTGATCTGATGAACCGGCTTGGTAAGCTTGACATCAATCTCTCATTTTCGGAGACAGCTCAGATGCTCAAATGCCGCAACTACACACTGACCCACATCCAGAGAGGCCTGCTCCATACGATCACGCAGCTACATGTGTCAGACATAAAACATTTCAAGCAGAACGGCTGGATACCTTACATCAATATTCTCGGTCTGAAAAAAGAGTCGAGCAGCATACTCGGAACAATGAAAAAGAACTGTGGAGTACCTCTGATCACCAAAAATTCTGAGATAAACCGCATTGACGATCCAGCATCACAGTCAATGTCCAGATACGATATAAAGGCCTCCGATATATACAGAAATATGATCTATCAGGCATACAAAACAAATATTCCAGGCTACTACAAGCGTTCGGTCATACTCATCTAGCCATTTTGCAAATCACTCATATAAGTGGTTTCCGTATCATACATTTGAGTATGAAGAATTATTTATGTATAGCAATTCTAATCTCTGCAATAATATTTTCATGTATAAATTCGGCTCTGATAAAAGAAGGATGTGCAGACGGAATTTACCTGTGGTATAACTCCATAGTTCCCATCCTCCTTCCTTTTATGCTGCTCACAGGCATTATCATAAGCCTTATAAGATCAATGCGTATTTCCAGGCAGCTGGCATTTATGATAAGTCTTGCCATAGGATTGCTCTGCGGCTTTCCAACAGGAACAATGATCATCACCTTCTTCTACGAAAAACAGACTCTCTCTAAAAGAGATGCCCAGCTCCTGCTTCCACTTTGTAACAACGTAAGTCCTATGTTTCTTATCGGATATGTTCACTCTACATTCATCAAAGGCACGCTCCCATTATACATACTGATCGCGCTCATCTACCTGCCACAGATCATATGCACAGCCATACTATATTGTGTTAGCTATATGCACAGGGATCACAACCTGTGCTTACAACCCGAGACAGCCGCCACAGCCAGCGAAATACAAGCTGCATCAAGCAAAATACCAGCCACTGTGCAGCAGCCGGATGACCAGTCCATGTTGGTCAGATGCATCACAAATATCACTGTCATAGGCATCTACATGGCAATATTCTCAATCATATCAGCTGTTCTGTGCAGGTATATCCCAGGTACTGTCACGCAGATAGCCACATCATTTCTGGAGATCAGCAATGGCATACAGGAGATATCAGCCATAGACGTGCCCTCAAAAATAAAGACAGCCCTCATGATATCTCTCACATCGTTCGGAGGATTGTCTGCAATCTTCCAAAGCCGCGATACGATAAGATCATCTGGGCTGTCTTTTATAAAATATATACTTTGCAAATCCGGCTGCGGCATAATATGTTATGTCATAACATATGCATACCTGCCATAACTTCCTGACATGTCTGTCTGATAAGGCGGATTAGTCATCAAGGAACTCGTCGTCATCTTCCTCGTCTTCGTCCTCATCATCATAATCATAGTAATCGCCGTCTTCATCCTCATCATCATAGTCATCTTTATCATCAGATGTATACTCTGTCTTGCCGTATACATTGTAATCATCCTGGCTGTCAAATGCTGAATCATCAACAGGCTGCTGAGGAGTCTCAGGAACACCATTGATCTGTGCTATGCTTGAATCAAGCTCTGCCATATTATCTGCTACACGTGCAGCATTGTCCTCAAGTGACTTTATAAGATTCTCATAATTGGCTCTCTCAGCCTGAAGTGTGGCATTGATATACTGGCTGATCTCTGAGAGTTTGTCCTTTGAGTAATACATCGATCCGGCTCTGACCTCTCTTGCATCAGCATTCGCCTCCGCTATGATCTGCTCTGCCTGGCTTCTGGCCATATCTGTGATCTCGTTTGCCCTGATATTCGCAAGCTCTACGATCTGGCTCTGATCAACAAGTCTGTTTGCCTCTGCAACAGACTCAGTGATGATAGAATCAGCTCTGGCTCTGGCATCTGCAAGGATAGCCTCCTTGTTTCTCATGATCTTCTTACATCTCTCTATCTCATTCGGCAGCTTGAGCTTGAGCTCGCCAACCATCTGCTCCAAATCCTCTTTCGGTACTATGATCTTGCTGGATGACAATGGCTGATACTTACAATTGTCTATAAATATCTCGATCTCACTGATCATCTCTTCAATACCTTTTCTTGCCATGTTCTTCTCCTCCTAATTATCTATCGCAATTGGTCAAATAAAACTGTTATCTTTTTATAGAAAATCTCTCCCGGAGTATATCACAGATCTGTTCAGGAACAAAATCCTTAACGTCCACTCCAAAACTTGCATATTCCTTAACAACGCTTGAACTGAGATACGAATACTGTATATTCGTCGCAAGGAATACCGTATCTATGTCAGGTGCAACCTTTCTGTTGCTCTGCGCTATCTGAAGTTCATATTCAAAATCAGTGACAGCGCGAAGTCCTCTGACAATAACCTTTATATCGTTCTGTCTCGCATAATCCACAAGAAGCCCGTCAAACTGGACCACACTCACATTCGGGATATCCGAAACTACATTCTTTAACATATTAACACGTTCTTCCAAAGAAAACAATGGAGTTTTTGCAGTATTAATAAGAACTCCAACCACCAGTTCATCGAACATGGCAGCCGACCTTTTAATTATATCAAGATGTCCCAATGTAACCGGATCAAAACTTCCGGGATAAATCGCTCTACTCATAACTCTATCTCCTGCATATAAATGTATGTTTATTTGTCTTGTACTTCTTCACTTTATATACTTCAAACTCTGATCCGTCAAGATAATCGTATTCTGTATCAAGGTCAGATTCTACGATTATGGTCGTGTCCTCACCAACAACGACGGATCCCATAAGCCTTTCAAGCACAGCCTTTTCCAGGAGTCTGCCGTATGGCGGATCCATAAATATGATATCATAGCTCTCGCCCTGACGCTCAAGGGTACTTACCGCAAGGACCGCATCAGAGGAAATGATCTGCGCTCTGTCCCTCAAATGTGTAAAATCCAGATTTTTATTTATGCAATCCAGCGCCTTTCTGCCATTTTCTACAAATACTGCTTTTTCAGCGCCTCTGCTGAGAGCCTCAATGCCTATAGCTCCACTGCCGCTGAAAAAATCTATAAAACTACATCCTTTCATATATGGCGACAGCATATTAAACAAAGTCTCCTTTATCCTGTCAGTGGTCGGTCTTGTGTCCAGCGAATCAACCGTCACAAGCTTCAAACTTCTTGCGCTTCCCGCTATAACTCTCATATCATTCTCCTATCCTGTAATCCTGTAACTGCCACGTATAGTCTGGTCTTCATACCTGTGGTCAGTTTCCGAGGATTTTATTTCTTATATATATACCTGTGTCAGAGAGATCTGACTCGCTGATAGATCCCGTGTCTGTGGAATCAGGCTTAAGAAGAGCCGACGTCTCATTCTTGTTGCACAGACTCCATGAAGCATAGCTGAGATTATTATCATTTATAAGCTTGAACCATGCATCAGATGAATCATAGTCTATGCCGCCATTTCCAGATGCATCACACAGGCTAAATTCACTCACGAATACCGGCAATCCCTTTTGGAGTGCAGTCTCCACCTTACCACGTATGTCATCCTTATGAGTTGCAGCGTAGAAATGTACAGCATACATGATATTATCATATCCTTCAACCGGCGCATCTGCGGCTATATCCACGTCCTGGCTCCAGTTAGGTGTACCGACAATGATGATGGCATCTTCTGCATTCTTCCTGATAACAGGTATGATCTGCTCTGCATACTTTTTAACGCTGTCCCACGTAGTACCACCATTTGGCTCATTGCAGATCTCGTATATCACATTGCCATAGTCCGCATACTTAGCTGACACATCGGCAAAAAACTGCTCTGCATCATCTATATGGCTGTTCGGATCACCATCGCTTAATATATGCCAGTCTATGATAACATACATTCCAAGTTCTGTGGCTGCAGAAACTCCGCTGTCCAATATGGATCTGATGCTGTCCTTATCGCCGCCACTGCAGTATCCATTTGAATCCCCGGTATCTGTGTACATGGCAAGCCTGATAAGGTTCGCACCCCAGTCATCGCGCACAGATGCAAATGCATCCTTATTCACATATTCCGGAAACCATGTTATGCCATGGGTGCTGACGCCCTTGAGCTGATACTTATTTCCATCCTTGTCCACTATATCTGTACCATTCACAGAAAGTTTACCATGATTGTCATATGGCGTTCCCGTCTCTGTCACAACAGGTTTTGCCGCTTTAAATTCTGTATTATCCGCCTCAGTTGTAGATTCCGTGTCTGCCTTCTGGCTGTCCGCTGACTGTTCTTTCTTTGAACTTCCAACTGCCGGATCTCCAGTGTATTCATTGCCGTTTACATAGAGTATGTATTTTTCAACAGTGAGATCATCCGATGAAATATTGTAACCCACATTTATACTTCCATTTGCAGGTATCTCCTCATTGTACGAAGCCGGAGTTATGAGTACGGTATTTCCTGTTGTCTTCTGCTCACCATTCCATATCTGGTCTACAGTCGGCTTTCCTTTGTATTCAACCTCCAGTTTCCAGCCTGAAGCACTGGCAGATGTATCATTATATATATTTATATTCTCAGTTGCGCAGGTCTTTCCACCAGCCTCCCATGTACTGTCATGTCCGATCTCCACGTAAAACTCCCTTTCTTCTTCCTTCTGTTCTGTTTTTTCACTTCCGGTTCCTTCATTCGCAGGCGTATCAGTTTTTTCAGCCTCCGTAACGCCTTCGGAAACCGTAGTATCTGCCGCCGATGCATCCTCAGATATTTTCCCGGCATCAGATCCATCATCACCATTCTTCTTTGAACCGCTTATCATAAAATACCCCATCACAGCGATCACGACAACCAGCACGCCTATGACGATCCCCATAACAACTGTTTTCTTATTTTTCAATTCAGTATCCCCCTTATAATTTGTTTATTATATCACGCATCTTTGAAAGTGTCTCCCTGTCAACCTGACGTTTTCCATATCTGACCGCCTTGTAGAGTTCATTCATCTCACTTACCTGCCCAAGATCATTGCTCTCTACATCATCCGCAAGTTCATCGCTGGTCCGATAAACAGACAGATCTATATCATAGCGGTATTTCTCCATCTGAAACTTGTACGCCTTTCTAAAACGTTCCTCCCTGCTCATAAATATCCGGTGCGGTTTCTTTCTTTTTACAACTTTCTCTGCATTCTGCTTTTTCTCACGGCTGTTCTCTATTATATCAGAACCGTAATTTCTTCTTTTCAGTAGCGCACCAAATATTTTGATAAGGCTCCTCACAAGCAGGTACACAAATACAATTATGAGAGCAGCAAGCATAATACCTATTACCGCTTCAACTACAGGATTGCTCTCTGACGTCGTATTATTTATATAATCGGCAGGTGAATCCTGTTGCTGTCCATAACCTCCATCTCCCATGAACCTGGATATAAAAGCTCCCCAGATAAACAATAAAGCTGTGGCAATAAATCTCACAACCGCAACAAACATGCGTAAAAATCCGACAAAGCCATCTCTCATGTCAAGTATTCCTGCAAGCAGCATTAGTACAAGTATACCAGTGATAATCGCAAATACAATCCTCGAATTAGACTTCACTATCCTGTTCACTGGTATTCCATCGACCTCTGTTGTACACGATATATATTTGCAGATACCATCTACATATATATTGATAAGTGTAAGGACTAAAAGACTTATGACAATTATATACATCGCTCTCTCCAGAACAATGCTGCCAATAACTATCCCAAACAGATAATATACAAAACACATAAGTACACTTATCCACGGCACCGAATCCATATAGTCTATCTTACTGTTATTCTTCATATATACAAGCGACTCAAACATCAGATGAAACACACATATTATCGCTATAAAAGCTATATCCAGAACTGTGACCGGCAGGAAAAATGACACACCGGCCATAGCCAGATGAAGAACGCAGATCACAAGACCATTTGGCGCAAATTCGCGTATAATATATGACAGTGCAAAGCATGCCAGAACAGTTATAAGCTGCACAAAATAACTGTTCCCCTTATCGAACACCACAATAATAAAAAGCATACACGCCATGGCAAACATGGCTGAATAACAGCACTTCAGTATCCTTCTTATAATCTCAAGTTTATACATCATCGAGGATCACCCCCATGTCATATATATACTTTCTTGCAAGTTTAGGCATGGCTATATCGAAATTTGGAGATATCATATATACAGAGGCACCGTTTTCCACAGCATAATCAAGTTTTATGAGCAGATCCTCCTTACAATACGACGAAACAATAATATACGTTATCTCTGTGGATTTATTTCTCAGCATGCCATCAACTACATCAGAGAAATCACTTGTCTCATCACAATCGATCCTTGCCAGACATCTGTCAATATTCAACATATGTATATCCGATGCCCCAAACGGGACTTTCTCAGAATTGCCAGTGACAACATCCTTACCATTTGTTTCGAGTGATACCGGAACATGATGCGATATAAAAAACTCGGCGACACTTCCCGCAATCCTTATTGATAATTCTCTGATATACTCCTGTCTTATCATGCTTTCCGTATCCATACTGAGCATGATACAGATCTTCTGGTCAGCTGACCGGTCATACATGTTCACAGCAAGTTCCCCGGCTCTTGCAGTGGCTTTCCAGTTTATCGCATTCATCGGATCTCCGGTCATATATTCTCTGATGCCACGGAATGAATACCGGTCCTCAACTATACTCTTTCTCGCAATAAACTCTCCCATCAGAGTATCACACACAGGCTCCATCGCAGCATTATCCACTCTGTCAGGCAGCACATATACATGTGACGAGTTAGCAAGCTTTCTTGCATAACTGCCTGTCATAAAAAAATCCATAGCCGTTATATTCACACCTGATATATCATAATATCCCCTTCTGCTTGTAACAAACTCAAGCTTACGTGTGATCTTCTGATGTCCCATGATCGAAAAGCCATCATTTCTGTGGTAACAGTCGGTTATTTTTGCATTTTTATTGTCAGGAAAAGTAAACGTCCTTGATGTGTTAAATTTGATATGAAACGACGGAAGCGGCAATCCCTTATCATTGCACACGATCTCCGTCAGATGAGCCGTATCTCCAATCGATACATGATCCTCGTCAAATTCTATGCTCACCTCAAGATGCTCACTCCATCTCTTCCTATATACAGCCTGCTGAACAAAATAAACAGCAATACATACAGCTACGGCAATGATTATCTCCATAATATATCCCCATAAAATCAGGAGGTGTGCTGGTTGCCCCTCCAATCCTCAACCGGAACTTCAATCTCTGAAACGATCTGTTCGATTATCTTTTTGCCATCACTTCTGATGCCAAAGCCGCCCACAGCCGCAACTCTGTGTCCAAGGACATACGGCGCCAGATACTTGACATCATCAGGCGTCACATAATCTCTACCCTTTATCCCGGCATAAGCCATAGCTGTTCTCATAAGCATGAGCACGCCTCTTGTACCAACACCCGAAGTTATCTTTTTATCATTTCTGGTGGCCATAACAATATCTAATATATATCGTCTGACACAGTCCTTTACATATACTTGTGATACAGCATCTCTCATGCCGATTATGTCAGAAGCATCACACACAGGACTGAGCTGTATCCTCTCTCCCGATGCAAATCTGTCCATGATAAGCATCTCGTTTTCATAACTTATCCCGCTCATCCCTATCTTCACCGAAAATCTGTCAAGCTGGGCTTCCGGAAGAGGATATGTGCCAACTGATTCTATATTGTTCTGTGTAGCTATGACCATAAAAGGACTTTCAAGCTCATAACTCACACCATCGATCGTAACCTGACGCTCTTCCATAGCCTCAAGAAGACTTGACTGAGTTCTTGGCGTAGCTCTGTTTATCTCATCAGCAAGAAGGACATTTGTAAATACAGGTCCTTTCACAAGCTGAAACTTTTCTTCTTTTTTATTATATATATTTATACCCGTGATGTCGGACGGCATCAGATCCGGCGTAAACTGTACTCTTTTGAATTTACAGCTTATGCTGTCTGCGATTGACCTTGCCATCATCGTCTTGCCGGTTCCCGGTCTATCCTCAATCAACACATGACCATTGACAAGCATAGCGGCAAGGATCAATTCTATAGTATTCTCATTCCCCACCATAACCTTTGATACATTATCCATGATCATATCCGCTGTCTTTTTTACATATGTAACATCCATTCACAAACCTCCATCACAAAACCGGTGAAATATACCGTCTGCCATCTCCGTTTTCATCATATGACGCTTCTATCTCATCCCCATATCTGCCATAAACCTCCTGGGCAGCTTTCAGCATATCTGCGTGGTTATATATATCCCCAACTTTGAACATGATATCCCCGCTCTGTCTTATTCCAAAGAAGTCTCCAGGGCCTCTCATCTTGAGATCCTCGCCAGCTATGAAAAAGCCGTCATTTGATCTCTCCAGAACTCCAAGCCTTTCCATCGTGTCCTTGTCTTTCTTTCCGCTCATAAATATACAATAGGACTGCTTGTCTCCACGCCCGACTCGTCCCCTTAGCTGATGGAGCTGTGCCAGGCCAAATCTCTCAGCATTCTCCACCATCATGACTGTCGCATTTGGATTATTGATGCCCACTTCTATTACTGTGGTCGATACGAGAATATCTATCAAACCCTTGCTAAACTCTTCCAATATGGAATTTTTTTCGTCCGCCTTCATCTTGCCGTGAAGGCATGTCACAGAAATATCAGCATTGTAATCACTCTTCAAGGTGTTCCTGAGCTCCTCAGTGTACTCCGTGACATTTGCCACATCATCGAGGACCTCGCTGGCCTCAACCATAGGACACACTATGTACACCTGATGCCCCTTTGCCACCTCATTCACGATAAATGCCTGCGCCTTCTTCCTGAAGCTCTCATCCACAACACAGTTCTTTATAGGGATCCTTCCGGCAGGCAACTCGTCAATGACCGAAATATCAAGATCACCGTACATGATGATCGCCAGTGTCCTCGGTATAGGTGTTGCGCTCATGACAAGCGTGTGCGGATGTCCGCCTTTCTCCGCAAGCTTCTCTCTCTGCTTCACACCAAAACGATGTTGTTCATCCGTTATGACGAGTCCAAGACGGCTATAATCTACCTTGTCCTGTATGAGGGCATGGGTTCCCACGATGACCATGACATCAACGTTCTTTATGGATTGCTGCATCTCCCGCTTCTCCCTGGCCGTCATCGATCCGGTCAGCAGGCCAACCGGGATGCCATATCTGGCAAACCTCTCGCTGAGCTCTTTGTAATGCTGCACGGCAAGTACCTCCGTAGGAGCCATGAGCACGCCCTGGTATCCACATGAGGCAGCGGCAAAAAGCCCTATCTCCGCCACTATGGTCTTGCCGGATCCGACATCGCCCTGGACAAGCCTGTTCATCACATGATCTGACGCCATATCCGACAGCATATCCCTCACCGCATTCATCTGCGCACCTGTCAAAGTAAAGCTCAGATTCTCTATGAACGTTCTCACCTTGTCATCACACTTTATAACATTGTCATTATATACAAATGCATTGTCATCCTTTATGCGGTGAAGATTGGCAATAAACGAATAGAATTCATCAAATGCAGCTCTTCTCACCGCACTCTTAAGCTGTTCCTCATTCATAGGAAAATGCATCGCAGACACAGCCCTGCCAAGCTCCATGATTCCATACTCGTCACATACCTTCTGAGGCAGATAGTCGTGAAGCTGATCCACAACCGGCAGAGCACTCTTTACCGCCTTCTGTATGGTCTTGGATGTGATGCCAGCGGTAACACCATATACCGGCTGCCATCTGTGGGTCATCTGGGAATAAGCCGATGCAGTATAATATTCCGGCTGGGTCATCACCATCATGCCGTTCTTATACGACACATCGCCTACAAATACAAATTCCTGGCCTATATGGAAATAACTGCGCAAAAAAGGACAATTAAACCAAGTAAGCTTAATTGTCCCTGAGTAATCCTTTGCGTACACGATCACTATGGTAAGTCCATGTACTTTCCTGACTTCTGCTCTGCTGTTTATAACCGCTTTCACCGACTGCCGGCTTCCGGTCTGAAGATCACTGATGTCAACGGGATTCTCATAGGCAACATAATTTCTGGGGTAATATAGAAGCAGATCCTGAACCGTCTCCACTCCAAGCCTGGCGAAAACCGCTGCGGTTTTATCGCCAACCCCTTTTATTGTTTTTATGGAGTCCCTTAACACCATATGACCACCTCTCACAACCAGACATAAGTCTATTCAACTGAAACTATATAGTAATATATCGGCTGACCGCCATAATAACACTGTACATCCACATCCGGATAGGCCTCTTCCACACGGGCTGCCAATTTGTCAGCATCCTCCTGTGAAACATCCGCTCCGTTATATATACTTATAACTTCCGAATCATCATCCACGCCATCTGCTATCAGGTCAAATGTAACCTGCTCTATATCATCTCCGACACTGACAAGTCCCTTGTCACCTATACCCATGATGTCGCCCTCCTTGATGGCTTTTCCATCTATGGACGTGTCTCTCACTGAATATGTGACCTGACCGCTCTTCACATTCTTCACAGCGGCCTTCATCGATGATTTGTTCTCATCCACATCTGCCGTGCTGTCAAATGCTATCATAGCACTGATTCCCTGTGGCGCATTCGCCGTAGGAATAACTATTATGTTCTTGTCCTCACACAGTGAAGCAGCCTGATTTGCCGCAAGTACAACATTCTTGTTGTTAGGGAGTATAAATATATTCTCTGCATTCACCTTATCTATGGCATTGAGCATATCCTCTGTACTTGGATTCATGGTCTGACCGCCCTCTATGACATGATCCGCACCGAGCTCACCAAATAACTTATTGAGTCCATCACCCATAGATACGGCTATAAAGCCATATTTCTTCTTTGGTTCAGCAGGTTCATGCTTTCTGTGCTGTCTTTCCTCTTCCTGCCTTGCAGACTCAGCTCTCTCTGACTGGCTCACTCTCTCGTTGTGTTCGATCCTCATGTTGTCGATCTTCATATTTGTAAGATAACCGAGAGTAAGTCCCTTCTCAAATGCCTGGCCAGGATGATTCGTATGAACATGTATCTTCACTATGTCATCAAGGGATACACATACTATAGAATCTCCTATGGATTCAAGGAAGCTCTTCAGATCATCCTCCTCGGCATCCCCATAAGGCTTCTCAAGATTGATTATAAACTCTGTACAATAACCGAACTTTATATCAGCCGTTGATATCTCATCATTGCCTGCGCCTGTCGTGTTCTTCTTCACATTCACAGCACCGGTACTCTTGCTAAGTTCAACAGTTACTCTGCCCATAAGACAGTCAACCGCACCTTTGAGAACGACCATAAGTCCCTGTCCGCCTGAATCAACAACTCCAGCCTCCTTGAGTACAGGAAGCATCTCAGGTGTTGAAGCGAGCACCGCATCACCATATTCAATAACCTCATCGCAGAACTGGGCAAGTGACATATCTGCATCGGCACAGTCTCTGGCCTTTGACGCAACGCCCTTTGCAACTGTGAGGATAGTTCCCTCTTTCGGCTTCATGACTGCCTTGTACGCAGTCTCAACAGCTTTCTGAAAAGCATCCGCAATATCATGGACATCTATGATCCTCTTATCCTGTATCTTCTTGCTGAAGCCTCTGAGAAGCTGTGAAAGGATAACACCAGAATTACCTCTGGCACCTCTGAGTGATCCTGTGGACATCGCCCTGGCTATGGACTTCATGTCATCAGGAGAAGCTTCAACCTCTCTTACGGCTGACAGTATCGTCAGTGTCATGTTCGTTCCTGTATCCCCATCAGGTACAGGGAACACATTCAGTTCATTGATATATTCTTTGTTATTGTCAAGATTATTTGCACCGGCTATGAACGCCTTCTTCAGTGCAAGAGCATCGATCGTATTACTCACTTTCCGTTTCCTCCAAAATTAATCCATCACCTTAACGTCTTCTACGTACACGTTAATCTGGCTTACTTTAAATGAAGTGAAATCCTCCACTTTATATTTCACAGACTGCATAAGGTTGTCCGTCACAGCCTTTATACTGACTCCATAAGCAACTACAATGTGCAGTTCTATAACTATATCTCCGTTCTCATCAAAACGCACATTCACACCCCTGGATACGTTGTCTCTGCGGAGCTGTTTTACTATTCCATCCTTGACACTTACTATACCCATGCCAACAATTCCAAAACAATCAAGTGCTGTAAGTCCTGCGACCTGTGCAACAACACTCTCATCTATACTTACTTTTCCATTGTCTCCTGTTATATATTCTTTCATGGTCTAACTCCTTTCTATCGAGTTACAAACATAGTCTTTATTGATTATATCATAATTACGCAAAATATCAAGAAAACCAGCTTGTCTCCCATTCATTACCTCACATTTATATTTTTTCGCAAAAATTAATTTTTTACTTGCATATAGAAAAATAATCTGCTATTATATGTCTTGTTGTGAACTTAGAAGGCAAGTTAGTTTATTCATTGAAGGAGGTGCTATTATGGCAAAATGTTCAATTTGTGATAAAGGTGCTCATTTCGGTATCAAAGTGAGCCACTCTCATAGAAGAGCAAACAAGATGTGGAAGTCAAA
>JAEDGW010000037.1 GCA_016297325.1 Coprococcus sp. | reverse complement strand
TCGGTATCAAAGTGAGCCACTCTCATAGAAGAGCAAACAAGATGTGGAAGTCAAACGTTAAGTCAGTTAAGGCTGTTGTTGATGGAACACCTAAGAAGATCTATGTTTGCACATCTTGCTTAAGATCTGGTAAGGTCGAGCGTGCATAGTATTTGCATAATATCACCGATTCAGTTCTGATATGAAAATAAGAGCGATGACCACTCCGGTCGTTGCTCTTATTTTTTTGCTCTTCTCCTGACTTATCTCCCACATGAAAAAATATATGACAGAAGTAAAAGTATCACTATGATAAGGAATTCTATAAATCCGCTGATAAAATATCCTATCACAACCCCCACCGCTGTAAAAAAGAATGCAATTCCTGTAAATTTACGCCAAATAAAAATCACCACCATAATGATTTATTACCATTATATGTGGTGATCTCATAATAATTACACGCTGTAAGTCCAGGTAGTGTAATACAGCTCTACTTAAACATAAATCTACTCAAGCAAAGATCTACTCAAATGTCTCAGTCTGTGCCATCTCATCTATGGCTTTGTCAACCTCTGTCTCCTCTTCGGTCTTGTCCTTCTTGAAAAGTCCAACAACCTTGTCTACAACCTCAGGGGCCATGTCTATAATCTTGGTTATAGCATCCTGATTCTTGAGATTGATAAGCCTTGTATTGCCATTCGCAATGACCAGCACTGCCGAAGGGCTCATCTTGGCGCCTATACCACCTGCGGCCTTATTGCCATCCTGCTTGTTGAATGCACCGGCAGCCATTCCAAAATTCACATCCACAAGAGGGATGAGTATGGTATCACCCACATACACAGGCTCACCCACAACAGACTTTGATGATATAAACCCATCCATACCCTTAAACATAGAGCCAAGTGTTCCTTCAATATTCATATTTGCCATATCAGTTTCCTCCCGAAATCTTCTTAAAACGTGAAATCGTAATCTTTACATTCTTATTCCAGATCACCTTGAGCGCACACCATCCGATCGTGATCAGTCTTATGCGCCCCTTCATGAACAGATCTCCCTCAAGTCTCTTCTCCATGAAATCCGGTGTCACATCTATGTGGTCACAGTACAAAGGAAAGAGAACACTCATATATCCCAGATGCTGGCCTGTGGTTGCCGGATCACCCGTACCATACACAAGCTGCCCCTTTATCTTAGTCGGCTTCAAATGCTTTAAAATAGCAATGAGCTGGGCTTTTGCCACCCTTATAGCTTCCTTTGTCCTCACATTGTTTACAAGTTTAGTATAGCCATCTTTTTTCTTTTTCAGACTCTTTAATTTATCTGAAATCGACCTGGCTTTTTCTGCGATCTTACTGCAGGCTGAATCAATCTTCCTGCCAATCCTTACGAAGATACCCGGCTGACGCTCTTCAAACTCACTGTCATTTAGCACAAAGTCTTCATCTTCACTGTCTATAGAAGGATACTCAGCCAAAGCAGGATCTGTGTCACCACCAGCTTCTGTCTTCTCCGATGCATGCTCTGTCTTCATAGCAGACTCCGTCTCCGCTGATACAGTATCTGCCATCTTGGCACGCTCTTCTCTCTTTTCTATGCCAGCTGCAGGATCCATATCATTGCCATATTCTGCCTGTGCGTCATCTGACACACCGTCATCATCCGGCTTCTCTGAATCTTTTTTACTCACTCCAGAGCCAAAAACAGTCCCGCCGAACAGCCTCAGCCTGTAATCAAGTCCATCTGTATCATACACCGCCTTAAAGCACAGCACAAAACCCAGCCACCTTGCGGTGAATTTTGCAAATATATCGTCGTACTTCCTGACATATATCCTGTATCTCACCGGAGCTATCAGAACGAGAAGTACCAACAGCACAGCCAGACCTATGACTGACAAAACGACTATCAGCAGTATCTTCAATATTAATAATAAAATATGCATTCTCCATCCCCTTAGAATCTTGAACGTCTTAACAAGATGCAAAAAATCTCTTCACATCCACGCCGCCAGTCTTTCTGTATATGTCATCAACAATGTCCCTGACAAGTGCCACTGCCTGCCCCCTTGTGGGTGCCGCACCGACAATATGTATAGAATCCGACATATCCTGATATACGCCCTGCCTGAACTCATTCAGTTCATATATCTCCAGGATCCCGTCACCAAACAAAGGCAGGGTGATAACGAATATCCCCGGAACATATTTTACCTTATTGAATCTTCGGATACCTCTGACCATCCTGATGATCCGGCGGTCTCTGGCTCTTCCTACATAGAACTTGTCATCAATGACCATATCTATCACCTAGTCTATTCTTCCATCATCTGTTTTATAACTATATAATCTGCCAGCAGCTCACTCTTCTCCCTGCACCTTGTGAGAGATCCGGTCACATACTCCTTGATCTCATCTGTGGTGTTGAAAAATACCGGGATATTTGAAAGTATCTTTGCCATAACCGCTCTGTTTACAGTCATGGTGTTCTCACCGAACAATTCAGAAAATTCGCCCACAAGCTTTTCCTTACATGCAGCCACATAGTCACTGTCAACAGTGAGCGCTCCAGCCACCGCAATATTATCAATATCCACAAACATACTTCCTGAGAGAAGCTTATCTATAGTCTCAAGATCTCTGTATGTCTTCTCGAGCTCATATCTGGCTATATCCTCTGTAAATCCTGTGGTTATGTCATACACAGCGGACTCAAGCATAACTTTATGCTCACCGGCCTGCTCCTGCTCACCCACTATCTCATCGAGCATGGCATATACACTCTCTATCTCATCACCTGATGCTGCAACAGCCTTGCCTATCAGTGACATGGCCTTCTGACAGCTCTCAGACACACTGCTCTTGGCTGAAACTGCAAGCATCATGACATACAGGTCATTGACCAGCTCTATCATGAGCATATACTCAGTCACAACTGAATTCAAAAACTCTGCACTTCTGTCAAGGACTCCTGCCAGCTCGCTGTAAGCGGCATAATCCATATCTGTATAATTGCCATTTTTTAAGGTCTCAAGAGCCTTGTAGAGATCAGGATACTCTGTCTCAAATCCATCCGGACGTCTTATGAGTGCTGTGCTCTCCACCATCTCCATAAACTGATCCAGGGACTCCTTCTCCACTCCGTTATAGATATCAAGTGTATCACCCAGGATATCATAGAATCTGTTCTTCGTCATACGGATTGGAAGCTGGCCTATAAGAGACTGCAGCTTGGAATTAACAGCCACCTTGTCAGAATCTGAAAATACAAATCTGTATATCTCGTCTGCAAATGCTGTGACGTCGAGCTCCTCAAGTTCCTTCTTGAGATCATCCGTCATGTTCTCTTCAAAATTGTATTCTTTTCTATTCAAAATATACTCATATGTCTCAAATGCATCTGTGTATGAAGTGAGCACCTTCATCTTGCCTGTGATGGTGTTTCTCACATCTGATATGAGCCTTATATCCTCATCATAAGTTTCATTCCTGTCCCCTGCGATAAAATCTGCAGCAAGCTTGTCTATCACAGTCTGGCACTGTGCAATATACGGATCATCCGGAATGTCGCCATCCATATGCATGTCCTTCAATGTGAGATAATTCAGCGTGAACTTGTGGCAGGCATACTCATAGTCAGCCTTAAAAGCCACATCTGAAAACATCTTCAGGTTCTTATCAAGATCCTTCTTTCTCTGTATATCTGTTATCAATTTCTTCTCTTCGTTGTACATATCTTATTCCCTGTCCTTTAAAAATTAATTATGCGTATGTGTAAACAGATGATCCTGACAGTATTCCTTATTGCCGGTACACTTGGAACAATATCTGAACTGCAGATCAGGATAATCCTTGTCTGTTCTTCCGCAGATCACGCATCTATGGCTTACATTCTGCTGTCTTGCAGCCTTAACCTGTTTGTTGTAATTTCTCCGCCGCTTCATCTGCTTAGGTGAAAACCGTCTTATATTCTTCGTGCTCAGATAGAATATGACGAAGCTGACAAGCGACATCACTATATTGACCCTTCCCATAAATGACTCATTTATAAAGTAATAAACGATGATCAGTATATATATAATAGAAAGGTACTTCATCTTGATCGGGATGATCATGGCATACAGAACACTCATATCCGGATAGCACACGGCAATCGCAAGGAATATGGAGAGCAGTATATAGTATGTGGACGCATACACCAGATATCCCCCTGAAAGCGCATAATCATAATGTATGACATACGTACAGAATATATGCGCCAGCATCATGCCGACCATAGTAAACAGCATGGAACTGAACATGTATAGATTATACAAAAATGTTCCTATGGTTCTCTCGAGCAGCGATCCTATACTATAGTAAAAGAACAACATGATTATGGTGAATATATCAACGCCCCACGTCGGCGGCGTGATGATCCATGTCACAAGTCTCCACACCTGTCCCTTCATGACCATGGCCGGATCAAGTGTCAGCATCAGCAGGATGTCAGGCCTGAACATATAGAGCAGATATCCGATGGCATACCCGATGATAAGATAAAGTGTAAGGTTTCGTATAGAGTATTTCCCAAGTTTTCTCTCTATCTTGCTTATAATATTCATATAATTCTCCATTCGTTATTTTTAAACTACACCTTTTGAATTATATAATATTAAAAATGACTTTACAACATCAGAAATAATTAAGTTTTTCTAACCTGGACAATGTCGACAGCATCAGGCATTACATGCCATTTTACATTTTCTATATATGTACTATGCCATACCACAGACATAAGAGTCTGCAGCACGGCTTTATTCCATAAAATATGCCTAGTCTCTAAAATCTACATACTTTATCTCCATATCACAGGCCAGAGGTATCTTGTAGAGATCCGGATTGAATTTGAACAGGTCATCCGGCGACACTCCCGTATTCTTAAGTACCTCCTCAAATGTGTCCCCATCCTTCACTTTATAAATAAGGAAATCTTCCTCCATGATGACTGGAATGCACACCTCATCTCCCGGCTGCATATTGTACACATTTATATAGGGATTTGCGGATATGATATCGCTCAGCTTCACCTTGTAGATCCTGGACAATTTGTACAGTGTATCCCCCGTCTTCACCACATGGATGACACCATTACAAGTATCAAAATTCATAATCTGCCCCTGAAAAGCTTTTTTATATTTTATGCCTGCGCCGGTAAAATGTGACTTGCAAAGATGGCCTTTTATGCCAGTTTTTTCAATAGTTAAGTTTTTATAAAGTCATTGTATTTTTTTTAACCCTACACTATAATAAAGTAGCTTTAAAGGCGTATATGCCCAAAAGCCACGCACATTCAACAAGACACAAAAGAATTGGAAGGGTTGTTTTATGTACACATTAGGAATTGATATTGGATCAACTACAGTAAAGGTAGCTGTCTTAAACGAAGAACACAAGATACTGTTTTCGGATTATAAGCGGCATTTTGCAAATATCAAAGAAACACTGAAGGAACTTGTTGAAGAGGCAAAAGACAGCCTCGGCGACTTTGAAGTAAATCCATGTATAACAGGATCAGGCGGACTTGCACTGGCACAGCTTATCGGTGTGCCATTTACACAGGAGGTAGTCTGCGTATCTGAGGCACTTCAGGACCATGCACCTCAGACAGACGTTGCCATAGAGCTCGGCGGTGAGGATGCCAAGATCATATATTTTACCAATGGAATCGAACAGCGTATGAACGGAGTATGTGCCGGAGGTACAGGTTCATTTATTGACCAGATGGCTACACTTCTCCAGACGGACGCTTCAGGACTCAACGACTACGCGAAGGATTATGACACCATATATCCGATCGCCGCAAGATGCGGTGTATTCGCGAAGACTGATATACAGCCACTTATCAACGAAGGTGCCACCAAACCGAATCTGGCAGCTTCCATATTCCAGGCCGTTGTCAACCAGACAATATCTGGTCTTGCCTGTGGTAAGCCTATAAAGGGCAATGTTGCATTCCTCGGAGGCCCTCTTCACTTCCTTCCAGAGTTGAAGAACGCTTTCATAAGAACGCTCAATCTCACAGGAGACGCCATCATAGATCCGGGACACTCACATCTGTTTGCCGCAGTTGGTGCTGCCCTGAATTCCAAGCCGGAGGTCACTATGTCTCTCTCCGAGCTCATACACGCACTGTCACAGGAGCTGAATCTCTCTTCAGGTGTTGAGAGACTTGCACCACTATTTGAGAGTGACGAAGATTACGAGAAATTCAAAGCAGATCACAACAAATATGCTGTAAAGCGTGGTGATCTTGCCACATATAAGGGCAACTGTTTCATCGGCGTGGATGCCGGTTCAACAACGACAAAAGTTGCACTGGTCGGCTCAAACGGAGAACTGCTCTACGACTTCTACAGCAGCAACAACGGAAGCCCGCTCAACACAACCATCAAAGCCATAAAGGATATCTATAGCAAGCTTCCTGAGGGCGCTGTCATAGCAGGATCATGTTCCACAGGATACGGCGAGGCTCTCATAAAGCAGGCTCTCTCTCTGGACTTTGGAGAGGTTGAGACCATAGCACATTATACAGCTGCAGCTTTCTTCGATCCTGAGGTTGACTGTATCCTCGATATCGGTGGCCAGGACATGAAGTGTATCAAGATCAAGGACGGAGTTGTCGACAACGTCATGCTCAACGAGGCATGTTCTTCAGGATGCGGTTCATTCATAGAGACATTTGCGAAATCACTTAACTATGATATCGCAGACTTTGCAAGAATAGCCATCACAGCCAAGACTCCTATCGATCTCGGTTCAAGATGTACAGTTTTCATGAACTCGAAGGTAAAGCAGGCTCAGAAGGAGGGCGCTTCCGTCGCTGATATCTCGGCCGGACTTGCATACTCCGTAATAAAGAATGCACTCCTCAAGGTTATAAAGCTCACCAATCCACAGGATCTCGGCAAGAACATTGTGGTACAGGGCGGTACATTCTACAATGATGCAGTATTAAAGAGCTTTGAGGTCATATCAGGAAGAACAGCCATCAGGCCTGACATCTCAGGTATCATGGGTGCCTTCGGTGCTGCCCTCATAGCAAGGAACAAATATAAAGACGGTTTTGTGACGACCATGCTCCCTATCGAGGAGATCAGAAAGCTCACATATGAAAGCTCCATGACAAGATGTAAGGGATGTACGAACAACTGTCTCCTTACAATCAACAAATTCTCAAACGGCAAGAGGTTCATCACAGGTAACAGATGTGAAAAGGGTGTCGGTCTTAAAAAGAATGCGGACAATATACCAAACCTCTTTGAATATAAGCTTGGACGTATATTTGGATATGAATCACTTAAGCCTGAGGAAGCAAAGCGCGGCGTGATAGGTGTTCCACGTGTACTCAACATGTACGAGAACTATCCTTTCTGGCACACATTCCTCACAAAGCTTGGATTCTCAGTTGTACTGTCTCCAAAGTCATCGAGAGACATATACAGTCTGGGTATCGAATCCATACCTAGTGAGTCAGAGTGTTACCCTGCAAAGATATCCCACGGACACGTTATGTGGCTGCTGAAGAACGGAATCAAGTCTATCTTCTACCCATGTGTCCCTTATGAGATGAACGAGACACCTGAGGCGAACAACCACTACAACTGTCCTATCGTTGCTTCTTACGCAGAGAACATCAAGAACAACATGGAAGAGCTCAAGGCTGACGACATAACTTTCATCAGACCATTTGTGGCGCTGGACAATGAAGAAGCACTTGTAAAGCGTATGTACCGTGAGATGTCCAAATACTACGACGTGACCATGGACGAGATCGGCACAGCCATACACGCAGCTTACGCTGAGGCAGAAAAGGTTAAACAGGACATAAGAGAAAAGGGTGAAGAGACCTTACGATACATAGATGAGCACGATATGCTCGGAATCGTTCTTGCAGGTCGTCCATACCATCTCGATCCTGAGATCAACCACGGTCTTCCAGAGCTCATAAACTCATATAAGATCGCAGTATTTACCGAGGATTCGGTTGCACACCTTGGCAAGGTTGAGAGACCTCTCATAGTCTCCGACCAGTGGATGTACCACTCAAGACTGTACAAGGCAGCCAACTATGTAAAGACATGCGACAATTTGGAGCTCATACAGCTCAACTCATTTGGTTGTGGTCTGGACGCCGTAACAACAGACTGTGTAAATGACATTCTCACTAAGTCTGGCAAGATATACACTGTTCTCAAGATAGATGAGGTCAGCAACTTAGGTGCCGCAAGGATCAGAATAAGATCCCTCATAAGTGCGGTCAACTCAAGACATGAACAGCACTACAAAACTTGTCCGTCAAGCAGTGCCATCAACAGAATAGAATTTACCAAGGAGATGAAGAAGGACTATACAGTTCTTGCTCCTCAGATGTCTCCTATCCACTTCGACCTTCTTGCTCCTGCATTTAAGTGCATGGGAATCAACATTGAGATCCTGCCGGATGCAACCAAGGAGACCATAGATGTGGGCCTGAAATATGTAAATAACGACGCGTGTTATCCATCTCTCATCGTTGTAGGACAGATGATGAGCGCCATCACATCAGGCAAATACGATGTGAACAAGCTTGCGGTCATCATGAGCCAGACCGGTGGCGGATGCCGTGCAACAAACTATGTAGGATTTATCAGACGTGCCCTCTCAAAGGCCGGCTACGGTCAGATTCCTGTAATAGCACTGTCAGCCCAGGGATTTGAGAAGAACTCCGGATTCAAGATCAGCTACAAGGTAGTAAAACGTGCTATGCAGGCTCTGATATACGGTGATGTATTCATGAGATGTCTGTACAGGACAAGACCTTATGAGAAGGAAAAGGGCTCGGCAAATGCGCTCCATGAGAAATGGAAAAAGATCTGTCTGGAAAGTCTGACAAAGACAGGAAGCAATGCTGTATTCAAGAAGAACATCCAGGGAATCGTACATGACTTTGATACTCTTCCACTTCTTGATATCAAGAAGCCTAGAGTTGGTATAGTCGGCGAGATCCTTGTCAAGTTCCTGCCATCAGCCAACAACCATCTTGTTGACCTGCTTGAGGCAGAGGGAGCTGAGGCTGTTATGCCGGATCTCCTTGACTTCTTCATGTACTGCTTCTACAACAACAACTACAACTACGAGTTCCTTGGCAAAACCAAGAAGGGAGCCATGGTCAGCAACGCTGTCATCAAGGTTCTTGAATCCTTCCGAAAGCCTGCAAGGGAAGCTCTTGAAAAGAGTGAGCGTTTTGAGGCTCCTGCCCATATCGAAAAGCTTGCAGCCTATGCAAGACCTATTGTATCCATCGGTAATCAGAACGGTGAGGGCTGGTTCCTTACAGGTGAGATGATCGAGCTCATCAAGAGCGGGGCTCCGAACATCGTGTGCGCACAGCCATTTGCATGTCTTCCAAACCACATCGTGGGCAAGGGTGTTATCAAGCATCTGCGTGAGGCATACCCTGAGGCAAACATCGTGGCAGTCGACTATGATCCTGGTGCATCTGAAGTCAATCAGGTAAACAGAATCAAGCTCATGCTCGCAGCTGCAAACAAGAATATGAACAAACAGAATAACTGATGTTTCGAAATGGTTTATCCACCTTATAACTTATAAGCAAAACAAAAGCAGTATATAGCATATCTCTGGTCTTTGACCTCCATGCTATATACTGCTTCATTTTTATATTACCTTGTATCCTGCATTGCCTGCCTGAATTGTTATATTACGTAGATTAAATTTACTTTGTAATCCTAACCTTAGCTGAACTGCTCCATGCTGACCACTGAGCAACATCAAATGAGTCCCTCTTAAATGTACGGATTCTCACATAATATGTGGCACCCTTTCTGAGATTTCTAAGGACTGTTGCAGCGGTAGCCTTATTTCTGACCGTAACTGTCCTGTAGTAACCTTTTTTATAAGTGTTTGTCACAGAATACTGGATCTGGTAACCGTCCACACGTGAACTTGTACTCCATCTGACTGTTGCTGCCTTACTTGAAGAATTTGTTACTTTAGATATCTTGGATGTAGGAATTCCCGTATTCGTTATTGTAAATGTGTATGAACCGCAATACTTACTATCTGTGTTATATGAGTCCCTCTGAATTATAAAATAATGTATTCCCTTTCTTGCAAAGGAACTTTTCTTATATGATCCTGCACCCAATTCAGTTACCGAATATACAGGATCATTCTGATATTCATTGATGACTGAAATATCATAATCATTGAGGTAACTACTTATCGCAATTGTCACATATCCTGGCTTTGTTATGTTAAGCTTATATATGTCCATAGAATCATTCATAGCAAGCTGTCCTGTGACCTTTTTTCCTAAAGTATAATATGTGGCTGTTGCTGTAGAATTGTTCTTTGCCATGTAGCTTTCCTGTTTTGTCTCTCCTGATGGAGTAAATTTAGGGACAAATGAATATTCATTATCTACGCTATCTATAACTAATTTGTATGAACCTGCCAGCAGTTCAAATGAGTAGTTATAACTTCCCTTTTCAATATCATAATATTTAATACGTTCATCAGATGCATCATATATAGAAATTTCTGCACGATAATATACGTATCCTTCTGTGGTTAATTGAATATTAACCTTTCCCGATCTTTTCAAACTGAATACATATACATCTTTTTCATCGCTGTCAAGAGTTCCGGTATGTTCCATATTCCAATTGAGTGTTTTTTCAATGGGCGTCGCTGCTTTTGCTATTATCTTTTTGCCAAATCATTCTATGCCGGCATTTCCACAAATCATCACTGCGATGAGTATAGCTGCTATTATCTTTGTAAATTTACACCTTTTTCTGTTCATAGTTAAAATCTCCTTTTCATACTTTATTTTACTTCACCACAATATCTGCACTGTACGTGTGATGTTATGGTCTTGGTCTTCGTTCCTGTTTTGACCCATTTTGTGACATTCTTTATCTTGCATGTCACAGTGGATGCACATCTTCCCTGAGGGTCAGGCTGTGTGGCATATTTTCCATTGCAGGCAGTGCAGTGTTTCTGACACCATCCGATGAGCTTGCTGTTGCTGAATGGTGTATCGATGTTTCCTGAGTAGAACTGCGATGCATCTGAGCCATCCGGCCATGTGAGCACTGCTTTCTTTACTATAGTCTTCTTAAACACCGGCACCTTCTCAGTCTTATCTGCCACTCTTATCCATGAATGCTTGTGAGGCGATGTTATGACCTTTATTACATTGAATGTTCCGTCTGTATAGCGGACAACCACATTTGCCTTTCCGGTCTTGTTCCATAACTCAATCGCATAGCCCCGCTTGGTGTCATCATATCTGTACACATGCACGAAATCTTTGTCGGATGCACTCACACTCTTTATATCCTTGGAAGTGGTTACATCCCTGAGATACCCCTTCCCAATGTACAGATTTGTGTTCACTCTCACGTAACACTTTATGATCTTGTGATCTCCGGTCATAACTTCTATGTATCTTCTTCCGCATTTTCTGCCTATGAAGCACAGCTTGTTGTATGATACCTTTTTATATGTCACATACTCACTGCCGCTGTAGGCCCTGATTGATATGATCTCCCTGTCAAATGTAACCGTGTTCGCCTCATAGCCCAGAAGCTGTATCGGCATTTCCTCTACATTATTCTTTGTAATAACTGCAGCTTTCGCTGTGTCCGCTGGCAAAAATGACAATATCACTATGAATATCAGCATGACTGCCATCAGTTTAACTGATCCCGATTTTATATTTCTCATATTTCCTCCAATTCTTTTGCATATCACGTACCTTTTTTCATTTATCTGGCTGACGCAAGGCCTGCTTTGGTAACAGACCGTCGTCATTTTGTCAGTCTTCTACTGGCTGTATACCTGTCACTCTCATATTTTTTGTTTCTGTTCAGCCTGATCACCTTGTACACATAGTCCTGTATTATTCTGTCTATAACAAAGGACTGACTTTCGTTTTCCGTGAGAGTCTCAAACATATTCATAGCCTGCCATATCGTCATAACATCCCCCCTGTCTGGTTGAGTGTAGATCAATATTTTTTACAAAACCGGCATCATCTTCTGGCTCCACATAAACTGCACTCGGTGTGGGAAGTTATCCTCACATATTTTGTTCCCGTCCTTACTTTCCTCTCTCTCATGTCCATTACCTCACCTACGGAAAATGCACATCTTCCAAGCGGATCCGGATCTGACACATCAGGTCCCATGCATCTCAGGCAGTGAAGAGAACACCACCTGCATTTCTGTTCGCCACTTGCAAGATAGTATGCATTTGAACCATCAGGCCAGACATAAATGAATACGCAGTATTCCTTTGTCTCATATATCGGTATGCTCTTTGTCCTGTCAGATACAGTCATCCACTTGTGTGTATGCCCTCCTGTATTCACCGTGAGAACCTTCATCTCTCCATCTGAATAAATGATTACCAGCTTTGCCGTTCCCTTTCTTGATGTAGTAGTTATCAGATAAGATTTCTGGCTGTTCCCAAGCTCGGCTCTCACTATCGCCTTATTCGTGGAACTGACATACTCGATCCGCTTTTGGGATTTTACTGCTCTTTTCACTCCTGTCTTTGTGTAATAAGTAGATGTAACCTTGCTGTAGCATTTCGTCGTCTTATTGTCTGCTGTCACAACTTCAAAGTACCTTCTTCCGTTCATTTTTCCGGTGACTCTTACCTGTGTATCAGATATTTTCTCCACCGAAGCATACTTTGGATCTCCGTACTTTCTGACAGCTTTTATCCTGGATTTGAATGTCAGCACCTTAGTCTCATAGCCCAGAAGCTGAACTGTAAGCGACTGTTCATTTGTCGCCGCCTGCGCTTTTCTCTCCGGAACAAATGCCAGCAGCATCACCAGCACCATCACAAATGCAGTCATCCGGATCATTCTTGATCTTTCGTTCTTCATAACATTTCACCTTTCCTCTCTTTCATCTGCACATCCCGCTAAATTTCCTTTTTCACCTCCTTACGTTTATAAAGACGAATGAGGTTTCCAAAAAGTTTTATAAAAATCAAAATTTTTTTATTTTTTTGAAAAATTTTTAAAAAATTATTTGAAGGCACAAAAATAAGAGCAGTCCGTTAAAACTGCTCTTATCCGTGCATGCTTATTTCTTTGAAAATATCATCGTCTGTCTAATTCAGGGTGTTCATATATGCTGTTCCAGTATCAACGTTGTATATTATATATTCATCGAGAATAACTGGTATGTCCGCACGATTGTCATATCCCTTGTAAACTTTATAAAATGTGTCAAGCCATCCCTGTGCTTTCTTAGGCATATCTGCCGTTGCCGCACCCGGAGCATAGACTATGAATTTTGTTCCACCACTTATTCCGTACAGCTCAGTGTTAGTTTCCTTTCCTATATCTGTATCTCTTTCTGTTCCAATCTCTTCATCATAATTCAGCTCATCTAGTGTCATCTCATATGTATAATAACCCGTCCGCTTGATGTCCTTGAATGAACCAGTTGCACTTGATACCGCTACCGTACCAGAACCCATATCCATGTCATGATAACTACCTTCAAAAGTTCCATCATGCTTTATCTCAAGAGTTGCCCCCCACGCACCAGCTCCGCTTGACATGAAAAATGATTCTGGCATATCATCGGGAAGCATTCCTGATCCGCTATCCGATGACCAATCGTCGGATGAGCCATCACTTCCAAGGAACTCCATAGCCTCGTCATATGTCATCGCTGTGTCGTCAAGTGAGTTAAAGAACCCCTGAATTTTTTCTGTAATTCTGTCACCATTGTCTGAATACATAAGCAGTGTATCTGCATTCTTCTTCAGATTGCTGACATATTTATTATATCGATCCTCGGAAACCTCATTTCCATCCTTCATACATGTGACAACTGTCGCAGTGTAATCATCATTTGGACCTTCTCTCCTGCTCCAATATGGTTCTTTATGAAGAATACCTGATTCATCTGGGGTAAATTCCATAAAACTATCAGTATAACTCTCATCACCCATACCATTATATGCACATAATCTTCCATCTTTATCAGTGAAAAGGAAGTAGCATGTTCCTGCCGCAGGCATCGTGTCCCATAATCCACTATTACTATCTGTACCTTCACCATATATATGTTTTGCAGCAGTGCCATCAAATGCATAGATATCCAAATCTGCAGTCTCACTCCTGGTTGAATGAACAACGATCATCTCAGGGATATCATCAGCATTGATATCCACAAAAGCAACCGGTCTCTGTTCTACAATAGACTGCTTTGTAGAATAATCATACTCATGCTGCCAGTAATAATCGTCAATCTGAGTATGATACGCCTCTAGCACGTATCTGTACGCAGCTTTATAAGCATCATCATCGACTGCAGCCTCAGTTGTCACTTCCTCCGTAGTATCAGCTTCTGTGCTTGCATCTGCGGTATCCACAGCCACAGCCTCTGTCGAAGCATTGTCGTCAATCGCTTCCGCATCGTCTCCATTCGATGCATCATCACCTATAACCGCCACGGCCTCTGTTGTCGTGCTCTGGTCTTGCAGCTTCCTGTCTGATATCTTCTTTGCCATGACTACACTTCCGGCTGTTATTCCAACTACCGCCACCGCAGCAACTGCAACTGCGATCTTGCCTCCCACTGTACTGAGAACTGCTTTCTTGGTACCTTCTTTGACAGCAGCCTCCACTATGCTGCGTCCGGCTCCAGCGGCATTTCCCATACCGCCAGAAGGTGCAGGATTTCCAAGCATTCCCTGTGAACCGCCCGGAGGGGTGCTGCCAGGATTTCCCAGCGTACCCTGCGAGCTACCCGGAGGGGTGCTGCCCGGATTACCTGACATACTCTGCATTCCACCAGGTGTGCTGCCCAGATTACCAGATATACCCTGCATTCCGCCAGATACTCTGCCGGATGCAGATATGGAATTTTGAAGTATCGCCTTTCCGGCTCCGTATGTAGTTCCGGCAAGCTGTGAGAGCGTTCCATTTGCAAGTTCTGCTCCCATATCTGACCATATAAGATAGAGAAGAAGTGTGATAGGTGCGAAGCTGTACAGCTTGTATCCCTTCTTCTGAAGCTCCTCCGCCTTTACCTTTATGTTCTGTCTTCCATAATTAAGTCTCGACTTTACTGTATTCTCTGAGCATCCAAGGGTAGCAGCTATCTCTTTTATGCTATAGCCTTCCACATGGAACATGAGGACACACATTCTCTGTTCATCAGACAGTGAATTGATGAGCTCTCTCACCATCTCCTGTGTCTCCTGCACCGTACACGCCATCTCCGGCTGCTTGGACATATCCTCGTCAGCTATCGTGTACTCATATGCTTCACCGCTCTCATCCTCATTCTGAAGATCCGTAAAAAGTACCGGATTCTTCTTTTTCAATGCATCCAGTGCAGTGGACGCCACTATAGTGCTGAGCCACTTCGGAAATGTCTTCGGATCACGCAGTGTGTCAAGCTTTGCAAATGCCTTTATATACGAATCCTGAAGTACATCAAGTGCCCTGTCTTCATCCTTCATATATTTCATGGCTATATATAATTTACTCTTGTAAGAAATCTCATACAAAAATGAGAATCCCCTCTCATTGCCCTCAAGCGCAAGCTTTACAGCATTTGCATAATCAGGCTCTGCCCCGCACGCCGGGCAGCGATATTCATTTCCATTCAGATCATTTCCACATGTTCCGCAGTACATCTTTATCCTCCTATTGTCCCTTATACCCTTTTCTCATATCAGATTACATTGATTTCTTCTGCATGTATTTCCTCACAACGACAAGTATACCCGCAGCGATGAGCAGTATGCAAGCAAAAATATACATCTTATATCCAACCATCATCGTTACTTTTACACCCTTTGACTGGCTTTTTACGCTTGAGATAGATATGAGCATCACTATAAGGTTAAATGCTCCGCCAAATATCAAACCGCCCCATTTACCTATTATAGCCGCTGCTGCAGCTATGGCAACCATAACCAGGAATACTGCTCCGCCCTTCTGCGATATCAGGTTGCTTTTACTTGAATACTCATATGCGCTTGCCTTGATAAATGGCAGAAACAGTGATATAAGTGTCAGCGCCGCCGCCACAAGCCCTACTAGCCTTCCTGCAAAATTGCAATCTGTCTTTAATCTCTCGGCAAATCCGGCTCCACCATTTGTGCTCATTACATTCATATTATTGTTCTGATTCATGTTGTTCATATTCTTTTTCCTCTCTTATTCTGTAAATTTGTTTTTCTTTTCTTATTTTCTGAACCCGTTCTCCCATTTTTTGTTGAATCGCTTCTCTCATTTTCCCTCATTTTTTAATTATTCTCTGTCCCTGATTACCGCCTCCTTTTGCGTTTATTTTCTTATTGGACTGATCCTATACACATTGCGTATTTCCCTTTCTGTTTATAGAGACGAATGAGGTTACAAAAAAGTTTTGTATAAATGCAAATTTCTTACATATTTTTGAAAAAAATTTTTCTGGAGTATAAAACACGATCACTGTATCAAAAATGCTGCGCTCACTGCATGAAAATGCCACGCTCACTACATAAAAATGCCACGCTCACTATACAAAAGTGACCGTGGCATTTTTTATAGGACATATTCTTTTTTCCCGCAGTCCACAAACAACTGCTTGTCAAGTTCGCTCTGCAGCCTTGACCTTATATATCTGACGCCCATCCCGGTGTCTGCGGCTTCTTTTGCAAGCTCATGTTTTGCCTTAGCCGACATCTTGATGCGTACTTTGTAGTAATCCGACAGCCGCTTTACAGGACTTATGTACTTATCACAGAGAATGGAATAATAGTCATCCTCCGTCATGTCCTTTAGCTGGACAATATTGTTTATACGTCCGGCGATCTCGCTTCTGACATTTGCATAGGTGACGAGATCTTCCTGTGTAAAGATGCTGTTATATCCGTCAAATGTCTCCTCCTGCCCCTGGACGCCAAACCCTATTGTATGGCTGGCATTCACTGCGTCCTCCTTGGCTTTGACCATACTGTCAAATGATCCGAGGAACACAAAACTCACATTTGATGTGTCAATCTCAAATGGTGCGGTGTTGCCGTCAAGGCGGACCCTGTCGCCCTCGATAAGTTTCAGGAGTTCGTTCTGGACTGTATAGCTGTAATGCCTGTCGTCGACATCCTCGAACATCTTGTCCGCCTCATCTAAGACGATGATCAGGTGCTCTCTCTGCTCACCCTTGTATCCATCAAAGAGATTCTGAACCTTCATGTTGCCTTTCCAGCCGCTTCCCGTAAGAGTGGCTGCGTTGTGAATGGTTATATTCGGATAGATCTTTGCAAGCTGCCTGAAAATCTCAGTTTTACCGCATCCGGTCGGCCCCGCAAAAAGGACATTCTGCCTCCGGCCATTTACATGATTCCACAGGAGCATGGCCGCCGCCTTCTTTGCCTCATTCTGTCCATATACGTTTTTCTCAAGATGCTCGTATATTTTAATCGGTGAGGAAAGTATGTCTTCCGGGGAACTATTTTTCGCAGGCTGCATTTGCGGCGATTTTTCTGTCTTCACAACATCTTCCCCTCGGCTTTCTTTTCCGCCATCTTCGAGAATATCACAAGTTGCATCGCCCGTATCCGGGTCGCATGGTATGTGTGCCTGGTCCGTATTTTTATATGCACACATAAGAGCTGCGGATATATCTTCAATATCGTCATCTTCCAGATCGAGGTTCTCAATTGATGTGATAAGCAATTCACTGACCGTTCTGCTCCTCATTTGCATCCAGACCTTGCTGACTTCCTTGATATCACTTAGAATCTCATCATACTCCTGATCTGACATCTCGTCGTATTCTCCGGCCTTTGCGGCATCCGCAAAATCAATTGCGGGATTCTGCAAGCTTCTTCCCATAAAACCACTTGTGGAGGCTTTAAGAAGTTCCGTGTAAAGTTCTTTCATATTTTTGATCAACATACTTATCAGCTCCTTTCAAAGTGCAATTCGCACAATCAATATGTTATCTGCGTTACATCAAATACGAGTATATGTTACATATCACGACTTCCCGTAATTTCTACGATACAAAAGATCTGCTTTTTCCATAGCCTTCTGAATGTATACCACAGTCTTTGCCATATTCCTGTCATCGATGAACATAGACATTCTGTGTTCCGAAAGAAATGTATCGAGCATTCCCTCAACAGCATTTTTCATATTTGAAAGATACGATAGCGGGACCTCGCCGGAATAAATCATCGACATGAATGATCTGAACTTTTCACAGAAAAACTCTGGATTTTCTATTCGTTCAAGGAGATATTCTTTTATATTAAAATCATAGTCATATACAGGCTCCATCTCATCCATATAAGTATTGATGTCGTATATATCATCATCTATTCCGGAATTATCAGGATTACTTTCACCGCCCAATTCATCATCTATATATTCATCCAAATCGGCATCGGCTATTTCATCACTTACCTTCAGCATTCTTGCTCTCATATCTTCCGTCAGCCAGGATTTTCCAGGATCCGGATTTATATATTCGTATATCTCAATACACCAGGCTATAATCCCACGCTCATATACATAACCGGAAAAATTGTATTCACACAGCAATGAATCTTTGTCATCTTCAGAATTAAAATCAACACACCCGGTTAGAATATTGTCAAATGTACAGTCTGGGAGATCTGAAACAACACCTTTCAACCAATCAAGTTTTAACAGTGACGCTCTTATCACCAGATACAGATAAGTCTCCATGTATTTTCTGAATTTTTTCTGGGCAGGTATCGCGTCATCACTCATAATATCCCCAAACCAGAGAAGATTCTGGTTTGCAGACCTGTTCATATCCGCCATAAGTTCTCCTATGAGAAGAAGACCTTTTCTTTCGTTGTACTTGCCTTCTGAATCTGCGACAAACGGCAGTAATGAATGTGCTCTGCCACTCACTATCTTTTCAAGATCCGCCTGAACCTTCTTAAGTTTTCTCTTACTCTCACCAATCAATTTACGATCATCACAGTTAAGTCTCACTTGCATGCGCTCCTTTCCCAATTCATATACCTGCCATTCCTGATATTTCTGATAACAACATCGACCGCAGCCATGCTGAGCAGAATTTTGATCAGACCATCCTTTTTCTTTATTTTGCTTATACCAATTTTTCTTCCCTTGGCCGTTACCAGAAAATCATATTTGCGCCACGAATCAGGATTTTTCGTAATATAATTATCACTGATCAATCCTTCAAAAACGGATGACATGTTGATCATATCCGGCTTTATGACATCGGATATCCCACAAGAATCTATACACCGTCCGATATGATATAAAAGCATATTCAAAGTGCATCCGTACTTATAATCTTTACAGTCGATATCCCTTGTCGCATAGCCAACCATATCACTTATCACAGATGATCTCTCAAGTTCAAGCCTTTCCAGCTCAGACGCTTCATTCTGATTCAAAGTATTATCTTCCATCTTTTCCTCCTTTGTCATGTTGAACGTCAGTCGGTTTATAACATTTATCTGCATTATACAATCCCATAAAAAAGTCCCGTTGTTTTTACGATTTTTCACTGTAAATGCTAATCATGCGTAATAAATACGACATAAATCTTTAAGGATATACAATATAGAAAATATCACAAGGAGGAAATCATCATGAAAAAAACAAAAGATACTTATCTGACAGATCTCTACAAAAAGCTTAACGATATCGACAAAAAAATAGAGCTTCAAAAAATCAGATCATCAACAATTGACATCAATTACCGAACATCGACATACGAATTTATAGATAAATACAAATCAATGTTCGGTGTCCGCTGGCTGCTAAATGAATTTGGAATATCACCAAGTGTATATTACAACTATCTTCACAGCAAGAATAATGGAAGCAAGTCCAGAAAAAGGCAGATCCTAGATGAAATCCGCACTCTTTATAATGCCCACAATGGAACAGACGGTTACAGGAAAATACACTACTATCTCACACAAAAAGGATATGATATCAGCCCTGAAACAACAAGAAAATATATGAATCAGGAACTCGGGCTTCACTCTATAACAAGAATAAAACACCCACCATACGAAAAGCGGTCCCCTTTCCGTGCATATCCAGATCTTCTAAATGGGGATTTCAGTGCAGAAAAAATCAATGAAAAATGGTGCATAGATTTTACCTTCACAGGACTTGAGGATGGCAGTATAAGATACAACTGTGCCATCATGGATCTATATGATAGAAGTATTGTCTCATCTGTCTGCGGTGACAAAATGGACTCTAACCTTGCGGTGAAGACTCTTGACAGAGCTCTGAAATCCGAAAAAAACATACGCCCTGGAACGTTGATAATCCACTCTGATCAGGGTAATGAATTCACATCAAAGGAATTCACATCTTATTGTCTGAAAAATGGAGTTAAACAGAGCATGAGCCCTCCAGGACATCCACACAGCAATGCACCTATGGAGAGATATTTTAACACTCTGAAAACGGAACTGATATATCCAAACTCATACACCTCTGAGACAGATCTATATGATGCGATCAACAACTTTGTCTATAACTATTACAATAAACAAAGACCTCACTCATATAATAATTATAAAACTCCATATGCTGTAAGAACATCTCATAAATAAAATAAAAAGACCACCGGCTCACGTATGATATCATCCACATCTTCATCCACAAGTCGGTGGTCTATTTATTTTACAATTATGTTCTCTAAACCGTCACAGTGAGCGAACTTATAATATTGCAGACTGTCTCTTTGGGTATTCCCATTTTCTGGCTGATTTCATCGGCTGTTAGTCCCATATCCAGATATGCTTCTATCTTGCCTTCTATCTTGCCTGCTTTTATTCCTTCTATCACGCCCTTTTTTCGGCCTTCTTCCAGACCCTGGCGCATAGCCTCGTTCTTTATACCCTGACTTGCATTACACATGGCATCCACGTTCCTTTCGATATCGTATTTTTACACAGAACTCTTTATCAAACACTTAGCCTAACGGCTTCACATTGTCTCTTCGTATAGCAAAAAAGGGCAAATAATCTGCCCTTGTTATGTATCGCATTTTAAGTTGTGAAATACTTAATATAATAATCAGAGGTTATTTGGCAGGCGTCGCAGCTCCTGCATCTCTTTTGACCCATAGGGTGCGTGGTTGCAACGAAATTTACCACCTCAAATAACCTCTTTATTATTCTACTATAATTATAGCTTGACTATTCCTTTTTGTAAATAACTTCTTTGTTACGCAGATAATTGTTCAGCCTTTTTTCAGTTATTTTCCAGCTTGTAATCGAAGAATTTTTATACCCCTTTTTATCATCCGCTGTACTAATTCTAAGAACCAACAACATATTGCCAAAATCGCAAGATATTTTTTTATAACAAGTCCCGTATTCGGATGTTTGTCCCAAATTATATAATCTGGCGACTCCAAAACATCTTTGACATAATGAATTGCATCTTCATATGCTTCTAGGTGTTTACCTTGTATATGAGAAAGCTGTTCATCTGTTATTATTACCTCATCCGAAACATGTTTCTCGGATATACAATCATAGATATTCCAATTCAATGTCCCCAGATTATGAATTATAACATTCTCATCATTTGAAATACTACCATCTCCTGCTTGAACATTTGCATCAATCATAATTGGTTCTTCTTTTATCCTATAACTTTTTTAGGAAATGATTACACTCATATCTGCGTAACCAGTGTTCTATTTCTTATGCCT
>JAEDGW010000036.1 GCA_016297325.1 Coprococcus sp. | reverse complement strand
CAGCCTTCCTTTCAGACCATATTTATCTAGCACCGTCTTTACCACGAACAATCCAGTATTACATGATATACGTCTGATGTCGCTTTTCTGTGTTCTTTATTCTGCTTTTACAGCCCATCTCATCTTGGTGGATCTGGCTCTCGGATTCCGCGCGCACTCCTCCGCAGACGGTCTTATCACATCCTTATTCACATCGCTGAATACTCCTGATCTGAGTCCATCCTTGAACGCCCTCTTCACCAGCCTGTCCTCGCCGGAATGGAATGTAAGTATAGCCACCCTGCCGCCAGGTCTCAAGGCATCCGGAAGCTTATCCAGGAAATCATACAGAACCTCAAACTCACTGTTTACATCTATTCTGAGCGCCTGAAAACATCTCTGACAAGACTTCTTCACAGCCTCTTTTCTCTCCTTCTCCGGCACAAATGAAAGAGCCTCCTCAATGACTTCCTTCATCTGCGTTGTGGTCTCCACATATTTTTTCGTGCGGTTCCTTTTCATAATAACCGTAGCGATCTCCTCTGCATATGGCTCATCAGAATTCTCCTGGAACATTCCAACCAGCTCCTCATAAGACACTTCCCTCAGCCTCTCCGCCGCTGACTCACCCTTCTCCGGGTCGAGTCTCAGATCCAGTGGGCCGTCAAATTTGTAGGTGAATCCCCTGTCCGGGTTATCTATCTGCATTGACGACACACCCAGATCTGCCAGAATAAAGTCAAATCCTCCGGCCTCCTGTGCCACCTTGTCTATATTCCTGAAATTCGTCTGTTTTATGGTGAGTATATCCTCCCCAAATCCAAGTGACTCAAGCCTCTTCTTTGTCTTGACGATCTCGATCGGATCCACATCCAGCGCATACATATGTCCCTGTCCCTGAAGCTTCTCCAACATCCTCCTCGTATGTCCTCCATAGCCAAGAGTGGCGTCAAGCCCCTGCTGCCCCGGCTGTATCTGCAAGAAATCCAGTATCTCATTCACGCATATTGATATATGCATCCCCGCCGGGGTACTGCCCTTGCTTATGACCTTCTCTATCGTGTCAGAATATTTCTCAGGATCATGCTCCTTATATTTCTCCTCAAATCTCTTTGGATGGGTGCCACTATAGTGCACTCGTCTCTTGTGTGGTTTTTCTTCCATACTATATCTCCTGTCTCATACCATGGCCATCCGCCGGCCAAATAGTCTGATGTCATCATACCATATCTTCCCCCCGCAGCAAAAGGGGTCAGACCCCTTTTCTCCAGAAGGGTTTAATCCCTCGTTTTTCTGGAGGGGTCTGAACCCATTTTCTCCCGGAGGGGTCTGACCCCATTGGGGGGTACATAAAAAAGCCGGAAACCTCAACTCCTTTTATAGGTGTGGTTTCCGGCCTTTAAAAATTTAAATTTTGGTAATTACTTTCCAGCTATTATATGATGTATCATGGTAAGCTGGCTTCTGAGTGCATCCACGGATATCTGTCCCGGTGCGGAAGGAATTCCTGCGGTTGCAAATGACACCGCATTGCCATACATCTCACCTGTGGTTCTGGTCTCAACACCAAGCTCACCCATGGAAATAACGATGAGCGGAGTTTGATTTCCACACTCCTGAAGCTCCTTTGCAGCCTGCATCATGTCGACTACCTGTGAGCCATCCTCAGGCATCATCGCTATCTTTGCTATGTCAGCTCCCGTAAATATAATAGACTTGAATCTGTCAACTATCTGCTCCATCGGAATCGTAGTCTTGAAATCATGGTTTGACACGATCACATACACGCCCTTTGAATGAGCCTCTGCGATAACCTCATCCACGATCTCCATGTCGGAAAAATATTCCACGTCCACTATATCAACATAGCCGCTGTCTATGGCATCCATCAGAAGGTCTCTGTATTGACTGAGAGTAGCTTCCATACAGCCGCCCTCACCCTTTGTTCTGAATGTGAATATGATAGGAAACTGACCCAATTTGTCATGTATCTTTTCCAAGGTCTTAAGCAAATCTTCTCTGTCCAGACATTTCTCATACATATCTGCCCTGAATTCCACTATATCCGGTTCCGACTTCGCAATGATCCTCGCCTGATAGTCCACATCATAATCTGTAGGCGCCACAAGCGGTACACATATCTTAGTCATCCCATCACCTATTGCCACATTCTTCACATTTACGACCTTCATCACTGCCTCCCTTTGTATATTACTTTATCTCCATAGCATCAATAAACTGGCTGCACAGGCTCTGTGCATCTATGTCTGCTGCCGCATCCCAGCACTTGATATCACATACAATTGTATCGTCACCAAGAGGATACATGAAGATGAACTCATCAATATTTGAATCAAATACTGTTCTCTTCACAAGAATATAGCTGACCTCTGTGCCATCCTTAGCCTTTACAGTTCCATCTGTCATGCTCTCTATCTTATCATCATCTTTCTCTTCATACTCAGAAAAATAACCCTTATAGAAATCTGTCACATCTGATACAGCCGATCCCTCATTTGACTCGTATCTTGCATAGATAGAGCCATCGCTTGAATCGAGTGATATTCCGTACTGTGAAGCGTAGCTTCTCTCATATCCGTCAGGATCATTGACCTTTATGGTCTTGCCGCCCATCTTGATGACTTCTTTGGAGTAATCTGCCGTCTCTGTGTCAGCCTCTGTTGTGGCTTCCTCTGTTTTCTCTGTTGTGGCCTTCTCCGTTGTGTCCTTCTCCGTAGTCACATCGTCACCAGCACCGTCCGTAATACCAAGAGAACTTCCGTCACCTACAGCAGGAACATAATCTGATACTGAATCGATCAGGTCGCCCCATGCTGATTCAAGAGCACTCACGCCGTCCACGTTGACATAGTTTGATGCTTCGTCACTGCTGAGTACAGAGTAATCAACTACATCTCCATCTGCCGGTGCTGTGATAGCCTCACTGTTCTTTCCAAGCTTCATATCGCCTGACAGTGAAAGAACCTTCTCACCGGATACTGTTATGTCTATCTTCATATCTTTCAGACTGAATGACTTGCCCTTGTTCACGTCAGCCAGAGTTGCTGAATATTCAGCGGCGATAGACTCAGAATCTACCTCCACCTCACTGCTGCCTGAAACTGCACCGCTCTTCTCGTCATAAGAAAATGTGTTCTTGCCGATTATACTCTGCGCATCTGAGCCGCCTGCAACTGAAAGTGTGTAATCTGAGTTCTTCTCTGTCTTATCACCGGACTTCTTTCTGCTACTTGTCATATTATATGATACGTAGTCCACACCACCTGCTGATATAACCAGTGAAGTCTTTACATCAGATGATGCACTGTCGCTGCCCATAAAGTCAGTAACAAATTTTACGCCCAACGCAGCTGTACCAAATGTATAATCAGAATCAATATGTACTATGCTGTCACCGTCAACATATACATTTACGTTGATGTCATCTACAAACAACATGTTGATGGCTGCCGGTATCGCTGCCTCGATCTGCTGCTTGATCATATCCTTTGTCATGCCCATTTCTGAAAGCATGTCATCTGACAGGTTGCTGTCAATGTATTTGCTCAGGCAGTCTGTTACTGCACCAGCATAATCATTTATCGCCTGCTTTGTCACAGTTATTGTATAGTGATCTGCCTTAACTTTATCGCCATTGGCATTTGTAAATTCTTCCTTACCTACCTTTTCATATACCAGAGACTTCTTTAACGTCTCTGTGGCTGGTGTAAGATCCTCGTCAATTATCTTCTTGAGTGATTCACTGTCTACGGTTCCGCCGAGACCTGATCCTGATGTACCAAGCTCAGACATGATACTGTCCACATCAAGAAGGAATGTCTTTGTGAATAACTCCGGTGATGAGAAGTAAATCTTGTTGTCCACAACCTTTATCTCTGCAGATGCCTTCTCACCAGCCATGGAGAGTGAACCGCCGAGAACGAAATCGTTCTTGCCATCAGAAATCGCTGTCTTGCCATTCCACTCAATCTCTGCATCCTTGAGTTCATCAGTTCCTGCCAGACTGTCTATCTTCAGACTTGACTGAAAATCAATATTGTCCAGATCGAATTCATCGAGTCTCACAACGCCTGCAAGGGTGTCATTCTCAACATCTTTGAAGGTGTTCGCCATTGCTGACTCAACTGCTTCCTGAGGTGTCTTCTTCAGGAACACCAGATATACGACCACAAGCGCTGCAACAACAACCAGTGCTGCAACTATTGATATGATCGCAATCTTTATACCTTTTCTCTTCTTAGGTGTCTCTGGCTTGTGAGCCTGATCACCATACATATTCACGGTCTGTGAATACACCGTATCGCCAAGTGTGCTCATGCCATTTGCATCATTCGGCTGGCCATACTGACCGTTTGCGTCGTACTGCTGCTGGCCATACTGACCTGCGTACTGGCTGTTCGCATCGTACTGCTGCTGGCCGTACTGACCGTTCGCATCATACTGCTGCTGACCGTACTGACCGTTCGCATCGTACTGCTGCTGGCTATACTGACCAGAGTACTGGCTGTTTGCGTCATACTGCTGCTGGCCGTACTGGCTGTTCGCATCATACTGCTGCTGACCGTACTGACCGTTCGCATCGTACTGCTGCTGGCTATACTGACCAGAGTACTGGCTGTTTGCGTCATACTGCTGCTGGCCGTACTGGCTGTTCGCATCGTACTGCTGCTGGCTGTACGGACCTGCGTACTGATTATTTGCGTCATACTGCTGACCATACTGTCCCGCATACTGCTGGTTCTGGTCAGGCACATTGTTTGCACCATCAGGGGTAAATCCCGTAGGTGTCTCATTCATGTTGTTATCTCCCATGTTTTTCCCTTTCTTTGAAAAATTTCCATGTTCCTTACATCTGATAATTTACACAATATTCTTAATTATGTAAATATGTTTACACCATCTTTATATCAGATAAAGAGCCTAATATGCAACGATATTGGCTCTTTATCACTTTTTTCTTATCAATATTCCTCATCTTCATCGGCCATTCCAAGCTTGCCCAATATGAATTTTGGAACATATGCTTCTATAAATATGCCGTCATCCAGATACTCTTCTGTCTTGATCTCACCATATTTGTGGATGAGTCCGGCCATCCCTGCATCTGTGTAAGCAAATGTATGTCTTATATAGGTTTTCTGCTCTCTGAGCACTTGCTCTATAGCTTTTGCAAGTTCGTCAAGCCCCTGTCCAGTCTTCGCTGATACATACAGAGTCCTGTCAGCGCGAAGGTCCCTGACACCGGCCAGATCATCCCTGGACAATCTGTCTGTCTTGTTGAACACTGTTATCACAGGCTTGCCTGAATCTTCATCTATCTTAAGTTGTTTTAATGTACTGTACACCGTCTCTATGTTGCTGTCCCAGTTGTCATCCGACGCATCAACCACATGGAGAATGACATCACAGTATTTCGCCTCTTCAAGGGTTGAACCAAACGCTTCCACCAGATGATGCGGCAGCTTTCTGATAAATCCTACGGTGTCAGTCAGAAGAATGTTCTGGCCACCCGGCAGCTTATAACTTCTGGTAGTAGGATCAAGAGTTGCAAACAGCTTATCTTCCTCGAGCACCCCCGCACCAGTCAGCGCATTGAGCAGAGTTGACTTTCCTGCATTGGTATAACCGACTATTCCTATCACCGGAACCGCACTCTGCTGGCGCTGCTTTCTCTGCTGCCAGCGCTGGGCCTCAACCGCTTTAAGCTCGGCCTTGAGTCTGGATATCCTGTCTCTTATAACTCGTCTGTCTATCTCAAGCTTTTTCTCTCCGGGACCTCTGGTTCCTATACCGCCTCCGAGTCTCGACAGGGAATCACGCATACCCACAAGTCTTGTCGCCCTGAACTTAAGCTGGGCAAGTTCAACCTGGAGTTTGCCCTCATAGCTTCCCGCATGAGCCGCAAATATATCAAGTATGACCATAGTCCTGTCCATGACTTTTATGTCCAGTGCATCCTGAAGATTCATGAGCTGCGCCGGTGACAGCTCGTCATCACAGCACACACCCGTGGCACCAAGCTCATATATCATGTCACGGAGCTCCTCAACCTTACCGCGTCCAAGATACAGATCATTTGCGATCTTCTCTCTATTCTGCACCATGCGGCCGACAACCTCAGCCCCGGCAGTGTCTATGAGTTCCGCCAGCTCATCCAGAGATGACTGAACCTTCGGCGACACCTCCTTCTGGTCATATCCACCGGTATCCACCACAAATATTATTATCTTTTCCTGGATCTTCTCTGCCTCCAGGTCATATACTTTATGTTTTTTATCTGCCATATTCCGCACTCCAGAACTGCAACTATTTCACTATAGTAACCTTTACTGTGAAGAAATCCGAGGCATTGCCGCTGCTATCCATTGCGCAGCACACCACGTTATAGCTTCCAGCCGCATTATCTATGTGATTTGTTGCCACACATATCTTATCCTCTTTTACATCTTTCACTGCCACACCGTCCAGGGTATTGCCTCTGCCGTCCGTGGCTATTCCCTTTGTGATAGGATTGCCATTGTCTATGGCTGTGACATATGATGCCACCAGCTCCGCCAGTTCTTCCTTCTGGCCATCGTAACCTTCGATCTTAAGCTCGATCGGGATTCTGGTTACAACAGGTGCTATATCATCTTCAACAGTTATGACAATGGTCTTATCCACTGTCTGGCCGTTGTCCTCAAAACTGTATTTCACGGTATATCTGCCTGCTTTTGTATTGTCAACGGTTCCCTCTGTCTTCAACTGGTCTGTGACGTCCTCTCTGTTTGAATTGAACGCCCATATTCCTGCCATGACATCGTAGTTCTCGTTTATCTTTATACTATGACTCTCTGCACCATATATTACAGGTTTTCCTGTTGTAGGATTCTCCTCCACCATGTCTGTAGGATCCCATCCAGGATTCTCGGTGTCTGAAAGCTTTGTGACAGGGACAGGTCTTCCGAGTGGTCCATAGTAATCGCTGTCAAATATATTTACATATGTGCCCTGCTCACAATTCTCATATATCCACTTTGTATCGGCCACGCACAGTCTCACGCATCCGAGAGATGCACCTGTACCCAGCTTGTTGAATTCCCAGGTCTCAAGAGTGCTTTTATCTGTATCCACATAAGGAACCGAATGGAACAGCGTGTCTCCCTCTATCTGTGACACATACTGACCATAGCAGTTGTCAAATAGAGCAAGCCAGTGCCACTTCATCGAGATATTAAACGTTCCAACCGGAGTCTCGCCGACAGGTGATACAGAACATCTCATGGCCTTTACAGGAACTGTATAATATCCCGCTGCGTCAAGCTTATATATAGTAACAATGTTCTCCTGCCTGTTGACCTTTATGGCGTAGGTACATCCATTGTCCGCAAGATCCTCTCCGTTGTAGTTTTCTGACTGCTGTGCATCTGTCTCAGAACCGCTGCCAGAATCACCGTTTTCCGCATCCGGCTGCTCTGCGTCCGTCACCTGATCTGCGTCCGCCTGCTGCTCCGTTGTCGCACCCTGCTCTTCCGTCGTCTCCGCATCGGCCGGCTGTATCTCAGTATAGCTGACTCCCGGCAGAACACTCAGCTTAACCTCTGTAGTCTCAGTCTGGTCGCTGCTGTCACTCTCCGCCTCAGAAACCTCACTGCTGTCACTCTCCGTCTTTTGAGAATCGCTGACGGTCTCTGTGGTATTTTGATTTCCGGCTGCATCTGTGAGAGCCTTTACTTTGTTCTGAAGCCTGTAATTTTTTGTCGCCAGACTTATCACCAATCCCAGCAGCACAAGGCACAATGCATACAGCACTATTCTCTCCACGTCATACAGCTTCTTTTTCTTCTTATCCCTGGACATGTACTTCTTACGGTTCTCCTTCTTTTCTGCAGGAGCTTTATCCTTCTGTATATTCTCTTCATTATTGTTGTTATTCTTATCCATATTTTCCATTTCTTTCATTTTATTCTTTAGTATTATGTGCAATTTTTTTCGTTTCACTCGGTAATCTTTAACATACCATTTTCTATCCCAAATTAAAACATTTTTATACAAAAAAAGTTTAAAACAACATTGACTTTATCCACAATAGTTGTACAATCCATTATCAGACGCTAAAAATCAGAGCATGATCACATACCATTATTAATATTGAAGGAGGATACTCAATGAAAGACCTTACCGTTGGAAAACCAATGAAAGTCATATGGATGTTCGCTGTTCCCATGATACTCGGACAGATCGCCCAGCAGTTATACAGTTTCACAGACTCAGCCATCGTGGGCAACTATGTTAGTCCGCAGGCACTGGCAGCCGTAGGAGCAACCTCAGTCATATCAAACATGATGATAGGCTTTCTCAACAGCGGCACAATGGGTCTTGCGATCCCCATAGCCAAATATTACGGAGCAAAGGACTATAAAAAGATGAGACAGTGTATAGGTGCATCTGCGCTTCTCACACTTGTGACAAGCATTGTCCTCACCATATTGGGACTCGTCTTTATAAGACCTATACTCGTCCTGCTCAAAACTCCAGACAATATCATAGATATGGCAAATGACTATGTAGTCATCATCATAGCCGGTATCATATTCTGTTCACTTTACAATCTGTGCGCCAATATTCTGCGTGCGGTGGGAGACAGCAAGACTCCGCTCATATTCCTTGGAATATCCGTTGTGTTAAATGTCGGTCTGGATCTCCTGTTCATCAGAGCATTTGACATGGGTGTAAAGGGTGCAGCCATCGCAACCGATATATCACAGGCACTGGCAGGTATCCTGGCATTTGCATATATATGTCTTAAGGCAAAACACCTCATCCCTAAAAAAGATGAATACGCAGTCACAAAGGAAGACCGGTCAGACCTCATACAGTCAGCACTTGCCATGGGCTTTATGAGCTGCATTGTAAACATCGGAACTGTTATTCTCCAGAGGGCGATCAACAACCTCGGCACAGACATAGTGACTGCACACACCGCAGCCAGAAAGATATTTGATATTCTCATGTTCATGCTTTATATAGTAGGAAATGCCGTCACAACATTTGTCAGCCAGAATATGGGAGCAGGCAAATATGACCGTGTACACCAAGGCGTAAGGGATGCGATCATCATCAACACGATCATAACAACTGTCATGATCGTGTGCGGCTGGCTGTTCAGCCCGGCTCTCATCAGGCTGGTTGCCGGAACATCAGACCCGGCCATCATCGAACCGGCAGTGCGATATGTGAGAATCGGTGTGACATGCTTCTATGTCCTTGGTCCTCTGTTCGTACTCAGATGCGCCATGCAGGGCATGGGCAGGAAGATTGTTCCGGTCATGTCATCATCCATGGAGTTTGTCGGCAAAGTTCTCGCCGTCATGATCCTCACACCGAGACTTGGATATATGGGTGTCACCATCACAGAACCTATCATCTGGTTCTGCTGCACACTGATGCTATCTATCATGTATCTGTCAACACCGGTTGAAAAGCTGGTGGCAAAACGACAGGAAGCCGGCGGCAAAGCCTCATGCTGACATGATTCCCAGCCTATCTATATACGAAAAAATCGGCGGCGTCATGTGCCCAAAGCACATTGGCGCCGCCTTTAGTATGGCTAATAATGAGTATTACTCTCTCTCTTTTTTGATAACGATATATGCTGCACCAGCCATGATAAGTGATGCTATCATTATCGCAAACATTGTATCTACAGGGGACTTGTCGCCGGTATTTACCGCATTCTGTCCCTTGCCGTCAGCCGCTGTGGTCGGTTCTGTCGTACCTCCCTTGCCAGGATCTTCCGTAGTCGGATCATCATCTCCCGGAGCTTCTGTTGTAGGATTGTCTGTTGTTGGGTTCTCTGTAGTTGGAGTCTCTGTAGTTGGATTCTCTGTAGTTGGATTCTCCGTTGTAGGATCATCCTTACCCGGAGCCTCTGTAGTCGGATCGTCCTTACCTGGATCTACCTCATCCTTTTTTACAAGTGACTTGTCTGTTATGATAAGTCCATTCTTGTCAACCGGATTCTTCTTGAGCATATCATCCGTGAGCTTCACTGCCTGGATTCCATCAAAGTAGATAGTTGAATCAACTGTCCACTTACCTGTGTGATCCTCAGGCACGATCGAGTTGCACCATACAGCGAACTTGACTATATCTGATGTGTCGAGTGTTCCGCCCTTCTTGCCCTTGAATGAGCTGAATGGAATAGTCACATACTGTGCCTTTGTTCCCTTGACGAAATCTGTGAGGTATACCTCAAACTCCTCGCCGCTTCCATCTGTGATCTGGATTACAAGTTTCTGTCCCATACCATCCGGCTGTACCCACATCTCAAATGCATTGTACTTGGAGAAATCATTGCTTGTGAGCTCTGACTTGATCCTTCCTGTCCATACCTCTGCTCCATTTGTCTCGAGCTTATACTTGAATGCTCCACCGTATGTACCGCCGTTCTTGTGTGTCCTGTCAAGAACGAAGCTTGAGCTGCATCCAGCTGCTGAGTTGGATGTGTATGTGGAATCCAGAAGTCCGTCGCTTCCTGAATAATACTCAAAGTCCTCGATCACATTTGCAGGAGCCTTGTCCTTGCTCTTTCCAAGGCTTATATTGGACAGCTGCGCAAGCTGCTTGCCATCTGCCATAAGTGTGATGGTTGCTGTGTCTGTCTTGCCGAGCTTGCTGAGATTACTATCTGTCAGCTCTGCTGTGTACAACGTGCTGTCTGTTCCTGCAGCGGCAATTGAAGCACCAGCATCGGCTGTAAGTGTCATCTTAACGCCTGTGTCAGGATTATTGATAACAAACTGAACCTTTGCTGCGTTCTTTACACCGGCCTTGAGTGTTGTTGCTTCAAGGATGGTGTCTCTGTCAAATGGATATACCATGTAACCCATCTGGTTAGTGTATGTATTTGCAGATACTCCTGCAAGGGTTCCCATGTTGCTGTAGAAGCCTGTGTCCCCACCAAATATTGATGAGTCGTCGTTGTAATACTTTATGAAGTCGTTGATGAGCTCCTGTCCATGTGTAGCATCATACTTATATGGTACATAGAAGTTGCTGTCTCCGAAGTTTGCCCATACAAGGTAGTATGGCATATTGTTCTTCTTTGCAATGTCGCTGACTTCCTGATACCAGTTCTTGCCTGAGCCTTGCGTTCCAACTGGATTTCCCTTCACAAGAAGTCCCTCGTTGTCAGAACCGTCCTTCTTCATGACTCTGACACCGCACTCTGCGATGGCTGGTATCTTGCCTCTCTTCGCAGCTATGGATGACACGATACTACATGTAGCATCAAGGCTGTCGAAGAATGAATTGTCTGCCGAAGCAGGGTATGAATTGTAATCGTTGTAATAGTCAAATGCAAGGATATCTACATACTCATCGCCTGGATAGTATGACATGTAAGCTGCCTCTGATGTGAGAGGTCCGTTTGGTGAGTATACCCAGAGAAGGTTATGTACACCGCTCTGCTCCATGTAATCCTTGGTATATCTGTAGAGAGACTTGTATGTCTCAGCTGTGTTCATTGATCCCCACCAGAACCAGCTTCCTGTATTCTCGTGGAATGGTCTGATCATGATAGGTATTCCTGCAGCCTGAAGCTGTGATGCGTAGTCTGCGATCACATCGAGGTAAGCTGTAAATACCTCATTGTACTCTCCACCTGGGAGAATCTGCTTTACTATGTCATTTGACAGATCCTTGGACTCTGAGAAATCACATCCGTAGAAACTGTATGTTCCATCCGAGTTCTTCACTATCTTGGAGCTGGAGAAGTTTGGCATATGCATTGACAATGACACGATCGCACCATTTGCCGCTGCAGTCTTGCTGTATGCCACTGAGTTTGCCAGTGCCGAAGCTGCGTCTGAACCGCCTGCCTCCGAGCCTGTAACTGCCAGTGAGTCGATTCCGAACACACCGCTGACCTGTCCGGTCACATCATATACATCACCGAGTGACGCCTGTGGATTTACGCTTCTGCTCACATCATTCTGATGTCCGAACAGAACCTGATCACTATTCATGAGCGTATTCAGGTATGCCGCAAGTGCCTTTGCACTGTCTGCTGCATTCGCATCGCTCACTCTAACTGATGATGGCATCTGTGAAAGATCCGCTGGTGAACCAGCACCAGGAGTCTCTGTTATCTCGACAAAATCCTTTGTTGTATCTGCCTGTGACAGAACAAGATTATCAAGATATACATTTCCCTTAAAGCTTGTGCTGCTTCCTATGATTCCTATTGTCACATCTCTGAGTGGTTTATCTGTAGGAGTAAATCCCATAGTAACTGTAACCTTCTTTAATCCATCTCCGATATCCTCTGCATCATCGTCGATGGTTGTATCTTTATTTATTATTCCATCTGCAAAAAACTTAATCTTGCTTCCCTTGAGCTTTGCCGGGTAGATGATATCCACACTGAGCTGGTTGTACTGGCTCACATCCATAGCCTCTGTAGGAACACACTTAACCTTTGCCTCACTCCATGAGGAAGTTGAATCTGCTGAGTAGTCAACAGAAACCTTAAGTCTCTCATTTGCACTGTCATATGATATGTCAGGTGTGGCATTACCGGCCTTGTTGGCTGCATCGCCGTGCTTGTATGCATATCCGGCCTCTGTGCTCCACTTGTCATAATCCTCAGCCGATGAGAGATCTGAGATCACAGCAGGATCTCTCTGCTCAAGTCCGCCGCTGCTCTCCTTAACATCAAGTACCTTAACGTTGCTTATTGTGATCTTGCCAGCATATGCTGAGTTGGAATTGTACTGGAATACGATCTCCTGTACATTTCCCACCTCTGATATGTCAAATGCAAATGACACATCGCACTTGCCGTCTACAAAGTTCTCAGCCTTCAGGAATGGGTAATCGCCTGACTTGACGTAATCCCAGCTGTCGCCTGTCTTCATGGCACACGCAAGCTGGATCGCATTGTATGATCCGTCTGATGCCTCAGCGCCGTCAAGGCCTGATATATCGCCATCAAGTGAAACCGTAGCTGTGAGTTTCGCCTTTGCTCCAACTTTGACATTGTCTACTGTAGGAAGATCTGTATAGCTTTCTGTATCATTGCTGGCAAATGCCTTGTCTGTCCACTTTGCATCGCTCGCTGTGTCAAACACAAGGCTTGCATCTGCAAAATTTCCAGCCTCTGTCTCAGTTGTAGTCGGCTTCTTGCCACTCTCTACCTTGTCAACTGCAACGCCGCCGATGAGAACCTTTCCTGTAAATGCTGAGTTTGCATTGTACTGGAATACAATCTCCTGAACATCGCCTGCATCCACTCCGTTAAAGTTGAACTCTACGCTGCACTTGCCATCTGTAAAGTTCTCACTCTTTAAGAATGGATAGTCATCTGACTTGACATATGTCCAGCTGTCGCCTGCCTTGATAGCGCAAGCAAGCTGGATCGCATTATATGATCCGTCTGACGCCTCAGCACCGTCAAGGCCTGATATATCGCCATCAAGTGAAACCGTAGCTGTGAGTTTCACCTTTTCACCTACAGTTGCACCCTCTATTCTCGCCATGTCAGCATATGTATCGCTGTCATTGCTGGCGTACGCCTTATCCTTCCATGTCGTATCTGAAGCAGTGTCAAATGTTAATACAGCCTCATCACTGCTCCACACTGTATTCTCTGTAATGGCTGGAGCTGCCTTTCCTGACACATTGCCAGTTGCAGAACTTGAACCATTTTCTGATTCGCTTCCAGAATCGCCGCTGCCTGGATTCTGTCCATCTTCGCCGCCCGGGTTCTGTCCATCTTCGCCGCCTGGAGTCTGTCCATCTTCCCCGTCTCCACCAGCATCTTCACTCTGTATATCCACGTCAGATACAGATATAGTTCCTATATATGCGGAATTGGAATTGTACTGGAATACTATCTCCGATACCGCACCTATATCCTCCACATCAAATGCAAATGTCACCTCAGCGCTGCCATCTGCAAAGTTGTCCGTTTTCAGAAATGGGTAATCGTCCGACTTTGTATATGTCCAGCCGTCCCCAGTCTTGATCGCACAGGAAAGCTGGATAGCATTGTAAGTTCCATCCTCAGCCTCTGCTCCATCAAGTCCTGAATAATCTCCATCAAGTGTCACCTTTGCAGTGAGCACAGCCTTCTTCCCCACAGTAACATCTTCGATCCTGCCAAGCTCCGGATAACTACCTGTATCGTTACTTGCATATACCTTGTCTGTCCAGGCAGCATCCACTGCGGTATCAAAAACCAGAGGATCGAGCCCGATACTCTGAGCTATCTCCGCATACGGCTCATCGGTACTTGCCGCCCAGGTAATCCCCGCACTTCCCCAGAATGAACCTACCATAGCAACCGCACACGTCGCAGCAACCAGTCTTGTTCTAAATCTCACCATATTTCCTTTCCCTTTCTGTTTTTGTGACATTCCTCCACACTATGCATCATAGACAGCCAGACCATGATGCATATTTATACCTGTTACTATATTAACTCATTTTTTAATTGTTGAATATGTCATTAATTACTGAATATTTAGGCAAATATTTATAATGTTTACCCTGTAAATTAAGTGTCAATTTAAGTTATTTGCAATTAATATTAGTTTCTTGTTTTATAGCAAGATGTTGTGGCACGTCAAAACCTTATAGCATGGTATTGCAGCGCGCCAAAACATATGCCCCACTTTACCCGCAATACACAACAAAAAGACCAGCTGGATCAATTCCAACTGGTCTCATGTTAGTTTATTCATTTTTTAAATATTGAAGTATCTAATCAAAATACTTGAATGCTTCCACACATGCCATACATTCTTTCACTTTATATATAATATCTATGAAAAAATTCGTTGTGCCTAGAGGTTACATTTACCGGAATATAACTATTGGGGTACTTGTATAAGTATACTTATAACATGCACTGCATGAACTTGTATGTGTACCAACCTCTTATAAGCACGGGCTTTGCGTTATGTGATGCAGCCTGATGCCCTTGAAACACCACCTACATCTTGTACCAGAACAATCACGATGGATCAAAACCGGTATCAAATACCTGCGTCCCATGTACTTCAACCATGCTATATACAGCATCTACATCTGGACTAGCTCAAGTCTTATATCTTAAAGGCATCTCGTGTGGAAACAACTTCCCAGCTCTGAGTTACCATCATGATAAAAATGTTCTTCAATTGTCTCCAACGGAACCTCCTCCTTTCTTGAACTTGTACCATAGATTCTGTTTCCTGCGCACTATGCGTAAAGTGTGTTCTGTGAACTCTTCGTACATATCTGTGTCACGGGTGTCTGTCTATGATCTGCCACCTGTTACTATCAAATGGCCGTTCTTTAATGTATCTTTATTATATAAGATAGCATTCAAAATGTCAACATTATTTTTTGACAATTTATAGTTTTTATCGTATTTGTTGTTGCGTTTTATGTCTAAATTGTCATATTGTTGCATAATTGTGCGACTATTATATACAATTCAATTGAGGTACATGTATTCATACGCAATCTTTTTATCATCTACGCGGTCAAGGATCTGGTTGTATTCATCCTCAGAAATCTCCTGCCAGTCCTCTGGATTGTAAGCGCCTTCTGTATGATAAAAAAGTATTTTTGAGCCATTCTCATCTAATTGTTCCTGATGTTTTATGGCCTCCGTCATATGTAAAACTGTAGAATTCTCAGGCAGCTGATAAAATTCATATACAGCAAAACCGGTTCCACTACCAGCCAATCTTCTTATCTCATTATCAGTAACAACATACTTGTTAGCCATTGTTACATACGGAATATTTGAACAGTATACAAGTCTAAGCGAATCATTTTTCCATGTATATATCCGGATAGCATCAAAACTCTGATATTCATCATCCGGATCATACGGACCGTATGTATTTGACAGCCCCACTATAAGCTCAGGAACTCCATCAGAATTCAGATCCGTCTCTGCATATGCTATACCATCATATATAGAGAACTCATTCTTATCGCTTTCACTTGCTTTATTCGCAATATACCTGCGATACGATTCAATCTCCTCTGAATACACGGTTTCCATATCTTTTTTATACTCTGTTTTTTCACCATTTTGCACATAGTCACCCAATCTGTACCATGTAACAGCTAACGTGTGTTCCTGGTAATTGTCAGGCAGATTCAGTCCCAGATCTCCAAGATCTACCCAGTTCAAATTTTCATCCTCTATGTTGCATTCACCAACACCCGGACAGTATAGTTTCCCATCCCCATCTTTATCCAGTTCATCAGGAAAATTCACATCATTGTTATATCTGTATACTTCCTGTGTCTTATCCCACAGAGCACCTGCGCGATTTGAGTAATCCCTGATTACTTCATTTCCTGAAATTCCAGAATATACATCCTTAGAAGAGTCATATTCATATGTATACAGACATTGACCCGCAATCATTCCATAGGTGTAATCGGAAAGTATAGTTCCATTATCGTAGAACGTCACACCATCCATCCATTTGCGACTGTTATCTTCCGAATATTGTTTCTTTGCTATGACAACACCCTCATGTTCAACGCTGTCACTTGCGGCATCATACTTCATGATATCTATAAACTTATCATGCATTTCCCAGTCACACCAATCACTCCATGCAAGCAATAACTCCTCATTGCCATCCCCATCAATATCACACATAGAAAAATAATAATCAGTCTTTTCTGCATCATATGTATCAGCAATCCCATCATCGCCCCACACACCATTTCTATAGGACGTGAAATGTTCCTTGCACATATCAAGTATTCCATCATTATACGCAGTCCTCAATATCTCATCGAACTTCTCTATCGCCTTGGAATCTTCATCCACTTGTTTGCTGTCATTTTCATTATCACCTGAAGACTTGTCTGTGGTGTCCGTTTCTGTTTTTGATTCCGCATTATTGTCGGGATCTTTTTTGTTGTCCGTTTCAGCTTCTGTCTCTTCTGTTTTCTCTCCAGACGCCCTTGCCTCCGTTGTGGAATCCACACTGTCCAGGCTGTCCTTCAGATCCTGCAGCTTGTCGTTCAGTCCACAGCCTCCAAGTGCAAGCATGGACGCTGCTGCGCATAACAATACAATATTCTTTTTCATAAAAAATGCCCCTCCGTGTCTTATCTTGAATACTTCAAGTATACATATTGCGCTTTTTTACTGCAATATGTGACACGCAAAGGGACATCTTAATAATTTATCTTACTGGTGATAGTAACTCAGGAAATCAGCCAGCTTTGCTGTTGCTTCCTTGAGTATCTCCATATTTGGAAGATATACTATTCTGAAGTGATCCGGATCCTTCCAGTTAAATCCGGTTCCGCATGTGACAAGTATGTGCTTATCCTTGAGAAGGTCAAGGGCAAACTGTTCATCATTTGTAATGTTGAACTTCTCCCTGTCAAGCTTAGGGAATATGTAGAATGCAGCCTCTGGCTTTACAACACTTATTCCCGGAATATCAGACAGTGCCTTGTAAATATATTCTCTCTGATCGTATATTCTTCCACCTGGAAGAAGCAGTTCATCTGCACTCTGATATCCACCAAGGCAGGTCTGAACAATACTCTGGGCAGGAACATTTGAGCAGAGTCTCATGGATGATAAGAGGTTAAGTCCCTCTATATAACCCTTCACGTTGCTCTTGTTGCCGCAAAGGCACATCCAGCCAATCCTGTAGCCTGCTACTCTATGGGATTTGCTCAGTCCGTTAAAGCTTATGGTAAACAGATCCGGTGCAAGTGATGCAAGTGCAACATGCTCCTTATTGTCCATTATAAGCCTGTCATATATCTCATCTGCAAATAGGATAAGCTCGTTCTCCCTTGCCACCTGAACTATCTGCTCCAGAACCTCCTTTGGATAGAGGGCTCCTGTAGGGTTGTTTGGGTTGATGACTACTATTCCTTTTGTTCTTGATGTTATCTTTTTCTTTATATCCTCGATATCAGGATACCAGTTGGACTTCTCGTCACAGAGATAATGAACTGCTGTACCGCCTGCCAGATTGACTGATGCCGTCCACAGCGGATAATCAGGCATTGGAACAAGTATCTCATCTCCCGAATCAAGCAGTCCCTGCATGGACATGGTGATAAGCTCACTGACTCCGTTTCCTGTGTATATGTCATCGATTCCCACATTTGGAATGTTCTTCAGCTGGCAATACTGCATGATCGCCTTTCTTGCTGAGAAAAGCCCCTTGGAATCAGAATATCCCTCAGTGTCCCTGAGGTTATATGACATATCCCTTACAACCTCGTCCGGAGCCATAAGTCCGTGCGGCGCCGGATTGCCTATGTTGAGCTTGAGTACATTGATACCCTCAGCCACCATCCTGTTTGCCTCGTCCATAACAGGACCTCTTATGTCGTAACATACATTATCAAGCTTTGATGATTTTTCAAATTTTCTCATGATACACACTCCTTTATATCTCTTGATCCCTTGTTGTCTGTGTTTGCTGATTGTTGGTTTTAACTTGCGTTTTCTTAGAGATTACTCCACATCTGCGATGCTCTCGTAATCTTCGCGCATCGCAGTCGCTTGTCACCCTGAAAACGCAAAATAAAAGCCCTAAGCATACTTAATAATATGCTTAGGGCGAACTTTCTTGTCCGTGTTACCACCTAAATTCAGGAACTTCTTCCTGCTCTCAGCCGACAGCCATCACTATCGTTGTTCCTATAACGTGGAACGCTCCGTTGACCACTACCCGGAAATCTTTCGCGGTCACAGCTCGGGGACTGCTTCCTTAAGGTGTCCTATAGGCTCGCACCAAACGCCTACTCTCTGAAGTGACAGTGACTTAAGTACTCCTTCCTGTCTTTGCCTTTGTCTGCTTTTTAGGATAGCATTCTGGTGTCATGTTGTCAAACAGTTTTTTACTTCATAAATGCACACTCGTCCTCGTTACACTGGATTCCCTCTGGATTTTTCAGGTTTATGTGAAATACGTGTCCACTGTCGGGATTGTTCTGTCCATATGCCTTTGTGATATGAGGTACACCTACTATGCCCAGCACCTCATCCAGCGCTTTCGTATGTGATGCCAGGTCATCATTTACGCTGTACATGAGGTAAGCCTCAGGAAAATCAGTATTTATGTATTCAAGCTGATCCATGAACAGCTTGTACTGCTCCTCCGTAACCGCCAGATCTCCTGCTCCAGCTTCGGCAGCCTCATCATTTCTCAGATACCAAGCGGATATATTGTCATTTCTCTCTGCCATCTTGTATGCGCCACAGTTGAGACAGACCTTATTAGGCAGGAAACCATAAGTGAAGAAATCAAGCTTTTCCCTATAGTCTTTATCAGCGGCTATGATGCAGTAGTTGGCTGTGAGCTGCGCCCCCGCCGAGTCACCTACCATATAGAGATTGTCCATGTCTATTCCAAGTGTCTGCGCATTCTCATGGATATACTGAATGAGATATGCCACATCCTCTATGGCTGCAGGGTATTTGTTCTGCGGTGACAGCCTGTAGTTGAAGTTGACTACCACATATCCACTCTCCGCAAGGTGACAGCAGTAGTGACTGTACAGCTCTTTGTCTCCATAGAACCAGCCACCGCCATGTACACTTACTATCACCGGATATTTTCTATTTGCGTCTGACATGTATGACTTTGGAACACAGATATCCATATAGCTGTTGGATGCGTAGCTTGCAGAATCTACGTCTGCGACATCCCCGGAATCAGCGAACTTTATAATGTTTCTATTCTCTTCCGCGCTCTGTATCTCCCCAATGTCGTCGCTGCCATTTATATCCTGACTCTTGTTCCATATTTCAATCAGCTCATTGTAACGAACCGCATCAAGTTCCTTTTTGTAATCCAGATTCTTTATCTGTACAACATTTTTCGGATATTCAAGTCCTTCATCCCTCGCCGCATCATTTGCGCTCCATGCGTGACGCATGTTGACCCACGCCGGAAGATTCTTGTCAACCGCTCCACGGCTGAATATCTCTGCTACGTTCTTCATCATTTTTTCTCTGTCCATAATTATCTCCATTATTTTAATCTCTGTATTGTATCCTGAAATAATCCAGATACCTTTTAAACTTGTCCTGTGCAGTAAGGCAGGTGTCCCTCAAATAGCCTCTTTCTCTTTTCCATTCCGAAAGGCCTCTATAATAATACCATTTGAGATCTTCATCTATGATAAATGGAACTATATCATATTTCAAACACTCCTTAAACAATATCAGCCTGCCAACCCTGCCATTTCCATCTTGAAAAGGATGGATATTTTCAAACTCACGGTGAAAGTCCAGGATATCATCAAGTGTCTTTTCATTGTTCTTGCGGTATTCTGCCAGGAGGTTTTTCATTTTCTCTGGAACTTCTTCTGGTAAAGCCGTATCATGACCGCCCACCTCATTCGGAACTTTCTTGTAGTCGCCCACCGCAAACCAGTCTTTTCGTGAGTTCTGCGTTCCATTCTTAAGGATCAAATGAAGCTCCTTTATCATTTTCTCACTCAAAGGATTCTTTGCATTATCGATCACAAGATCTATGCACCTGAAATGATTGGTCGTCTCAACTATATCGTCAACATTTAACATCTGCTCACTCACACCTATAGTATTTGTCTCATATATATACCGCGTCTGATCATGACTGAGTCTGCTGCCCTCTATATGATTGGAATTATAGGTGAGATCCACCTGTATCTTATGATAAATACCACCTTTTATTCCATGTTTTTTCTCTTCTCTCAGCACAGTCAGCAGATCTCTGTTCTCTTTTCCCGCCGACTGTCGAGTTGGTTTCTGCGCAGAATCCGGTATATTCCATGTCTTTCCCGTCAAAAACGCCCCTGGAATCTTATCATGAGCGCAATAATTTCTAACGGTTCGTTCTGACACATTCCATTTTTTTGCAGTTTCCGCAACTGAAATATAACCCATGAAATCCCTCCTTTTTATGCAATGGTCTTTTATCATCTGCACAGTGTTTTTGTATATAAATAGTATATGCCGTTATCGGCAAGAAATCAACTTTTCAAGGTGTTAAATTAGTCGTTTCTTGCCGATAACGGCATATTTACATATTACTCATATATAGGTTCAAAATCATCTGCTCCATGTCCACACAAAGGGCATACATAATCTGCGGGGAGCTCGCTTCCCTCATATACATAGTTACATATCTTGCAGCGCCATCCCACTATCTTCTTATCTGTCTGGGGAGGCTTGTCTGCCTTCGGCTTTACATTTGCCTGATAGTCTGCGTATGTGAGAGGTGCCTTGTCCGACAGAATCTTTGCATCGACCACCTCTGCGATGAACAATGTATGTGTTCCAAGATCGTGGCTCTCAACTACCTTGCCACTGATAACTGCACACGCATACCAGCCCATGTAAGGTATTCCGTTGATATCCTCCGGCATCCTTATACTATCGAACTTATCCACATCTCTTCCCGATTGGAATCCGAAGTGCTTTATCGAGTCAAATGTACACTGCTCATCAAGCACGCTTAGGGCAAACACACCGCTCTCCTTGAGCAGATCGCATGTGTAATTCGTATTTAAAACTGATATTGCAACCCGTGTTGGATTGTTCGCCACCTGCATACAGGTATTGATGATACAGCCATTTGCCTTGTCCTCTAGCTTAGTGGACAGCATGAAAAGCCCGTATGATAAACTGTAGATTGCTTTCTTGTCCATGATAACATCCCCCTTTTCTTAAACGTCTGTTTATGTGCATCTGACATCTTATGTCAGATCTCACATGATTACTAACATGTCTTTAAATTATGATTCAGCCAGTATGTCGTATTCCACCAAATGTGGCTTGTTCTGCCGGACACGGCTTGCTCTGCCGAACGTAGCTTGCTCTGCCGAACATAGCTTGCTCTGCCGAACGTAGCTTGCTCTGCCGAACGTAGCTTGCTCTGCCGAAC
>JAEDGW010000147.1 GCA_016297325.1 Coprococcus sp. | reverse complement strand
TCCTCAGACAGGGATTTGCGAACATACGAAGGAACATATTGTTCTCTCTGGCATCCATAGGAACTATTGTGTCATGTCTGTTCCTGTTTGGTATAATTTATGCGGTTGTTGTGAATTTCCAGTCCGGTATGCAGGATCTGGAGAACACAGTTACTATATCGGTGTTCTTTGACGAGGATACATCGGATGAGACGATACAGCTTATCGGGGAGCAGATAAGAACACTTGATTACGTGAATACGATGGACTATATATCTGCTGATGATGCATGGGATAAATTTGTAGAACAGAATTATGACAATCCTGAAGATGCAAAGGCGGCATTTGGCAAGGATAATCCTCTGAAGAATTCTTCATCATATGAGGTAACGCTTAAGGATGTGTCTAAGCAGCCTGAGTTCGTGGCGTTTGCACAGGGGCTTTCGGGCGTGCGTAAGGTCAAGAGCTCGGATGTGACTGCGGACAGTATTTCTACATTGTCATCACTTGTTGGATATGCGTCCATAGGAATAGTAGTCATACTGATGCTCGTATCAATCTTCCTTATAAGCAATACGATCACAATAGGAATAACGGTGCGCAAGGAAGAAATAGGAATCATGAAGCTGATAGGAGCTACGAATGTATTTGTCAGGGCTCCGTTCATCATAGAGGGTGTCATCATAGGAGCTGTGGGATCGGCTATACCGCTGGTTCTCCTGTATTATATGTATGACAAGATCCTGACTTATGTAGCGGGAAGATTCAAGGTCGTGACGACTTTGTTCGCATTTGTAAGCCAGCAGGATCTGTTCAGGACACTCATTCCGGTGGGACTCATACTTGGAGTTGGCGTTGGTTTGGTTGGAAGTATACTGACAACCAGAAAGCATATCAGAGTGTGATAGAGCCGGGTATATTGACTATTTCAGCTTAAGGGGATACTTGTTGTTTTGATAGTTGGGGTGACAAGGAGTAGTGGATATGAAGAAGAGATGGATAACTAAAGCTAACATAAAAAAGACGGCATTTGTCGTGGCGGGGTGTGTTGCTATGGGATGTGTTGCCACTTTTTCCACGGGGGACAGTGACAGTGTAGTGCACGCTATGACAAAACAGGAAGCCGAGGATCAGAAGAAAGAGGCACAGGAGAATGAGAAAGAGGCAAAGGGCGTTCTTGAGTCACTGGAAGCACAGCAGAACAAGATAGTCCAGGAAGTTGCCGATCTCGATGCACAGGCTACAGAGATACAGACTCAGATAACCAAGCAGGAAGCCCAGTCAGATGATCTCAAGCAGGAGATAAGTGAGACCCAGAAGAAGCTGGATGAAGCTCAGAAGGCTGAAGATGAGCAGTACGAGGCCATGAAGCAGAGAATTCAGTATCTGTATGAGGAGGGCGAAGTTGAGTATATGGATGCACTTTTGTCTTCCATGTCATTTAGCGATATCCTCAACAAATCAGAGTATATAGATCAGATGTCTGAGTACGATCAGAAGCAGCTTGCAAAGCTGGTGAAGACAAAGAATGAGATAGCGCAGTATGAGAGTGATCTTCAGGCGGATCTGAGGCAGGTTGAATCGCTCAAGACGGATCTTCAGAATAATCAGACACAGCTTCAGGCGCTTATAGACCAGAAGCAGGAACAGCTCAGTGTCTATGACGATGACGTAGAGGCTCAGAAATCTCTGATGGCAAAATTTACAGCTCAGAGAGAGGCTGCGGAGAAACTCATAGCCCAGCTTTCCAGACAGGAAGCTGGCAAGGCGGGAACAAACAGCGTATACACACCAGATGGCAAAGTGTATGATACATCCAAGTATGCCGGAAGATTTATGTGGCCGGTTTCGACAGGCGGTGTCATAACAGATGAATTTGGTTACAGAGATGCGCCGACTGCTGGAGCCAGTACGTATCATCAGGGACTTGATATAGGATGTGATTATGGAACAGATATAGTGGCTGCCGAGGACGGCACTGTTATCCTGTCATCGTACAATGGCGGCGGTGGCAATATGGTAATGATCAGTCACTATGATGGTATATGTACAGTATACATGCACAATTCACAGTTATGTGTGAATGTGGGTGAGAAGGTTGTGAAAGGCCAGGTAATAGCAAAAGCCGGAAGTACAGGTGTGTCCACCGGACCACATTGTCATTTCGGTGTGTCTATAGATGGAACTTATGTGAACCCACATGATTTCCTTGGACAATAAAAATTATGGCGGATGGCGTATTTGCCTGAGCCGGATGTGAGAAGATGTTAGGAGATAACGACATGAAGATCAACAAGAAGACCAGTATAAGAAGAGTGGCTGTGGTTGCCGCATTTGCATGTGGTATCGCAGGTATGGCCGGATGTGGTTCATCCGGAGTGTTCAGCAGTAAGCTTGGCGAGAGTGGTGGAAGCTCAAATAAAGTCAATTATGATGGCAATGTCATCACAAGTGATGTCCTTGACAAGACATCCAAGATAGAGAGTATCATCGATAACTACTATTATTACGATACCGATGATGAGACTCTTCAGGATGGATTGTATAAAGGTCTGGTGGAGGCTCTTGATGATCCTTATGCCGAGTATTATACGAAGGAAGAATATGCAAAGCTTCAGGAGGATGATTCAGGTGAGTATGCTGGAATCGGCGTCACTGTGAGCAAGGATGAGGACACTGGATATGTGAGAGCGGTGAATGTATTGGAAGGTGCCCCTGCAGAGAAGGTTGATATACAGCCGGATGACATAATCGTACAGATCGATGATCATGAGATCACGACGGACGACGACCTGGATTATCTTGTGTCACTTATAAGAGGCGAGGCCGGAACAGATGTTACGCTGAAGCTGTACAGAGAGAAAGACAAGGCTTATCATGATGTCACCATCACAAGAGAGATCGTTGAGTATAGCACAGTATCTTCATTTATGATAGATGACAAGATTGGTTATGTCAGAATAACCCAGTTCATAGACAACACAGATGAGCTCTTCAAGGATGCTGTCGAGGAGCTGAAGAAGGAGGGCATGCAGGCACTGATGATCGATGTCAGAAGTGATCCGGGCGGAATGCTCACATCGGTTGTAAATATATGTGATTACCTTCTCCCTGAAGGAGTTATCGTATCAATAAAGAACAAGAATGGCGAGACTGAGGAAGAGTTCAAGTCAACAGACGATGAACAGCTCGACATGCCTATGGTAGTTCTGACAAATGCTTATAGTGCAAGTGCATCTGAGATCCTGACATCAGCTCTCAAAGAATTTGGGGTGGCAACTGTAGTTGGAACAAATACCTATGGAAAGGGTATCGTGCAGAGTGTCATACCTCTCGGTGATGGATCCGCAGTGAAACTTACAACCCAGAAGTATTTCACACATGATGGAAATGATATACACAAAAAGGGAGTTGCCCCTGACATAGAGGTAGAGCTTCCGGATGATTACACCTATGAGGATTTTCAGGGCAAGAACGACAGCCAGTACCAGAAGGGTATAGAGGTCCTGAAGGAAAAGCTGAAGTAAGCGTGGCGGCCTTTGGGCGGTTTTATCTCATTAGCAGCGCGAAAGTTACATTTGGGAGATTTTCAATAGTATAATACAGCTGTGTAGCTGATGGGCATGTTATGTATAATATGTAACGGATTAGTGGAAAAAAACGGATTGTATATGTAATTTGCATAAATAATCAAAACAACATAATTTTTAGATAATATGCAGCACAAAAGTGCTGCATATTGTGTTATACTAGGAAATGTTCAGAAATTTGTTATAAGTAATAAAAGGCAACAAAGGAGATATACATGGATAAGGAACTGATTATCGTATTGGACTTTGGCGGACAGTACAACCAGCTGATCGCCAGACGTGTAAGAGAGTGTAATGTATATGCCGAAGTACATCCGTACACATTGCCGCTGGAGAAGATCAAGGAGATGAATCCAAAGGGTATCATCTTCACAGGCGGACCAAACAGCGTATACAAAGACGATTCACCTAGCTGCAGCAAGGAGATATTTGAACTGGGTATTCCTATTCTCGGAATATGTTACGGTTCACAGCTCATGGCTCATCTGCTGGGCGGCAAGGTCAGCACGGCCCCTGTCAGCGAGTATGGAAGAACAGAGGTAGAGGTTGATAAGACATCCAAGCTGTTTGCAGATGTGAATGACAAGACTATCTGCTGGATGAGTCACACAGACTATATTGCAGAGGTGCCAGAGGGCTTCAAGAAGACAGCTTACACTCCTGTATGCCCAGTGGCAGCCATGGAGAATTCTGAGAAGAAGCTGTATGCGACTCAGTTCCACCCAGAGGTTATGCACACCGAGGAAGGTATGAAGATGCTTAGAGCATTTGTCATGGATGTATGCCAGTGTGCAGGTGACTGGAAGATGGATTCATTTGTAAAAGATACTATAGAGAGCCTGCGTGCCAAGATAGGCGATGGCAAGGTGCTGTGCGCTCTGTCAGGCGGTGTGGACTCATCAGTAGCTGCAGTTCTCCTGTCCAAGGCGATAGGCAAGCAGCTCACATGTGTGTTCGTAGACCACGGCCTTCTTCGTAAGAACGAGGGCGACGAGGTTGAGGCGGTATTTGGCCCGGACGGCCCATACGACCTGAACTTCATCAGAGTAAATGCTCAGGACAGATTCTACAGCAAGCTTGCCGGAGTAACTGAGCCTGAGGCAAAGAGAAAGATAATAGGCGAGGAGTTCATCCGTGTATTTGAGGAAGAGGCCAAGAAGATCGGTGCCGTGGACTTCCTCGTACAGGGAACCATATATCCTGACGTCATCGAGTCAGGCCTTGACAAGTCAGCAGTCATCAAGTCCCACCACAACGTAGGCGGACTTCCTGACTATGTAGATTTCAAGGAGATCGTAGAGCCACTCCGCCTCCTCTTCAAGGACGAGGTCCGCAAGGCCGGCCTTGAGCTTGGAATCCCAGAGTACCTGGTATTCCGCCAGCCATTCCCAGGTCCAGGACTTGGAATCAGAATCATCGGAGAGGTAACAGCCGAGAAGGTCAAGATCGTTCAGGATGCCGACGCCATCTACCGCGAGGAGATCGCAAAGGCAGGCCTCGACAGAAGCCTCGGCCAGTACTTCGCAGCACTGACCAACATGCGTTCAGTTGGCTGTATGGGAGATTTCAGAACCTACGATTACGCCGTAGCACTCCGTGCTGTAAATACAACAGACTTCATGACAGCAGATTGTTCAGAGATACCATTTGAGGTGCTTCAGAAGGTCATGAACAGGATCATCAATGAGGTTAAGGGCGTGAACAGGGTAATGTATGATCTGACTAGTAAACCGCCTGGAACGATTGAGTTTGAATAATCATTTGTGAAAATCAAGCCTTTATTTACACACATTCCAAACAAAAAACGTTAAGTTTTGGCAACGATTTGGCAACAGAATCTAACGCAAATGTGTTAAGTGA
>JAEDGW010000146.1 GCA_016297325.1 Coprococcus sp. | reverse complement strand
TGTATCATGTGTTCCGTGAGCAGCCGCTCGCCGTATCCGTCGATGCGGGAAAGCACGTCTTCTCCCAGTTTGCGGGATATTGCCTCACGTCCCAGCCATAGATTTGGCATCCTGTGATGCATACCGTGGCAGTCACTTCCCAGAATGTGTGCTTCGTTCTTCTTGAACATCTTGAACATCTTGCCCTTCTGTCTGAAATCCAGCAGTGTCTCAGCGTTCACCTGAACCGTCACCGGCAGTTCAAGCACCTGTTTTACATAAGATTTGTTGCCTGGTATACTTAAGAATCGCTCTATGTGAGCTAAAATGATATGGAAATGTCTCTTCTCTGTTAAGTCTCTTACTTCTCGCACTACCGAATCACTCCATGTCACGAATGGCATCTCAAGCAACATGACATTCGTTCCCTGTATTGTTAGTGCTGACAATTTCTCTGATCTGCTTATGCCATCAAAGAATGCCACCTCTGCTCCCATCATTATCTGCGGTATATCCGCATTCTCAGCCATGACTTTGTCATATGCTGCCTGTCTGTTTTCAACAAATCTCTCCACCCTGTTGGAATCAGCATAGAAATGCGGTGTGGCGATCATCAGATCCACGCCGTGTTCTTTGCACATCCTCAGCATGTTCACAGATGTCTGCACATTCCTGCTGCCATCGTCTATCCCGGGCAGTATGTGCGAATGAAAATCTATAACCTTCATTACATCCTCCTATCTCTATATCTGTGTCTCGACAGAGATCTCCATGCTCACTAACTAATTTAACAAATTTGTCACATTTTGTGAATACCCAGAAGGCAAATTTTTTTGCCAATTTTCACATTGCCATTAAAAATTTTATGTACATATTATACAATCCGTATCTTTTTATAGCCTGTATTTCGTATCTCCCTGTTCAATTATGCACAGAAAATGGCCGGAATGAATCTCTTCATCCGGCCATGATACACATCTATCTCTACTATATTATACATACATCTCTGAGCCATTGTTCAGGCAGTATATTCCGAGCTGTCCGCCCTTGCCGCAGCCACAGTCGATGGCTACGTTGTTGTTCTTCTTTACGATCTTGCCTTCGCCGCCTTCTATCTCTGTGGTTGGCACATGACCTACCACAAGTGTTCTGTTCTTGTAATATGTCTTGTCCAGGTCTGCAGGCTCTGTGACAAAGTCCTCTGTCTTGTACTCGTCAAGCTCCTTATCATGCTTGAAGTTCTTTATTCCGGCGTGTACCAGAACGAACTTCTTTCTCGCCATCATGACCTCAAGGAATGCCTCCTCAGATATCTCATCGATGTAATCTATGATGTCCTCTCTGTCATCATCATCAAGCTCTATGAATTCCTTCACAACTCCTGAGAGCTCATCGCCAAGCATGGAAGTGATCCTGTCCATGATAGCCTGTGGTGGAACATCTCCTGTGGAACGGATGTGGTCGTCAAGAGCCTTCAGCGACTGGGTTATCTTGTACTCATTCTCACCCACAACAGCTATGACATTATCCCTGTTCATCATATCCTGTATGATCTTCATGGAACCGCCGCCGGCACCAACGATATTGCCAAGGACATACAGCACATCCTCGCCCTCGAGAGTATTTATCACCGTCTCCTCATTCATGATATCGTCTTCTTTTATGTCATCGAGGTTCTGAAATTTGAGCTTCTTAAGAGCCCTCTTGTACGCCTCATAATCTCCATTTATTCCCGAAATCGCATAAAACATCTATCGTTTCCTCCTTGTGTGCTGGTATTCGTTTTTAATGTGCCGCCTATTCTTACACATCACCCGCAGCTTGATTATTATAACATAAATTCGTCATTATGTATCTACCATTGAACCTTTTTTACCATTCATTTTTCGACACCCCACTCAAGCCAAAGGGGTCAGGCCCCCTTTCGGGCATTGGGGCCTGACCCCTTCGTCTGGATGTCTTACGCTCTGCGTCCCAGCTCCCAGAATGCCACAGCGCTGGCAGCCGCCACATTGAGTGAATCCACACCGTGGTACATCGGTATCTTAACCGTATAATCGCTCATCTCCATAGTAGATACGCCAAGACCGTCTCCCTCTGTTCCAAGGACAATGGCCAGCTTCTCCTCACGTTTCAATCTGTCATCGCAAATGTCCACTGTATCATTTCTGAGGGCCATTGATGCGATTTTAAACCCCATACTGCCAAGTTTACACATACCAGACTCTGGCCATGCAGGAATATTCGTATTTTTCTCCCCCAAAGTCTCCCGGGTTATGTATGTCCAGGGTATTTGAAAGACTGTTCCCATACTGACTCTTGCAGCTCGTCTGTAAAGCGGATCACTGCATCCACTGGTGAGCAGCACCGCATCCATGCCAAGAGCTGCCGCCGACCTGAATATCGCTCCCACATTTGTAGGATTCATCACATCTTCCAAGACTGCAATTCTCTTCGCATCTTTGCACAGATGCTCCACTGACTGCAGCGTTCTCCGCCGCATCACACAGAGCATCCCCCGGGTCAACGCAAATCCTGTAAGCTTCGTAAGCACATCAAATTCCGCCGTATATACAGGCACATCCGCACACCTTTTTATGACTTCCGCGCCAGCTCCACCTATCTGCTTCTTCTCTATGAGAATAGACTCAGGTTCGTATCCGGCATCAAGTGCACGCATGATAACATTTGGACTCTCCGCAATGAAAACTCCCGCGTCCGGCTCATATGCATGCGCCAGCTGATTCTCTGACATCCTCGCATACATATCCAGCGCCGGAGCCGAAAAATCTGTGATCTCAATAATCTCTCCCATACACATCTCCTGTTTTCACAGTCACTATACCTCAGCCAATGCATTCTCAAGATCAGCAATAATGTCATTCACATTCTCTATGCCTACGGACAGACGCACCAGATCAGGGCTCACGCCTGCAGCCAGGAGCTCCTCGTCATTCATCTGTCTGTGGGTTGCTGATGCAGGATGAAGTACACAGGTGTGCGCATCTGCCACATGCGTCGCTATCATGGCAACCTTAAGACCCTTCATGAATTTCTCTGCGGCACTTCTGCCACCCTTCACGCCAAATGACACAACTCCACATGTTCCATCAGGCATATACTTCTGCGCACGCTCGTAATATTTGTTGCTGGCAAGTCCCGGATAATTAACCCACGCAACTTTCTCATGCTTCTCGAGGAACTGTGCAACAGCCATGGCATTCTCGCAGTGTCTAGGCATACGCACGTGCAGCGACTCAAGGCCCAGGTTCAACATATATGAATTCATCGGTGCAGGGATAGGTCCGAGATCTCTCATAAGCTGCGCAACGATCTTGTTGATATAGGCTCCGCCCATTCCAAACTTCTCCGCATATACAACTCCGTGATAGGAATCATCCGGCGTTGTAAGGCCAGGGAACTTGTCAGCATGAGCCATCCAGTCAAATTTTCCAGAATCAACGATCACTCCGCCCACTGTTGCGTCATGGCCGTCCATGTATTTTGTTGTTGAATGTGTCACAATATCAGCTCCCCATTCTATAGGTCTGCAGTTGATAGGTGTGGCAAATGTATTGTCAACAATAAGTGGAACACCGTGTGCATGTGCAGCATTTGCAAATCTCTCTATGTCAAATACTATAAGAGCCGGATTGGCTATTGTCTCGCCAAATACAGCCTTTGTGTTCGGCTTAAATGCAGCTTCAAGCTCATCGTCAGAGCAGTCAGGATCGACAAATGTGAATTCAACCCCCATTCTCTTCATGGTAACTGCAAATAGATTGTAGCTTCCTCCATATATTGTTGACGATGCTATTACATGATCTCCGGCACCTGCGATGTTGAATACCGAAAAGAATGTTGCCGCCTGGCCTGATGATGTGAGAACAGCGGCAGAGCCTCCTTCAAGAGCACATATCTTTGCTGCTACATAATCATTTGTAGGATTTGCTAGTCTGGTGTAGAAATATCCACTTTCCTCCAAATCAAACAATTTTCCCATATCCTCACTTGTGTCATACTTGAAAGTCGTGCTCTGCACGATAGGTATCATCCTTGACTCTCCATTTTTTGGCTGGTAGCCAGCCTGAATACACATTGTTTCTCTTTCCATTTTCTTTACTCCTTCCAATTAATAATCACCCCATCAAAGCATTTTTCAAATGATGGAGCTGGCACCTTTTTATACATAAAACAGGGCGCAACCCGTGCGCCCACTGTTTAATGTATTATTTCTATATATCTAGTAACGCTCAGTAACTTTACGCTCTACGCTCTCGTTATTCAGCATGAACATACATCTGCCGTTGAGCAGCCGGATATTCTGTTCCGGAACAGATATGTCTACATTGATAGCATTCTTCACCGACACATTCAAGTCAGCATTGCTGCTTGAAAGTGTACCTATATCACATCTGCTTCCTATTGCAAAACAAGCCTCTCCCTGAGCCATGATTCTTGAATTGGCATCTGATATGCATACGTCAGCAGTTCCATGATCTGATCCGATGGCTATGCAGGAATTACCCTTCAAATTCATATCGACATGAGTTTTACCGATATCAACTATGCAGCCATCTCCATCCAGAGTTCCCATAGCCACATATCTGTTGCCAGATCCACGGATAGTTATAGATGTATCCCTGACTGAGATGTCCGTATGTCCCTCAACAGAACCTATTGCCACACCATTTGCAGCCTCAAACGATATGTCAATATCGCCCTTGACTATGTTCATCTTCACCGGACTATGTATGCATCCTATAGCCACTCCGTTCTCCCCATTGAGATACAGATCATAACGGCCTTTCTCTATACGGATATCTCCGCCATAGCCAGATCCTATAGCCACTCCGTTTACACCATTCGCTTCTATATTTATAACGCCATCCTGCCTGAACCTGATAATACCATGCTTTGAAGCGACATCGTTTCCTATACCATAATACCTGTTGCTATGTACCTGAATGCGCATATCACCCTCGCCTATGAATGTCACCCTTGACGACTCCGGAATACGTATGCCACCCACTCTGCATGAATTTTTGCCTTCCAATACTATGTAGAGATCTGTGTTCTCTCCGCAATCTATACAAGGCTTATCCCTGTCACTTGAAAAGCTTGCATTCTGCATAACTATGGTTCCTGTGAATCCATCCTTTACTCTGAGACTGATATCTGACTGGAATCCATTTGCGCCCACGATTCGAACGTTGTTGTCACCTCCAGCCTTAGGCGCAACCACAATCTCTCTGTAACTGTCACTTTCCAGCTTCACAAGCGATACACTCCGCTCGTACTCCATGACAAATACCCTGCCATTTTCAGCGCTGTCCTCAATATGGTTGTACTGGATTATCTCATTCACAACCTGAGGCGATATGAGCTGTACCACCTCAGCATTCGGATGTGCTGTGTAGTAACCCTGAATCAGATCTGAGCCGAGCTGAATCACTGTTTTCATCTCCTTGGCTGTCTCAACGCCCTCCGCCA
>JAEDGW010000145.1 GCA_016297325.1 Coprococcus sp. | reverse complement strand
GGCTCTGTGATTCTCTCGAGGATAGCGTTCTTTCTGTAAAGCTCCTCATTTGCCTCGATGCAAGGTCTGAGTGAATCAAGAACCTCTGTTACTGCCTGTAAGAACTCAGGCTGATCTGCATTCTTCTTCTGTACTATCTCGAGTACTTCATCAACATATGACATAGTAAAAATCCTCCTAAACTGATTATATATAATGGCCTGTTAATTATTTCCTGACCACGTTCCCTATTATAGTATAGGAAATTAAGATTGTAAAGCAAAAACTTGAGAAATCTAAGTATTTTTTTGTTTTCACTTAATTTTCCCCTGTTTTTATCATTTACTCTTATCATTTGTAAACATTATCCCTGGTTATTGTAGTTCACACGGGAAATATTTTAATGCGTTTTCTCCCAATTCCAGCTTTCTACTTCTTATCCTCGTCATGGTGAAGATCATTCTTCCAGTATCTGCATCTGTGCTTTACATTTGTGGAGAATACGATCTGGGTCTTTGTCTTGCCAAATCTCTGAAGCTCGCCGACAAAATGGTCGAGATCTGCTGTCGTCTTGAATCGAACCTCTATGAGCATGGAGTAGTCTCCTGTCACACAGTTACACTCAACGACATTTAACACGCTGTCTATATATGGATAGAACTCAGCCTTCTGCTCCGGTGAAACCTCCAGGTTGATAAATGCCTTGATGTAGTGTCCCATCGCCTCCGGGTTAAGCTTGGTGGTGAATCCCTCAAGCACGCCCTCAGCAAGCATTCTGTCTATTCTTGTTCCAACTGCTGTAGGTGACATGGACACCTCAGCGCCTATATCCTTGAGTGATACACGTGCATTGTCCTGAAGCATGGCAAGTATCTTCTCATCCACCTCGTCCAGTCTGTAGTATATCATTTCTTTCTTTTCCATAAGATGTGTTCTCCTTCTCACTTTCTCAGGCAATCACAATATTAAAGATGAAAAATACAGACGCTTCCCTGACCTATCAACCAGTTGGGCGCTCCCAATATTATCCTACATAACCGCAATTGTCCTTTTTCCTATTCAAGCACCTTATCTCGGGGTGCAACTTGTGTTTCACAATCATATAAGCATATTTACTTAAGATTATAAACGTATAGTGTCATTATATACCTTACTCTGCGCAAATGACAACCTGATTTTTATGTATATTTATCGTCATACACCGCCAGCTTCTTACTCCTGATCATTCTGCAATTCAGCGCTATAATTATCCTCAAGCCAGTGTGCCACCCCATCATTATCATTTGATGATATAACCGATGTGGCATACCTTTTAAGCTGTTCATCAGCATTTTGCACTGCGTAGCTTTCGTCAGCAAGCTCAAACATATCTATATCATTCCTGCCATCTCCAAAAGCAACCACCCTGTCGCATCCCAGAAGTTCCTGCAACTGTTTTATCGCATTTGCCTTGGATGCCGCAGAAGGCATGATCTCCAGCCATTGTTCATCTGTATAAATGTCTTTCTGATATACACAGTGAAATTTATCTTTATACTTGTCGTACAACGGCTTTAATTTTTCCGAACTGTCAATGCAGGTTATGTAAAAAATATCTCCCGCTTTCAAGTTCTCCGCGGACTTTACGACATTTGTCCTGACATCCCCCTGCCTGCTGAGCAGGAACTTCTTCATCCCGTCTGTGCACAGCTCAGGGACATACGAAAATTTCTCCTTGCCATCTATCCGCGCATACACTATCGGAAATATCTGATTGCCGAACAGATCATCAAGCACCTCTCCTACCGATTCATCAAAGTAATTCGCAGCAAGGACTTCACCAGTAAGATTGTCTACGATAAACGCCCCATTGTACACGATCAGCGGAATTTCCGCACGCAGTCCACTTGTCACTTTCTTTGCCGTAATAAGTGAGCGCGCCGTGGCATAGGAGAATATAATCCCTCTGTCCGTCAGATTATTGATAACACTGTTCGTATATTCAGATGTGGTCTCATTGCTGCGCAGAAGTGTACCATCCAGATCTGATACATATAAAGTTTTCATGTTGCCACCCACCTATCTCATTTCATACAACATACATTTCTACCATTCATACCATCCCTGCTTCTCGAAATGGTTGCTACAACTCACACTATTTCTTGTAGCTCGCACTGGTTTATACAACATACTATATGCTGTACTAAATATGTAAAAAAGTTTGTGTCCAGGACCAGGTAAGTGATCTATATTGAACTTATTCTTCTGTACAAGATTTCCACATCGCCGTCCACGAATCCGGCGGCAACCGCCTCATACTTCTTCAACTCTTCAGCATATTTTCCTTCAGCAAGATACTTTTTGATCATCTCACAGGAAATTTCAAGTATCTCTTCCCAGCCTGTATCCTGCTGCCATTCATACAGATCTTCCCCAGTAGTAAACTCCTCGTAGCAATTCCAATCCTCATCCTCCTCGTCAAAATAAGTTGAACTTATCAACTGGATCGACCAGTGCAAGTCCACCTCTTCATATATATTGAAATTGATCGCCACACCAGGCAGTGGCATATTCTCATCTATAATTCTATCCAACCAGATTGCAAATTCATCGTACATATCGCTTCCCCCTGTTTCTTTGACATTTCTGTTATTTTGAAATTTCTGTTCTTTTGATATTTCCTGTTCTTTTGATATTTCTGCTAATTGCATTCTTGGTTTCTTATTCTCTAATTAAGGATTCCAAGATTCGTTATCCGTAACGCCCATCCACAACTCCATCCGTACTCTATCCATAACGCACAGTTTTTATCTTTTTGGCCCCTTATGGTGTTTATGTGAAATGCGCATCGAAAGATTCAAACTTACTTTATGTGGCTATGATTTACCGGTTCAAATTTTCATGACAGGCCTATGCACTGTTAGTCCAAACTTCCCTTGCTAACCTCTACATCATCAACACAAGCTTCCCTACACAAACCTCTGCACAGCCAGCACAAGCTTCCCGTGACGTACCCATATAAAAATCAAGGCTGATGTGAAGTATTACCTTATACACATCAGCCTCGTTTTATGACTCTATATAATTATTACTTGTTGTTCTTGATGTACTCATCAATTCCCTTTGCACCAGCTCTACCAGCTTCCATTGCAAGGATAACTGTTGCAGCTCCTGTTACGGCATCACCACCGGCATATACGCCTTCCTTGGTTGTCTGTCCGTTTGCCTCTTCTGCAACGATACACTTCCACTTGTTTGTCTCAAGTCCCTCTGTTGTAGATGAGATAAGTGGGTTTGGTGAAGTTCCAAGTGACATGATGACTGTGTCAACATCCATTGTGAACTCTGAATCAGGAATCACAACAGGTCTTCTTCTGCCTGATGCATCAGGCTCACCGAGCTCCATCTTCACACACTTCATGCCGCATACCCAGCCGTTCTCATCCTCAAGGATCTCTGTTGGGTTTGTGAGGAGATCAAATATGATTCCCTCTTCCTTAGCATGGTGAACCTCCTCAACTCTGGCTGGGAGCTCCTCCTCTGAACGTCTGTATACGATATGTGTCTCAGCGCCAAGTCTGAGTGCTGTTCTTGCTGCATCCATAGCAACATTTCCACCACCGACAACAGCAACCTTCTTACCTCTCATGATAGGTGTATTTGAATTCTCGTCAAATGCCTTCATAAGGTTGCTTCTTGTGAGGTACTCATTTGCTGAGAATACGCCGTTGGCATTCTCGCCTGGGATACCCATGAACTTAGGAAGTCCTGCACCTGATCCAATGAACACTGCGTCAAATCCCTCATCCTCAAGGAGTGAGTCGATTGTGACTGACTTTCCTACTACTACATTTGTCTCTATCTTGACACCAAGTGACCTGATGTTCTCGATCTCCTTGGCAACTACCTTCTCCTTTGGAAGACGGAACTCTGGAATTCCGTATACGAGAACTCCGCCCGGCTGGTGAAGCGCCTCGAATATAGTTACATCGTAACCCATCTTTGCAAGATCTCCAGCTGCTGTCACACCTGAAGGACCTGATCCGATGACTGCCACCTTGTGACCATTCTTCTCCTTAGCTGGCTCTGGCTTGATACCGTTCTCACGAGCCCAGTCAGCGACAAATCTCTCAAGCTTACCGATAGAGATCGCCTCGCCCTTGATTCCTCTGATACACTTCTGCTCACACTGTGTCTCCTGTGGGCATACACGGCCACATACAGCAGGAAGTGCTGATGACTCACTGATGATCTTGAATGCCTCAGCGAAGTTGCCTTCCTTGACCTGAGCTATAAATCCAGGGATATTGATGGATACAGGACAGCCCTTCATACATGGGGCATTCTTACATCCTATACATCTTGAAGCCTCAGCCATAGCCTCCTCTTCATTATATCCGTAACAAACCTCTTCAAAATTCTTTGCACGTACCTGTGGCTCCTGCTCGCGAACCGGCACTCTCTTCCAAACATCTACTTCTATAGCCATTACTTGTCACCTCCACAGTTTCCACATCCGCCATGATGGGTATCGCCCTCTTTTGCTGCAAGGAATGCTCTGCCCTCTGCAGTCTTGTAGATCTGCTGACGCTGCATAGCCTCCTCAAAGTTCACCTTGTGTCCATCGAACTCTGGTCCGTCTACACATGCGAACTTGACCTCTCCGCCTACTGTTACACGGCAGGCACCACACATACCTGTTCCGTCTACCATGATAGGGTTAAGGCTGACAACTGTAGGAATATCAAGCTCCTTTGTGAGCTTACATACGAACTTCATCATGATCATAGGTCCAATGGCAACACACACATCATACTTGTTACCAGCGTCTACAAGCTTCTGGATCTCATTTGTAACGACACCCTTGCTTCCGTATGAACCGTCATCTGTTGTGATATACAGGTTGCCGGCTACCTTCTTCATCTTGTCCTCAAGAATGATGAGTGACTTGTTTCTTCCTCCGACGATAACATCAGCATCGATGCCCTGCTCGTGGAGCCACTTTACCTGTGGGTATACAGGCGCTGTTCCAACACCACCTGCAACGAAGAGGATCTTCTTTTTCTTGAGCTCTTCTATATCTTCTTTGCAGAACTCTGATGGACAACCAAGTGGTCCAACAAAATCTGCAAATGAATCTCCAACCTTCTTATTCTTCATCATCTCTGTAGCAGCTCCAACTACCTGGAATACTATAGTGATGGTTCCGTCCTCTCTTGAGTAATCGCAGATAGTGAGAGGAATTCTCTCTCCATCCTCAGAACCTCTGACAATTACAAACTGTCCTGGAAGACATTTATTTGCAACTCGTGGTGCAACCACGTCCATGAGGTATATGGTCTCTGTCAACTGTTCAACCTTAGTAATCTTATACACTCTGCGCTCCGTCCTTTCCGACAGCCAAATCTGACTGTTATGATCATTTTATTCTGTAAATGGGTGCAAATGCCCCTATTAATACACGTACGTACTTAATTTAGCAAAAAATATCAACAAAATCAAGGTGTATGTAAAATATACCATATTATTGAGA
>JAEDGW010000035.1 GCA_016297325.1 Coprococcus sp. | reverse complement strand
ATTATTGTGAATCGGGTTGACAACTGTATATAAATTGATATACTAACAGTTAAAAGGAGTGTCCTGCCTAAAGTGGACTTAGAAATTGGGTATAAGTGATTATACTATGAGAGGACTGTTATGCAGTCCTCTTTTTAGTTTGTGCCGTGGGTGCGCTTTAACTGGTGAAAGATCCGAACACATCCAGAAAGTTGGAATTGGGGTAAACATATGGATGCTTTTTTTGAAGAACTCAGATTGTATAAAGTGGTACCTAATTACATAGAGGCATTAAGAGATGAAAATAATGGTGGTGATTTAAGTGTGTATAAGGTCGATGGGAATAAAGGAAATCGACCATTTGTGGGAATAATAACAATTTGCAATGAACTTAATTATTTTATTCCACTGACTTCATATAAAGATAGATTTAAATATTTGACTTCAAAAGAATTGGATTTTACACCTATATATAGAAAAGGAAAATTAGTAGCTGGAGTAGAATTTAATAAAATGATACCAGTTCCGTTAAACCAGATCAGACCATTGGATATGAATCTTCGTAGGCATGACAATGCAAAAGTAAAGGAATCTAAATTGCTTAGAAGATATGAGTATGAATGGTGTAATTCCCATAGAAATGAAATTGTAAAAAAGGCTCAGGAATTATATACTATGTATGTAGAAGATGATGTCAGGTATAAAAATAAAAAGTATTGTCTGAATTTTCCTGAATTGGAGAAAATCTGCAATAAATATGAACTAGATCACCCGGCTCAGTATTAAGGAGAGAGAAGATATGATAAAAGCAATAGTATTTGACTTGGATGATACATTATATGACTGCCTTCATGAAAATGACAAAGCTGTAGATGATACAGTGAGGTATGTTGCAAATGAACTGCTTCATATGGATGAGGATGTTGTGAGGAAGGCATTTGAGGAGGGCAGAGATACGGTAAAGTCCCAGCTCTCGGAATGGGATATGGCGGCGCAGCACAACAGGGTATTGTATTTTCAGAAGATGCTGGAGCTCCTTGACGTTTCGCCGTTCAAGTATGATCTTCAGGTTTACAACTATTTCTGGGACAATTTTCTGAATCGGATATCGTTATTCCCAGAAGCTTTGAAGTTTATAGATGATGCGAGAGCTCTTGGTATAAAGATTGGTATTTGTACGGACATGACAGCACATATACAGTTTAGAAAGATAGACCGGCTTGGGCTTACGGACCGGCTGGATGCCATGATCACAAGTGAGGAGGCCGGCGTGGAGAAGCCAAACCGCAGGATGTTTGACATGATTGCTGAAAAGCTGGGTGTTAAGAATGAGGAGGTCATATACGTTGGTGACAGTTACAAGAAGGATGTCACAGGAGCAAAAAACGCTGGTATGACGCCGGTATGGTATCTGTCACTTCATGATAAGACTGACGAGGATGTGCTGGCTGTGTCTGATTATACAGAACTCAGAGACATAGTGAATAAAGCGATATAGCGATCAGAGTGACAGCAGCGCTTGCTCAGGCTGATATAGTGGGCTCGTCCGCATGGAGCCGTGAGACGACATGATAAAAAATGCCGGAGTATGTGATTTAGATATATCACACACTCCGGCGTTCTGTTTACTTGAGCGATGAGCAAATAACCAGATTACTCATAGCTGGTTAGTATCCATATTTCTTCCTGTTTTTCACAAGGAATGTAACAGTTATTATCAGCGTCACGGCCTCTGCTACAGCGACTGCACACCAGATTCCGTTGATACCGAACGCCATAGGCAGTAGTAAAACCGCTGCAAGCTGTATCACAAGTGTTCTGAGGAACGAGATGGTGGCTGACACAAGTCCATTTCCAAGGCCGGTGAAGAATCCTGAGCCAAATACGTTAAATCCGCAGAACAGGAATGATATTGAGAAGAGCATCATACCTGTCTGGGTCATATGGCAGAGAGTGTCGTCATATCCAACGAATATTTTGGCGATCGGAAGAGCGAGCACCTCGGACAACACAGTCATGGCCACGGCTGTGACAGAAGTTATCACAAGACTTTTTTTGAGCAGGCTGTGGAGCTGCTTTTTGTTGCCCGCACCGTAGTTGTAACCGACGATAGGGGTAACGCCTATGGCATAACCGAAGAATATCGCCATGAATATAAATGATACATACATGATCACGCCGTAGGCTGCAATACCATTTTCCTTTGCAAGTTTCATGAGCTGTAGATTATACACGACGGATACTATTGAGGTGGACAGGTTGGTGAGCATTTCGGATGAGCCGTTTCCGCAGGCTTTCCAGATGCACTTCCAGTCAAATTTTGCCTTTGTAAGCTTCAATGATCCTGTAGTATTGGTCGCAAAATATATAAGCGGTACAACACTTCCGATGATCTGACCGCACACTGTGGCAGCTGCAGCACCTGCGATGCCAAGTCGGAACACATACATGAGAAGTCCGTCCAGTCCCAAGAGTCAAGTCCATGTAATGAAGAAGTCCGTCCAGTCCAAGGATAAAGTCAATATAATGATAAAGTTTGCCTAGTCCCAAGACATGTCAAAGCTATACGTAAATAAAACTTAGCCCAGCTTATACCATGAACAAAATACAATTCTAAATCCTAATCCAAGGAAACTAACTCAAAAAATATATAAAGCCAAAGCGTAAGGTCAGGTCCCGCAGGTACCATCCCCACAGCGTTAGTGCAGGCGGCCGAGCTTCAGCGCTTCTTGCCAAAGCGGAGCCTGCAGCGCCCTTATTGCAGGTGGAGCTTTGTGCAGATAGAAGCATAGCTGAAGCGACAGCCGACAAACGTGCTGTGGGGATGGTACCTGCGGGACCTGACCGCCCGTTCGTTAGCGCAGATCCCCCCCCACAATCCGTTAAGGTTCCACAAGGTTTCTTAAAAAAATGTGAAAATTCTTCCATCTTCCTTGAACAACCCCATCCCATGAACTTATAATAGAACACTGTATAATCTTATAGAGATAACGCAAAAAATAGAGAAGAGATACACAGGAAGAGGTGTTTAACGTGAATACAAACACAGATAGTAATCTGGACACGCGGGGAGTTCCCATACTTGGGCTGACGTCAGATGAAGTCAGGGAGAGAGTAGAAAAAGGTCTTACAAATCATGCAGATATAAGTACACAGAAAACGGTGGGGCAGATCATCAAGTCCAACCTGCTGACGTACTTCAACCTTATATTCTTTATACTTACGGTGCTGCTCTGCATAGTAGGTTCCTTCAGAAATCTGACTTTCCTGCCGGTCATCATAGGTAACACGGTCATAGGAATATTCCAGGAGCTGCGTGCAAAGAAGACGCTGGATAAGATGAGCATGCTCAATGCGCCGCATTCAATAGTAGTGAGAGACGGAGAGCAAAAGCAGATCCAGTCTGAGGAGCTGGTAAAGGACGATATAATCATCCTTTCGGCGGGCAATCAGATATGCGCGGATGCAACAGTCTTGAGCGGAAGCGTGTCAGTGAACGAGTCACTGCTGACAGGAGAGTCTGACGAGATCAAGAAGGCATCCGGCGACAACCTCATGTCGGGAAGTTTTGTTGTGTCGGGCCAGTGTTATGCAAAGCTTGAAAAAGTAGGAAATGAATCATATATATCAAAGCTCACAGCCCAGGCAAAGGCGATGGGCGAGGGTGAGCAGTCGGAGATGATCCGCTACATCAATAAGCTCGTCAAATGGGTCGGAATAATCATCATACCTGTAGGTGCCATACTTTTCTGTCAGGCATATCTGTTCAATCATGAGACATTTGGCAAGAGCGTGGTATCCATGGTTGCAGCCGTTCTGGGCATGATCCCTGAGGGACTTTACCTGCTGACAACAGTGGCGCTTGCGCTCAGTACAATCAGGCTTGCCAAAAAGCAGGTTCTTCTTCATGACATGAAGAGCATAGAGACACTTGCGAGGGTAGATGTGCTCTGTGTGGACAAGACAGGAACCATAACCGAGCCGGGGATGCAGGTGACTGATCTTGTGATAAGCGGCAAATGTGTTGATGAGAAGATGGACAAGAGAGCATTTACACATCTGCTGGCAGATTATTCAGCGGTCATAGAGGACAACAACGCCACCATGGAGGCCATAAGAGCTTACATGGATAAGAATGAGATAGAGAAGGGCAGCAGGACACTGCTGAAAACCCAGCCATTTACATCGGCAAACAAATACAGCAAGGTTTCATTTGTTGAGGGAGATTATATGCTCGGTGCTCCGGAATTTATCATGAAGGAAAAATATGATGATATATCCGATGAGATCGAGGAGTACCAGAAGAAGGGATACAGAGTTCTCCTTCTGGCAGAGGCGGGAGAAGTATCTCCGATTGGTTATATAGTTCTGTCCAATCCGATAAGAGAGAATGCAGAAAAGACATTCACATATTTCAAGGAGCAGGGCGTTGCAATAAAGGTTATATCAGGTGATAATCCGGCGACGGTATCAGAGGTTGCGAAGCGTGCCGGCATCGACGGAGCCGAGAGCTATGTCGATGCATCAACCCTTAGCTCAGAGAGAGACATAGCTGAGGCTGTGGGTAAATATACTGTATTTGGAAGAGTTACACCTAAGCAGAAGCAGCTCATAGTCAGAGCACTTCAGAAGGAGAAGCACACGGTTGCCATGACCGGTGATGGTGTAAATGATATCCTTGCAATGAAGGATGCGGACTGCAGTATAGCCATGGCATCAGGAAGTGAAGCCGCAGCCCAGGCGGCACAGACGGTGCTGCTCGATTCAGATTTCGGCCGTATGCCATACGTGGTGTTTGAGGGAAGACAGGTAGTAAACAACATACAGAGATCTGCCAGCCTGTTCCTTGTAAAGAACATATTCTCTCTGCTGATGGCCATATTCTCGGCGGTATTTGCGATCACATATCCGCTGGAGCCTTCGCAGATATCACTGATAAGTATGTTCACCATAGGTTTCCCAGGATTCCTTCTGGCACTTGAGCCGAACAGGAACCGCATAGAGGGCAACTTCATGGCAAATGTCATGCTGAAAGCACTGCCCGCAGGACTTACTGATGTGCTCTCAGTTGGAGCTCTGGTTATATGCGGACAGGTATTTAATCTCCCGAGTGAGGATATTGCCACAGCATCAACGATGCTCCTTGCGGTTGTCGGATTTATGATCATCATCAAGATCAGTCATCCGTTCAACAAGATTAAGTACGGTGTACTCCTCATAAATATAGTAGGACTTCTGTTCTGCGGAATATTCCTCGGAAAGCTGTTTGCCATAGAGTCGATATCCAGCATATGTTTCCTGCTCATGATAGTATTTGCATTTGCTGCGGAATCCATGTTCAGATATCTGACGCTTCTGGTGGAGAAACTCAGCAGTTTCTTCGGAGATGCAAAGAACAGACGTAAGATCAGAAGAAAGATACGAAAGTATAATATTTTCAAATAGAGCCGATTCGATAAAAAGGGGTCAGGCCCTTCCGTTCCCCAGGAAAAGTGGTGAAGGGGTCAGGCCCCTCCGTTTCCTGGAGGAAGTGGTGAAGGGGTCAGGCCCCTCCGTCACGGGAAAGTCGGTAAGCGGGTTATTTTAAGGAGGGATAAGATGGCAAACACGACAAAGAAAGCACTGGAGGTATCACTCAAGAAACTTCTGGGTGAAAAGCCATTTGACAAGATAACTATTGCAGATCTCACGGAGGACTGTGGGATAAGCAGGATGACATTTTACTACCATTTTCAGGATATATATGATCTGGCAGAGTGGGTGTGCATAGAGGATGGCAAGCAGGCTCTTAAGGACAAGAAGACATACGACACCTGGCAGGAGGGAATGACCCAGGTATTTGAAGCTGTGCTGGAGAATAAACCATTTATCGCAAATATCTACAGATCAGTGGATAAGGCGAAGATCGAGAATTATCTGTATAAGCTTTCGTATCAGCTCATAGCCGATGTGGTTGAGGAAAAATGTGCCGGGGACAATCTGTCAGACGAGGATAAGCAGTTCATTGCAGACTTTTACAAGTATGGTTTTGTAGGAATTATGCTTGATTGGGTAGACAAGGGAATGAAAGATGATTATCATAAGATTGTGGAGCAGCTTAGTATAACACTTAAGGGCAATATAGCAAACTCCATCCATAATTTTGAAAATGAAATGTAAGCACGTGTGTGGCTGAGTAAATGTGGCTGCTGTCGCAGATGATTTGCGGGGAGAATTATTATGAGCAGCAGATTTGAAAAAAAGTCTAAGCTTTTAAAACTGATCCTGATCACAGGCGGTGTTGTACTTGTGGCGTTGGTGCTGCAGGCGGTTATCCTGAATTTTATCAATACCAGAAACTTCAACAGGACATCCCAGGTGCTGCTGGATCAGGTGAGCAACGTGATCGAAAAGAACAAGGCCAGTGAGGACGATCTGATAGATTCCTTGAAGGAAGACTATATGGTCAGAGCCAAGGCTGTGGCGTATATAGTGGATGCCAGGCCGGAGGTCGAGGACGATGTGGATGAACTTCGAAAGATCGCCACACTCATATCGGTTGATGAGGTACATTTGTTCAACACAGATGGTGAGATATATGCCGGTACTAATCCAGAGTATTATGGATATAACTTTGATTCCGGTGAGCAGATGGCATATTTCAAGCCTATGCTGGATGACAAGACACTCACCATGTGTCAGGATGTCACGCCGAATACGTCAGAGGGCAAGAACATGATGTATGCCATAACCTGGAATGATGATGGAACTAAGATGATCCAGGTCGGAAATATATTACAGTATGCATATGCTTGATCTTGACAGTGATACATATACCATGTATTCTGCGGGAGACCTGATCTGGAAAATCAGCAATGATGCATCCGGAGCACATGAACTTATGCAGGAGATCACCAGAAAAGTTATTGTTGATGAATACAGGGATGATGCAAAGACATTTATGGATCTGAGCAGTCTGGGAGACAGACTGCAGAAGAAAAAGATCATATCCAGGGAGTTCATGGTCAAGGATCTGGGCTGGTTCAGAATGTCATTTATATCTATAGATGTGGATGATGAGGGACGTCCGGTCAAGGTGATATTCACCACAAGAAGTATTGACGATGACAAGCGGAGAGAGCAGAAGCTCATACGTACATCCTATACTGATGAACTGACAAAATGCTTCAACAGAAGAGCTTATATAGATGATGTCAAGGAGATGCAGGACGATTCGGTCTATGTGTATGTATCCATGGATGTGAACGGACTAAAGCCGGTAAATGACACACTGGGACATGCGGCGGGTGACGAACTGCTGCAGGGCGCCGCAGAATGTATGAAGCAGTGCTTTGGAAGCTACGGCAAAGTGTACAGGATGGGCGGCGATGAATTTACAGCTATCATATTTGTAAATGCAAGAAGACTGAAGAGAGTGCAGGAAGAATTTGCAGATATCGTTGGCAGATGGTCAGGTCAGCTTGTGAAGTCTATATCAATATCATGCGGATACGTGGCGAGCGATGAGAAAGACTGGGATTCATTTGACGAGATAGTTTTTTGATTCGGTAAGTGGTCAGTTTAGCGGAGTATTCTATGGAAATGGACACACGATAGCAATGCGGAAATTGGAGGCTGTACATATTCTGAGTTAGGATTATTTAAGGAATTATCAGGAGGTATAGTTCAGGATCTGATTCTGAAAAATCCAAATATCCAGATAGCAGGAAACAGTGGATTGTGTTATGTGGGCGGTATTGCCGGAAAAGCCAGCAGCTCCAAGATACAGCGATGTGAGATAATAGATGGCATAGTATCAGCATCTCCAAATAGTGGATATGCATGTGTGGGAGGAATAGTTGGAGAACTTAGAGGCAGTCAGCTAGAAGGATGTATTACCCGAAATCTCGGGGTGCATGTCGGTGAAAGTGGCAGCGGTTCTTCTGTTTCGGGCGATCTTGGTGATATTGCTGGTTATGTGACGAGTAATAGCAAGATAAAATATTGCGGAAAAGAGGATGGTCTTATCTGGTCATCCTGTACTGCTTCGGAAAGTTATACAGGTGGCCTTGTCGGTCAGGGACACTATTCCAACATGGATGACTGTTGGAGTTTCGTGACAAATGAGGGAGGAACTGACCAGTTTAAGCATTCAGGCTACAATCATGGATCGATCGCAGGATACTGCAATGAGTTCAGGATCAAGACTACATATGTATACAATGGCGAGACAGCCACGGAGACAAATTACAACATGATATTTGTCGGAACACTCAGACAGGGAAGAGAGCCTGAGATATCATATGTTAAAGATTTTACGCTCAGCAATCTGGGGTATGAGTACGTTGGAATGCTGACAAATTCGGAGGAGCCGGGACATCCGATCAGACTTGCTCCGATACAGGTTACTGTTGACAGTCAGAATGCAAAGACGACATTTTACTATGGCCAGGACCTCATAACGAACGGTCTTGCTGTCAGACTTACAAGGAGGGGCGCATTTAACTCACGGCTTATTCCGTATGATGTGACAACGGATTACAGTTCTACCGAGCCGGGAAGACATGTGGTTACGATATCAACAGGTGATATAAAGTCCGGTTATGACGTACTTGTGGCAAGAAAGCCTCATACCTATGTTGTTACAAGGAAAGAGGCGACATGTACAGAGGCTGGATATGAGCGTTATGAGTGCCAGGATACGGAATGCGATGATTATATTAATGACGAAGTCAATGTCAAGGTTCTTAAGGCGACAGGACACACAATGTTTCATAAGGAAGCGTCTGCAGAGACTTGTAAGGAAACAGGAAATAAGGAATACTGGCATTGTTTATCATGCGACAAATATTTCCTTGATGAGGCTGGAGAGCAGGAGACAACATTGCAGGATGTGACGATCCCTGTGAATGATGACCATACACCGGCAAAGGATGATGGTGATTGCACAACTCCTGTGATGTGTGAAGTGTGCGGAAGGGTTGCGATAGTGGCAAGCAAAGCACATGTCTGGGATAAATGGACTCTTGATGAAGAGGGCAGACATATACGCAAGTGTACAAATGCCGGATGTGAGAAGATCGATGAGATAAATCATGTTCTTGAGCACAGGGAAGAAGTGGCTGCAACCTGTGTGGCTGCGGGCATTAGGGAATATTGGTACTGCGGCGTCTGTGACAGAAATTTTGCAGACAAAGATGGAACAGATGAGCTCACAGCTGAGGCCCTTGTAATCCCAGCTACAGGAAAGCACACGGGAAAGACTACGGTAACAAAGGCAACCATGAAGAACAACGGTAAGATCGTTGTGAAATGTTCAGTATGTGGCAAGCTGATCTCATCAAAGGCTATACCAAAGATAGCGAGCATCACACTGTCATCAACGGATCACACCTACAATGGCAATGTCAGAAAACCGGTCGTTACGATAAAAGACAGCACGGGAAAGAAACTCGGAAGTACAGCGTACACACTTACTTATTCTGCCGGAAGAAAGTATGTGGGAAGCTATACTGTGACGATCAGATTCAAGGGCAATTACAGCGGATCTGCTACGAAGACATTTACAATAAAGCCGAAGACTACGAGCATCTCAGGTGTCACTGGAGCGAAGAATCAGCTGATGATCAAGTGGGCAAAGCAGTCAGTACAGACCACAGGCTATCAGTTACAGTACAGCACCTCATCGACATTTGCCGGGGCGAAGACAGTTACTATAGCAAAGTCTGCCACGACTAAATAGGTTGCTAAGTTGGATTATGTCATGTTAGAATGAAAAAAGTCGTGTGTTAAACTTGCGCGGTGTTACTGGAAGGAGGCGTTGAAGTGAGAGTACGCAATGAGGAGCAGTTTCAGGCAAAGAAAATTGAATTGATGGAGAAGTGCTATGAATGCTATGCCGAGAACGGGCTTAATTCAGTGGGAATAAGAGGTCTTGCAAAAGCCTGCGATACAAATCCGTCGGTTTTATATACTTATTTTGATGATTTGGATGATCTGATAGTGCAGTCCACTGCATACTGCATGTCGAAGGTGGAGGACGATTTCATGATGGAATCCCATAAGGATGCGAAAGATGTGATGAGGTTTATCGAGGAGATACCTTATTGGACGGCAAAGAAGCATGGCAAAAAATACAGGCTTATGTATCAGGTATATACACATCCAAAGTATATCGAGCATGGCAAGAAGTTCTTTGAGGGTGTCAATGAGCGATATACAGAGTATGCAAAACAGCTTGAGCCGAAGATTGGTATTCCTTATGATATTCTCACACCATTGATCTTCATATTTATCAGAGCCAGCGTACATTATGCTCTGTTTGAGGATGAATACTATCTGAAGTCGCAGATGGAAGTGTTGAAACAGAGTGTGATGCTGTTCATGGAGAAATATTCAAAGTAAATTTATACAAAACGGGTGGAGTGATAAGTTTTTTATCACTCCACTTTTTTTGTAAATATGAATGCAAATCTGGGTAAGCTATTATAGGGACATGAGATGAAAACAGACAACCAGCTGAAAGGAGAATTGCTTATGTCAAAGAAAAAGTTAGGAATCGGAATAGCAGCGGTGGCAGCAGCCGGCGCAGGAGCAGCAGCTCTCACAGTAAAGAATCATAATAAGACAAAAGTTCAGAAGGAGAAGGCTGTTGCAGAGCACGCAGAGTACCGCAACACTGAGCGTGGAAAGCATGAGAAGAACAGCAAGGGAATTTATTATACAAATGGTAACTATGAGGCATTTGCCAGACCGAGAAAGCCGGAGGGCGTGGACGACAAGAACGCATATATAGTTGGAAGTGGTCTTGCATCACTTGCGGCGGCATGTTTCCTTGTCCGTGACGGACAGATGCCGGGTTCACATATCCATATTCTTGAGGCGATGGATATAGCAGGCGGCGCATGTGACGGAATATTTGATCCTACCAGAGGCTACGTCATGAGAGGTGGACGTGAGATGGAGAACCATTTCGAGTGCCTGTGGGATCTGTTCAGAAGTATACCTTCCATAGAGACACCGGGCGTGTCGGTGCTTGACGAGTATTACTGGCTGAACAAGGAGGATCCAAACTACTCACTGTGCAGAGCCACTGTGAACAGGGGCAAGGATGCCCACACGGACGGCAAATTCAATCTGAGCCAGAAGGGCTGTATGGAGATCATGAAGCTCTTCATGACAAAGGATGAGGATCTGTACGACAAGACCATTGAAGATGTATTTGACGATGAGGTATTTAATTCAACATTCTGGCTGTACTGGAGGACGATGTTCGCATTTGAGAACTGGCACAGCGCACTGGAGATGAAACTGTACTTCCAGAGATTCATACATCATATCGCAGGTCTTCCGGATTTCTCAGCGCTGAAGTTCACAAAGTACAACCAGTACGAGTCGCTGATACTTCCGATGGTGAAGTACCTTGAGGCTGCGGGAGTGACATTCCAGTACAACACAGAGGTCACAAATGTCATATTTGACATGAGGGATGGCAAGAAGATTGCCAAGACCATCGAGTGCAGGGTAAATGGATTGGAGAAGGGTATCCCGCTCACTGAGAACGATCTTGTATTTGTCACAAATGGAAGCTGTACTGAGGGAACCATCTACGGCGACCAGAACCATGCGCCAAATGGAGATGCAGAGGTCAGGACAAGCGGCTGCTGGAGTCTGTGGAAGAATATAGCTGCCCAGGATCCATCATTTGGTCATCCTGAGAAGTTCTGTTCAGATATATCGAAGACGAACTGGGAGTCAGCCACAGTCACAACACTTGACGACAAGATCATCCCTTATATCGTGGATATCTGCAAGCGTGATCCGAGAACAGGAAAGGTAGTCACAGGTGGTATAGTGAGCTGTCAGGATTCAAGCTGGTTGATGAGCTGGACTATCAACAGACAGGGACAGTTCAAGACCCAGGACAAGGATAAGGTATGTGTATGGGTATATGGACTCTTCACAGATGTTCCGGGTGACTATATCAAGAAGCCTATGAAGGACTGCACCGGTAAGGAGATCACAGAGGAGTGGCTCTATCATCTGGGAGTTCCGGAGGATGAGATCGAGGAGCTGGCAACAAACAGCGCAGTATGTGTTCCGACTATGATGCCTTATATCACAGCGTTCTTCATGCCTAGAACGAAGGGTGACAGACCGGACGTCATCCCTGATGGTTGCACCAACTTTGCATTCCTCGGACAGTTCGCCGACACACCTCGTGACACAGTATTCACCACAGAGTATTCCGTCAGAACCGCCATGGAGGCAGTGTATGGACTTCTCGGCGTGGACAGAGGTGTTCCTGAGGTATGGGGAAGTGTATATGATATCCGCGAACTGCTGGACAGCAGTGTGAAGCTCATGGATGGCAAATCTCCGCTTGAGATAAATCTTGGACCTCTGAACAAGCTCAAGAGACCTATACTGAAGAAGATCCAGGGAACAGTGATCGAGAAGGTACTGAGAGACCACGATATTATCAAAGAGGGTATGCTGTAAGTTGAAGTGATATCGCCCATGATGTTGAAACAAATTGGGATGTACATCGATCAGCGTGCGTGTAGTGTTTTGAAAATGTGAATAGTAATATAAGGTAACAAGAAGGTTCCATGTGTCTGCACGGTGCAGATGCATGGAACTTTTTGCGTGGCAACGGAGGGGGGCAGGCCCCTCCGGCAACTGAGGTGTCTGACCCCTTACATAGAGCCCTTTGTCTGCGGGCGATGCGGGTATGATGCTGAGACAAAGATCTCCGACGATGAGAAGTGCTGCGCCGAGCGCGCCCAGAAGGCAGTTTCGTTGATACTTAATTTTTTCTTTCTGTTCCATGTAATCCCCCTTGTAAATAATCTATTTTAGAGTTAAACGGACTTCAGCCATTCCAGACAGTACAAATTCACAGTCTTTCAAACACTATAATCAACATGTTTAGTTAGCATAAACTAACTAGAGGATATCATATGCGAGGCGATAATTGAAGAAATATTTATAAATGTTGCTTATGCGATTGACAGCGCTGTTAGAACAAACTAACATAACAAGTGTTATGTTTGCTCAAAAGCGGCGGGCAGACAATAATATACAGACATGAATTTGGATATGGAGGGATGTAGTATTATGAATGTTCTTGACAGAAAAAGTTATTTTGCAAAGTTTAAGAATGTATTACTTGAGGAATGGGGAACGGATGAGGACAGTGCAGTGTGGAAAGATGCTGGCGAGCTGAGTAAGAAGCTGCTTGATGAGAATCCAAAAGCCGTAAAGGATTCTAGGACGGTCGCATATCCCATGGCAGGGATATATCTTGCACTTCAGAAGAAGGTGTCCAAGGATAAGGCACTTGAGCTTATGATGGATTATGCATATGTTGCGGGTGAGGATGCGAAGAACCGTATGGCAAAGATGACGGGGTTTCCGGGAATACCAAAGCTGATATGGAAGAACAGGGAAGCCATCATGAGAAGTGCAGGTTCGGAGAAGAAGGGCTATAAGAGCCGGATAATTGAAGTCAGCGACGAGTATTGTGATTATTATATTACCAGGGAATAATGGTTGTGACATCTTTGCCAAAAACAAACTGCACAGGCAGGAAATGAAATTGACTTTTTTCGTGTATAAAAATATACTTTTTATAGAAGAAAATGAGTCTATGTTCTAAGATGGAGGGATGATTATGAGAGGAAGATGGAAAAAGGAAATTCTGCTATTTGTGATAGGTGCAGTGTGGGGATTCATATATTGGGGCAATACGGTTTGGAACCCAGATGTGCAGTATCTCCTGCATGACATAAAACATATAAAATTGCCGCTTAACTGGCACTGGATATTTGACTCTGGGGTACACCTTGGTATAGCTGCGCTTGTGTTGGCAGTCATCACGATGCTGCTTCTCTGGATACTGAGGTTTTTCTCGGATTCGAGGAATACACATGGACTGATCGTGGCAGGACAGTGGTTCACTGACCTGATCCTGTGCTCATTCCTGACGGGTGTGCTCTTGTTCTATTTCAATAAGTGGTTCCTATACAAGATCATTGGTTCGAGAGGAGATGTTGTATTTTCCATAGCTTATATGTCAGGTCCAGAATCGTGAGACATTCATAGATGTCAAGGAACTTGTAAGAAAATGCAGATACACAGAGTGTTATAATCTGATGAGAAACAACCATGAGAGACTTTCTCCAAAACAGTTCTGGGTTATAAGAGAGAAGAACTGGTCAGGAAAAAAGATGACTGCCGAGTGGCGGTACTATGCAAATGGCGATTATATAGAGCTTGATGATGGAGAACTTGCAACCAGGCTGCTGCTTGCTGAGAATGCAAAGAATATAGACTGGCAGCTATAAATGCTGATACCGGCCTATGGACAAAAGATAGAGAGAAGTAAACATGAAGAAGATCGAGATAAATGACAAATGGATGCAGAAGACCGGCGTGGTGTGGTTTGGTGCTATGCTTTGCTGTCTGCTGTGGGGAAGTGCATTTCCCTGTATCAAGATAGGGTACGGACTGTGGGATATAGGAAGTGCGGATACCGCATCACAGATCCTGTTCGCCGGGATGCGGTTTGTGCTGGCGGGAATCCTTGCAGTGATATTTGGAAGTCTGCTGGAAGGAAAATTCATAAAGCCGGAGAAAGGCTGTGCGGGCAAGATCGCCTGGCTGGCCATGCTGCAGACTGTCATTCAGTATCTGTTCTTTTACATCGGACTTGCACACACAAGCGGAGTCAAGGCTTCGATCATAGAGGCGGTAAATGTATTTGTTGCGATAATCGTGTCGGGATTTATATTCCATCAGGAAAAGGTCACTGCGAAGAAGATGATCGGTTGCCTGGTTGGATTTGCAGGCGTTGTTCTAATAAATATGAACGGAATGAATTTCCAGATGAGTCTGGCCGGTGAGGGAGCTATCTTCCTTTCGACAGTGGCATATGCGTTCTCATCGGTATTTTTGAAGAGATATTCGGCAAAACACAATCCTGTCATGCTCAGTGGCTACCAGTTTATAGCTGGCGGGATCATTCTGTCGGCATCCGGTCTGGTCATGGGAGGCAGACTCAGCACCGTATCAGCAGGAGGCGTTATGATGCTCATATATCTGGCATTTGTGTCAGCGGTGGCATATTCACTGTGGGGAATGCTGCTCAAGTACAACCCTATATCAAGGGTTGCCGTGTTCGGATTTATGAATCCTGTGTTCGGAGTGATCCTGTCAGCGTGGCTGCTCCGTGAGGGAGCCCAGGCGCTTGGGCTTGTAAGCCTGGTGTCATTGGTGCTGGTGTGCGCAGGAATATATATAGTAAATAGCAGAGAGCGGAGTGAGAAAAACTAATTGTGCTAAAGAGAACAAGGAGAGTGCAGTAATTATGAAGATGACGACACTTTGTTATATAGAAAAAGATGGGAAATACCTGATGCTCCACAGGACAAAGAAGGAGAAGGATATCAACAAAGGCAAATGGATCGGTGTAGGCGGACATGCCGAGGAGGGGGAAAGCCCGGAGGACTGCCTGCTCAGAGAGATAAAGGAGGAGACAGGTCTCACCCTTACGTCATACAGATTCAGAGGTCTTGTCACATTTATCAGCAATGAGTGTGAGAACGAGCTTATGTGTCTGTTCACTGCGGATGGATTTGAAGGAGATGTCCAGATATGTGATGAGGGCGATCTCCAGTGGATAGACAAAGAGATAGTGCCTACACTTCCGACGTGGAGCGGAGATGCTATATTCCTAAAACTGCTGCTTTCCGGTGAGGAGAGATTTTTCTCACTCAAGCTTGTCTATGAGGGAAGCGAGCTGGTGGAGCACAGGCTGGAATTGTATTAATAATGAAAGTTACGACGAAAACAAAGATGGGCTGACCGTGACGAATAAATTCGATTTGGTTAAGATTCACTTATTATGAAAGGGGTTGCAGGATGGCACATGGCATATTGCAATAAAGAGCAGGAGCCGGCGCATGGTGTTATGGAGATCAACTATTGCCGGGAGGGCAGGAGCGAGTGTCTGTTTGGAGCGCATAAAGAAGCTTTCACAGATGGGCGACTTCACTATCATCAGGGCAAATCCAACTATAGAGTATATATTTTCAGAGCTCTATACAGTGCCTGAAAGGATAAGACAGGGATACATAAGGGTGAAGGTGTTGGAGCTGCTGCTTGTGTTTACCGGCATTGACATGGGCGAGGAGCAGCCGGAACATCAGTATTTCTCGGGCAATCAGATAGCGGCGGTCAAGGAGATACGCGCATTTCTGGTGGAGCACTACAATGAACATTACACCATAGAATACCTGGCGGAGCATTTTGAGATATCCCCAACGGTTATGAAAAAATGCTTCAAGGGTGTGTACGGCGACTCCATATACTCGTATATGAAGCAGTACAGGCTTCAGATATCAGAGAGACTTCTAAGGGAGAGCCAGCTCACGATGGGGGAGATCGCTGCGAAGGTCGGCTATCTCAACCCGAACAAATTCACATCAGCATTCTGTGCTGAGTACGGTATGCCGCCTTCGGTGTATCGCAGAAAAAGTCTAAATGGATAGAAAAAAGACCTCTTGGTCATTGAGATAACAGAATCTTTCTTATAGGATAAGTGTTGCGGTTAGAAGATACTAACTGCGACACTTTTTATTTTCATAAGGAGGGACCCACGCAAGTGGGAGGAATCCTTGTGAAGGCTGGAAGCGCACTGATGTGCGCGTAGGTCATCAAGCGGTGGGCTTGATGACATATCACGCAGACGCCGCGCGAAGCGCCTTTCATGCGTCTGCTCCATATATTTTTACAAGGAGGAAAGTTCCATGAAAAAAGATTCTGAGATATCAAGGATGTTCCGGTATGCGGGAAACAGGCACTGGCTCACGGTGATGGGTATGATCCTGGCGGGACTCAGTACCGTTCTGTCCATGGTGCCATTTGTCTGCATATGGTTTGTGGTCCGGGACATGATAAATGCGCTGATAAAGGGAGACATATCCCTGGCGGAGCACAGCAGCACATATGCATGGATGGCAGCAGGATTTGCGGCGCTCAGCATATTGCTCTACTTCGCAGCGCTCTGCTGCGCGCATCTTGCGGCATTTAGAACGGCGACAAATATGAAAAAGGCGGCTATGCATCACATAATCAAGCTTCCGCTTGGATATTTCAGCCAGAATGCCAGCGGAAAGCTCCGCAAGGTGATAGACGACAACGCTGGGCTGACAGAGGACTTTCTGGCACACCAGCTCCCGGATCTTACGGGTGCATTTGTCATGCCGGTTGCGGTAATAGTGATGATATTTGTATTTGACTGGCGACTTGGACTGTGTTGTCTCGTGCCACTGGTCATCAGCGTTCTGTTCATGAAGCAGATGATGGGCGGCGACAATGCGCACTTCATGGAAGGTTACATGACAGCCCTTGAGACCATGAACAAGGAGGCTGTTGAGTATATAAGAGGAATACCCGTTGTCAAGGTGTTCCAGCAGACCGTATATTCATTCAAGAATTTCCACGCTGCCATAGAGGAGTATGAGAAATACGCATCGGGCTACGCGCTGAAGTGCCGTATACCACTCACCGGTTTTAATGTTGCATTAAATGGAACATTCATACTGCTGATCCCGGTTGCGTGCATGATATTCTCAGGTGTCAGCGGACAGGCGGCTTATCAGGAGGTAATTCTTGATTTCCTGTTCTACAGTTTGTTTACACCAGTCTGTGCAACCATGATGAACAGAGTCATGTTCGCCAGCGAACAGCTCATGGCGGCAAAGAGTGCGGTAAAACGTATAGAGGAGGTCCTGAATGAGCAGCCTCTTCCGGAGACAAATGCACCAGAACAGCCGGCTGATGCATCCATCACATTTGAACATGTTACATTTGCATATCCGGGCACTGAGGAGAAGGCTCTCGATGACGTATCATTTGAGATCCCTGCAGGCAAGACAGTGGCGCTGGTCGGAGCGTCGGGAAGCGGCAAATCCACCGCGGCAAAGCTCGTTCCTAGATTCTACGATGTGACCGGCGGCAGAGTGCTGGTGGGCGGAATAGATGTGAAAAATATCGACAAGCAGACACTTATGGACAGGATCGCATTTGTATTCCAGAATACAAAGCTTTTCAAGGACACTCTGCTTGAGAATATCCGTGCCGCGAGACCGGAGGCATCCCGTGAACAGGCGATGCTGGCAGCAGAGTATGCCCAGTGCGGTGAGATCGTGGATCGTCTGCCAAATGGACTTGATACAATAGTTGGAAATTTGTCGGGCGGAGAGAATCAGCGAGTGGCGCTAGCTAGAGCGATCCTGAAGGATGCGCCTGTTGTCATACTCGACGAGGCGACAGCATTTGCGGATGCGGAAAATGAGCACGAGATACAGCTTGCGCTTGAGAAATTGACTGAGGGCAAGACGGTTCTCATGATAGCCCACAGACTGTCAACTATCCAGGATGCGGATATGATACTTGTGTTTGACGGCGGCAGGATAATCGAGCACGGAACACACGAATCCCTGCTTGCGGCAAATGGCAGATATGCGTCTATGTGGCGTGATTATCAGACATCTGTCAACTGGAAAGTCGGAAAGGAGGCCAGATAGCTATGAAATTTCTTCAGAAGAAATACGCTTTAAGTCCTCAGGGTGCAAAGGATCTGTTCAAGGGAATACTCTATTCGGTGCTTGCATACATAAGCCTTATGCTCCCGGTGGCACTCCTTGCGCTGGTGCTGGATTCATTTTTAGACACGCTGCTTGATGGCGGATCAAAGAACACAAATGTACTTATGTACACGATAATTGGCATTGTAATATTGGTTGTTATATTTGTCATGCATTACCTGCAGTACACCATCACATATATGGGAACATACAAGGAGAGTGAGAGACGAAGGATAACCCTGGCAGAAAAACTCAGGACACTGCCACTGAGATTCTTCCAGGAGCATGATGTATCAGATCTGACAGGAACCATCATGGGTGACTGTGCCGGATTTGAGCATGCATTTTCACACACAGTATCACAATTCTGGGGCTCCATCATATCGACAGCCATAGTGTGTGTAGTGCTGCTGGTCTATGACTGGAGAATGGGACTTGCACTTTTGTGGGTGGCACCTATCGCATTTGCCATAGTGCTGCTTTCAAGAAAGCTGCAGTCAAAGCAGGGCAGAAAACACATGGCGGCAAAGCTTGAGCTGGCTGATGGGATCCAGGAATGCCTGGAGACCGTACAGGACATCAAGGCATGCAATCAGGAAGATGCATACATGAGAAAACTCGATGCCAAGATGGATGCCGCCGAGAAGGCACAGATATCATCGGAGATGATGACTGCCAGCCTTGTGACAACAGGACAGATGTTCCTGAGACTTGGACTTGCAACCGTCATAGTGGTTGGTAATTCGCTTATGATAAATGGCGAGACAACGCTGTTTTCTTATATATTGTTCCTTATTGCAGCATCCAGATTGTACGATCCGCTCTCAGGAGCTATGTCAAATATGGCGGAGCTCTTTGGCGTTGATCTCCAGGTCGACAGACTCAAGGCGATACAGAATCACAAAGAAGAGGACAGACAGAAGGAATACAAGACAAATGGTTACGATATCACATTTGACCATGTAAGCTTTGCTTATGAGCCTGGAAAGCCAGTGCTTAAAGATGTGTCATTTACTGCAAAGCAGGGCCAGGTGACTGCACTTGTCGGTCCGTCCGGCGGTGGAAAGAGTACGATCGCAAATCTTGTGGCGGGCTTCTATGATGCTGATGGTGGAAAGATCACGCTTGGCGGTACGGATATCGCACCTATTGATTCGGTTGCCATGATGAGGGAGTTTTCAGTGGTATTCCAGAATGTCGTACTGTTCAACAATACGGTTATGGAAAACATACGAGTGGGCCGTAAGGACGCCACGGATGAGGAGGTCATCGCTGCGGCAAAGGCAGCCAGATGTCATGACTTCATAGAGAAGCTGCCAGAAGGCTACCAGACAGTGATCGGTGAGAATGGTTCAACGCTCTCAGGCGGAGAGTGTCAGAGACTGTCCATCGCCCGTGCGCTCTTAAAGGATGCACCGGTCATTCTTCTTGATGAGGCTACAGCATCTCTGGATGTGGACAACGAGACGGAGATCCAGGAGGCTATCTCAAAGCTTGTAAATGGCAAGACGGTTCTCGTCATCGCCCACAGGATGAGAACAGTGGAGAATGCAGACAAGATAGTTGTTCTCTCAGACGGTGTGGTCTCAGAATGTGGAACCCATGATGAGCTGATGAGGAAGAACGGTCTTTATGCAAAGCTTGTGACTCTCCAGACTGAGGCGGCTCAGTGGAAGATTAGTTAGGGACGTTCCTTCTGTCATAAGGAGTGTTCCGGGGACATGATCATAATAGTGTATTTTGAAAGGGTTCGGGAGTTTTCCCGGACCCTTTTGTTTTATAGTTGGATAACAAGGTGATTGCAGTTATAATCTATGGTAGAGACAAGAAATTTAAGGAGAATCATGATTAGGATGAAAGAGAAGAAAAATATCGAAAAATTGCTTTTTGATTTGAAATTTGCAGAAGAAAAATCCAAACATGACGGCTGGATCGAGGCCGATATGCTAGAAAAAGAATTGGAAGTATACACTGGAAGGGAAAAAACAATGAAGATATTTGAAGTCACAGACCGGACACCATCACTCATAGACCAACTGCTCTCCATCTGGGAGTCCTCAGTCCGGGCAGCTCATCATTTCCTGTCAGAGCAGGAGATACAGCGCATAAAAGAATATGTCCCACAGGCTATGGGCGGTGCGGAACACCTGATCGTGGCGGAGGATGAGCAGGGTGTCCCGGTGGCATTCATGGGAACGGACGGAGATCGTCTGGAGATGCTATTTCTCGCACCTGGTGAGCGTGGCAAAGGTCTGGGTAGACAGCTTGTAAGTTTTGGAATCAGCGAATACGGAGTACAGGAAGTCACGGTAAATGAACAGAACCCGGAGGCGGTGGGATTTTATGAGCACATGGGTTTTGTCATGTATAAGAGGACGGAATGCGATGAGGAGGGCGGACCATATCCGCTGTTGTATATGGCGTTATGTTAGTTTGGAGAGTTATATGATAGGGTAAGATAAATCGGAATTTTGCGGAGAGGAACAATTTTGCGGTAGGAGGTAATTTTCTATGAAAGTATATTACAAAGGAGTTTTATGCAATCTAGCCACATATCGTGTTATGGGAAAAGATAAACCTGCATTATATTATATTGATAGTCCGGACCAAGAAACAATGCTTAAAGCAGGATTTGTAGATGTTCAGCCCTGCTTATGTGATAGAAGTCTGGGAATACCCGGACTTCTTCTTATATTGACAGGATCGACATGCGTGTCTATAACAAAAAAACGTAACGAATTTATGGGCGGTAATGGAAAAATGTAATATCGCAGCGGCATGATGCAAGAAAAAATGTAAAAAGGAAAATTGATATGGTCGGAAAAAATGTTAAAATGACGGTAGAATAGACCGTAAAAAATGTGGTATACTATCTGTGAAAGGACGGTGTGATAATGTTTCGATTTGCAATGGATGATCTGTTACAGTGGAAAGAGAAGATAAAAAGGAAACCATTAATTATAATGGGGGCCAGACAGGTTGGAAAAACGTGGTTGATGAAGGAATTTGGAAAGAACTATTATGAGAAAACAGCATACATTTCTTTTTATAACAACCAACGTATGAATGCGGTTTTTGAAAATGATTTTGATATTGAACGGATCATAATGAATTTAAATATCGAGTCAGGAGTAACAATTACTCCAGGGAATACATTGATTATTCTTGATGAGATCCAGAACACACCAAAAGCTTTAGAATCCTTGAAATATTTCTGTGAAGAGGCACCAGAATACCATATTATAGCCGCTGGTTCGCTGCTTGGAGTGGCAATTCATGAGGGTGTGTCATATCCGGTTGGTAAAGTTGATCTGTTGGATCTATATCCGCTTAACTTTAGAGAGTTTTTATATGCTATGGGCGAGAAAAAACTGGCAGATGAATTAAAAACAAAGGACTATTCCATTATTGATAATTTCTCTGACAAATACCTTTTCTGGTTAAAAAACTATTATTACACGGGAGGAATGCCTGCGGTAGTTGATGCTTTTCGACTAGACAAAGATTATACAGAAGTAAGGCAGATTCAAAGCGATATATTAAGACAATATGAAGGGGATTTTGGAAAGCATATTGAAAGCAGGGTGCTGCCAAGAATCAGAATGGTGTGGAATTCTATCCCAATGCAGTTGGCAAAAGAAAACAAAAAATTCTTTTTGGGTCAAATAAAAAAGGGGGCTCGTAGCAGCGAGTTTGAAATAGCAATTCAATGGCTGCTTGACTGTGGACTGATTTATAAAGTTAATCGTGTAAATGAACCTCATATGCCTCTAAAAGCATATCAAAGCATGAATGCGTATAAATTGTTTATGCTGGATGTCGGATTGCTGGGGGCATTAAGTGAGTTGCCAGCGACATCCATATTGGAAGGAAATGATATTTTTATAGAATTTAAGGGTGCGCTTACAGAGCAATATGTGTTGCAGCAGCTGATTTCAGATACGCCGTACACACCGTATTACTATGGGACAGAAAAAGCCACGTTTGAACAGGATTTTTTGAT
>JAEDGW010000144.1 GCA_016297325.1 Coprococcus sp. | reverse complement strand
TACACTGCCACCGACAGCACACAGTAGATGAACTTGCCCATCCACCAGCTCTTCCTGCTCCCTGAGGCGATAAGAAGTACCCTTCCGTTCTCAGTGAAATCATCATATGAATAATACGCCAGAAGATATGCAAGCCCCATCTGGAATGCAAACCAATATATCGGTATAGAGAAATACTCTTTAGGATCAAAGTTGAACACCGGGGTTCCCTGCATCACGTACATCACATAATCAGCCACAGTTCCCTCAGTGTACAGGATGTTAAGCTCTGCCATCTGGTTTATCAGATGATGGAGTTCACCCGCTCTTGCGGCTGCAAATATCACAGGTATGACCAGCAGATACCATCTCCGGAGCATACCGCCTCTCATATCCCTTGCGAGAAGTCTGAGTGTCTTCATTCCCCTATCACCTCACATCCGGCCACAGTCCCGTCCTTTATCTCATATATCGTATCGCACAGGAACTCAAGCTCCTCCCTGTCATGGCAGGCTATCACTATGATCTTATCCTTATCCCGGAGCTTCATCAGCTCCTCCCTTATCTTTTCAACGGTCTGCTCATCAAGGGCATTTATCGGTTCATCAAGTATGATGAGATCCGGCTCTCCCATGACCGCATTGGCTATTCCGAGCTTCTGTTTCATTCCAAGGGAATACTTCCGGTATGTACGGCTGTCATCAGGATCAAGCCCCGTTCTCTCCATCGCCGTCCTTATATCCGATGCACTTATCCCGCCGGTAAGCTTTGCCAGCATGGACAGGTTCCGGAATCCTGTGTACTGCGGAAGGAATGACGGATTCTCTATCAGGACTCCCACACTCTCCGGAAACTTTATATCCCTGTGCAGCACCTTTCCATCTATTGTTATGGTTCCGGAATCCGGTATAAGGAGTCCGCACAGACTCCTCATGATCATCGTCTTGCCGCATCCGTTTCTTCCCTTAAGTCCGTATATCCTTCCGGGCTCCATGTCAAGGTTCACATTGTCTAGTATGACAGTTCCCTTTATCTTCTTGCACAGGCTTTCCACCTTCACTTCTCTCACAGTATATCCCTCCTTCTGTGCCATATGTATATCAGCGCCAGAGGCACTATAAAAAACACGGCATACATGATGACCATCTGATAACTGTAGGTCACTACCTCCTGCAGCGGGTTCACCATCTTAAGTGCAGACCACGTACCGTTTCCGTCGCCCTCTAAAAGGACTCCTGTAAACACATACAATGCAAAAGGTCCCATGACCGTGGCAAACCTGCTCCCGCTCCACCTTGCAGCGCACATGGACACAAGCCCCATCAGCCCGCCAAACACCGCATCAAGCAGTGTGAACATCAGACAGTAACCTGCCGGATGAAGCTGATAAAGTCTCGGGAACATGTTGCTGTCCTGGATCCCCGCATAGAGGAATGTCAGTTTTTCAGGATTCCTGTCAGGGTATATCCCGGCTCCGATAAACAGGTCGATAAGCAATGGAATTGCCACAGCCACAGCACCTGAAAGGAATACCGCCAGAGCCTTTGCCGACATATACTTAAGCCTCGATGTCCTGACACATATGTTCCTGTCATAACCGGTCCTGATATCCGAAAAACAGGTCATGGCATATGGCAGGCACGCAAGCAGCGGGAGCAGTACATAGAACAGGTTGTTGTATGCAAACTGGTAATCAGTCCCAAGCCATATCTGTATCAGTGCACTGTCATCCCCGAGTTCTGGCTGTCTGACGTACAGCAGGCAGTCCGCCACTCCTATGGCAGTCCCTATCGCCACACTCAGGACAAACCAGACATTTGCAAATGCCCTCTTTATCTCAAATCCAAATATCTTCATATCTTACACCACCCAATAAAATATATCCTTTTTCCCGGATGAAACCTGGACCAGACTATAGTTACTCCCTATAGGGTATCAGTCGTCAAGTTTCAGCTTCATCATGATCTTCACAGGCTCAAGTGCCGGCACATACCAGAACTCCTCGTCCTTTATGTTATCCCATGTCTTCTGGCCAAATGAAACCCTGGCAAGGCTCGTCACGCACCACACATCCTGCTCTGCTCCCGCCGGCAGGTTCTCACTTCTGAACACATTTATCGGCTGTGCGGAGTAAGGGTCTGCACTGCTGCACCACGTAACGGATTCAAATCCTCCTACCGTGATGCTGCTCACCTTATCCCAGCCCACAGCCTCATCTCCGGTGTTTGTCACCTGCATGCGCACACATATCATCCTGTCCTGCGGATCAAGCATATCCACAGGATCAGCATTAAAACGCTCTTTGTATTCATCTATGCTGTATATACGTGTCTCCACTGCCTTCATCTCAAGTCCCGATATGCTTACAGTCTCACCTGCTCCGTACCTTTCCGTATCATCACTGTATGCACTGTTCACACTGTATATCCTGCCACACCAGAATATGACACCGCAAAGACACAGTATGCCGGCAAGGAAAAACAATAACTTCTTCACCTTTTCACCCCTTACTTATCAATAGAGGCCTTTACGGGCCGGATCCTGCATGATATCTACCTCGCTGCCATCCCTCGCATCTATCATTATGAGCTGGGTTGGCGCATTGCTTTCCTCTGCCCAGGATTCAAGCTGTGCAAACACATACACAGGGATCACCTCATACTGCTTATCACCTGTCTTAGTACGGAAATATGTAAGCCTTACATCATTGAACTTAACCTCTGAATATCCCGTATAACCGGCAAAGTGCTGCGGCACGGCTTTCTTAAGGCTCTCCACTGCCTCATCCCATGTGATGAGATGATCCACAGGGTGCAGTTCATCATCAGATCTCATAGGCCAGTAGCCATACAGATCCATAAGTCCATCCTCATTGAAGGACAACTGATAATGAGATACCTCAGAACTGTAATAATTCTCCCTGTCTATGTCAGCTTCAGGATTCTGGCTCTGCCCTGTTATGGTATCTATCCCTGTTGACACCGGCTGATAAAGCGCCGTGCCGTTCACCGATGCATCAAACCTCACCATGTATCCATCCTTTTCATACTGGATCACTCTGAAGTTATCGTCTTCATATGACCTGAACATATCCGATACAGCGGTCTGGGTCACATCCTTAAATCCCCATGAATCCATATATTCCTGGGCTCTGCGTCCCGCCTGCTCCGGATCCATTCCGCAGGCATTATCAGCCTCTTTATCAGCAGAATCCTCATCATTTCCGGACTGATCTCCATACAGTTCATCAGGGTCATAATCGTAATACGTCACACTGCTCGCCTGCTTGTTCTGCATCTCCTCCGGTATCTCATCCTGGCATGCTCTCGACACGACAAAAGCTTCATCCGTAGACCATGACGTATCCATAAACCTGACAACATACGGGACTTTATCTATCTTTCCAATAAAATATGTACCAGTATAATCAGGATCCGGGGCTCCTTCCTCAAAGATCTGCTCGATGGCATCCCTGTCAGTATCATTTGCATTGAACATCTCCTCCGGATAATCATATATACCATCTTCCGCATTCAGGAATGTTTTCACTATCTCTTCTTTTGTCTCCTCAGTCAGTATTCCCATCCTGTAAGATTTCGTATACATCCTGTCCTTATCCGGAACATCTATCTCAGCATCATCTATAGTGATCTTTTTGATATTTGTCCCATCAGCTTGGATATCTACCTGGGCACTCCCCGGTATCCCAAGCTGCTCGGCGAGCAGCCCGCCGCTCTCAGCAGCTCCGGCATTGTCCGAATCCGTGCTGTCTGTTCCGGCAGCATCCGGTCCCGAATCGTAGCTTACATCTTTTCTACCCCCGCACGCAGTCACGGCAAGTGCCATGCAGAGCGCCGCCGATATGATACAGACTCTTTTACGCATAACCATTTCCTCCTGTACTACTCTGTTTTTGGAAGTGCATCAAGATCCACATAATTTGGATATAATGAAGGATCATATTTTGTCGTTCCCGAAGCTATCAGTTCACCATAATAGTGCTTTACATGCTCGCCATAGTCCTGGCTCGGCAGATCTCGGATATCTGATGGGACTGAAAGGCCGAGCGTGCACTCCATTGTCTCACCGGCATCCAGCTTGATGGTAAAGTATCTTTTTCTGTCATCACCTTCCGTATAGACCGGCTTGTCGAAGTAGCGGAGAGCCTCATAATAGCCCTGTTCATCCGTATCCTCTGATTTATATATGACATCCATTGGGAACAGGGTCTCTATCGGAGATGTGGAGCTAACGTTGGTGATCCTGCACTTTACAAAATACACCCTGTTTGTTACCTCTATGTTCACAGTATGTTTTTCTATGACATCTGCATACTTATCCCTGACCGCAACTTTTTCATCTGCGCTATATTCGCTGATATCAGCTTGCCTAACTTTTTTTACTTCCGGGGCTTCCGCATATATGGCATCCCAATCTATCGTTTCATTTGTATAGCCTGCAACAGGCAGCTCCTGATTGATGAAATACTGGGCAGGATATCTGGTCTCATTGGCCAGTTCTTCTCCCTCCAATATATCTACCGACAGCATCTCTATCTGTGCACACCCCTTCATAAGGATGTTGTCTCCGCAGATCTCACGCTTATCCCCTGAGGCATTCTCTGTATCAGATGTGTCAGCCCCATCTTCCGTCTCAGATCCGTAAGTCTTTTTTGCATCAGTCTCCGATGCGATTCTGCTTACCCTGTCTGAAGTACTTTCTTTATTCTTTTGGAAGCTGTATGCAGTAATGCCTGTAACCGCCAATATAAGTATGATAAGAACCACCACCAATATATCTTTTTTTCTTTTCATCTCTTACTCCTTTAACTTAAAATTCAGACAGCAGAAAAGCTGTTTTTATTTTTGTTCTCACTTTATATGACGAATCATCATCCCCGGATGTGACACCGGGGATGATGAAATATTCACAGTCCCGCCTACAGAAGTAGACAGAACTGTTATATACATCAAGGGCATCGATATCTATCAATCAAAGATAACATAGTTCTGGCTTGAGTCAGGACTCCATACACCTCTTGTGTATTCAGCCGCATATGCAGATCTTCTCATCTTAAGTCTCGCATACTTCTTATTATCTTCTCTGACCCAATTGGTAAAGCTGGCTTTCACTCCCTGTTTGACCATATGTGCATTGGACTTATTTTCTGCGTTACTTCCATCCTCTAAATCAGTGCCCAAAACCCTGTAATACAGGTTAGGACCACTTGTCGGATGTATGTACACCTTTGTCGTATCTGTTTTCAATCTGCATTCCGTATATCCAACAGAGCTTACACTCTTAAAGCTGTAATCTGTATCATAGTAATTTGGATATGTTGCTGGATCTTTTGCTTCCGCAGTACCTGTCATCCCTGCAACACCTGTCAGAGCCATAGCTCCCGCCATAGTAAACATAACTACCTTCTTCTTTAAATCTGTACCTATTTTCTTCATAACTTATCTCTCCTTCATAAATTTAATTTTCATTTTAAAACTCTCAACTGTTCTTTTACTTAATAGTCGTTTTTCAACCAAACGGTCTACAATCTTAGGTTCCTTCGGCTGGTGATAACCATAGATGGATGCAGATCCAACAGCTCTTTTTGCTGCAACATACCCAGCATTTGCCACTAGCTTCATAA
>JAEDGW010000034.1 GCA_016297325.1 Coprococcus sp. | reverse complement strand
TAACAAGAGATGATATCAGAAATGTGGCTATCATCGCCCACGTTGACCATGGTAAGACAACACTTGTAGACGAGCTCTTAAAGCAGAGCGGTGTATTCCGTGACAATCAGGAGGTTGCTGAGCGTGTCATGGATTCCAACGACATTGAGCGTGAAAGAGGTATCACTATCCTCTCCAAGAACACTGCCGTAACATATGGAAGCACCAAGATCAACATCATCGATACTCCGGGACATGCAGACTTCGGCGGTGAGGTTGAGCGAGTTCTCAAGATGGTAAACGGCGTAATCCTCGTTGTTGATGCATTTGAGGGACCTATGCCACAGACCAAATTTGTTCTGAAGAAGGCTCTTGAGCTGAATCTTGCAGTTATCGTATGTGTAAATAAATGTGATCGTCCTGAGGCCCGTCCTGACGAAGTTGTTGACGAAGTTCTTGAGCTCCTCATCGAGCTCGATGCAAATGAAGACCAGCTTGACTGTCCATTTGTATTTGCTTCTGCAAAGTCAGGTTATGCAACACTCGACTCATCTGAGCCTGGTACAGACATGAAGCCTCTCTTCGACACTATCATTGATTATATTCCTGCTCCTACAGGAGATCCTGAGGCAGGTGTACAGATGCTTGTCAGCACCATCGACTACAACGAGTATGTTGGACGTATCGGTGTCGGCAAGGTAGACAATGGTGTCCTCAAGGTAAATGAGGATCTCGTCATCGTAAACGAGCATGATCCTGACAAGCTTGAGAAGGTCCGTATCGGAAAGCTTTTTGAATATGATGGACTTAACAAGGTAGAGGTCAAGGAAGCCCAGATAGGTGCCATCGTTGCAGTATCAGGTATTGCAGACGTACAGATAGGTGATACTCTCTGCTCACCTGAGAATCCTGACCCAATTCCTTTCCAGAAGATTTCTGAGCCAACCATCGCCATGACATTCATGGTAAATGACTCTCCTCTCGCCGGCAAGGAAGGTAAGTTCGTTACATCAAGACATCTCCGTGAGAGACTTTTCAGAGAGCTTAACACTGACGTCAGCCTCAGAGTTGAGGAGACAGACACAACTGAGGCATTCAAGGTTTCAGGCCGTGGTGAGCTCCATCTGTCAGTCCTTATCGAGAACATGAGACGTGAGGGTTATGAGTTTGCAGTAAGTAAGGCTGAGGTTATCTACAAGGAAGATGAGCTCGGACATAAGCTCGAGCCATTTGAGATTGCCTATATAGATGTTCCTGACGAGTTCGCAGGTACTATCATCAACATGTTAAACCAGAGAAAGGGTGAGCTTCAGGGAATGGCTCCTACAGGAAATGGAACCACAAGACTTGAGTTCTCTGTTCCATCCCGTGGACTTATCGGATTCCGTGGAGACTTCATGACAGCTACAAAGGGTACAGGTATCATCAACACAACATTTGACGAGTACCTTCCATACAAGGGTGACATGAGCTACCGTTCAAAGGGATCACTCATAGCATTCGAGTCAGGTACTTCTATCACATACGGTCTGTTCAACGCACAGGAGCGTGGAACACTGTTCATCGGACCTGGCGAGCAGGTTTACGCCGGTATGGTTGTCGGTGAGAATCCTCGTGCTGAGGACATGGAAGTCAATGTCTGCAAGAAGAAGCAGCTTACCAACACACGTTCTTCAGGATCGGATGATGCTCTTAAGCTTTCACCTCCAAAGGTGATGAGTCTTGAGCAGGCTCTTGACTTCATCGACACTGACGAGCTCCTGGAGATCACACCGAAGTCATTCAGAATCCGTAAGAAGATTCTTGATCACACTCTCCGTTATAGAGCCAACAGGAAGTAATAAACGGACGAAAAGTCCTCCTGGGTAGTGAAAGCCCGTATGATAGGACTTTTCCGTTCATGGTGAAATATAAAAAGCAGAGATTGCTCACACTCTATTTTTTGTGTGATTTGTCTCTGCTTTTTTTGCTTTCTTATCTTACGCATTTTACCAATTAATTTTCACATCTATCTTTCAAGTGCTTTAGATATCCAAATTGACATTGTACTGATCATTCAAAAAGCTACATTTCTATCTCTTCGTCACAGCGTCTATTGGTCTGAGCTTTGAGGCCCATCTTGCTGGGAAGTAGCCTACGGCTACGCCGAGGATCACTGAGCCGAAAATTCCGGCCAATGCCAGCCACCATGGGATGACAGCGACCTGCGTTCCTGCAGTCAGATGGAAGATGGACACAGCAGCTTTATTTACCACTACCCTGACTCCATACGACAAACCTACACCGCACACGCCGCCTGCAAAACCTATCACTGCGGCTTCCACAAGAAACAGCCATCTGAGCTCGTCTATATCGCATCCAAGCACCTTCAGTACACCGATCTCATTTACCCGGTCAAATACGGATGTGGTCATGGTATTGCTTATTCCGATCACCGCCACTATAAGTGCTATCATACCTATGCCGCCGAGAAGCAGCTGTATCATCTTGAGATATCTCTGGATAGTGTCCAGGTATTCCTTGGAATTCTCCGTCTGATATCCCATGTCCTGAAACTTCTTTACCATTGCATCCACGTTGTTTATGTTGTCCACTGTAACCACCGCAGATGTATAGACAAATTCACGGTATGAATTGCCATTTCCATCCACAGGCTGTCCCTCCAGCTTGCCATCCTTGCTGACACGCTTCAGCAGGCTTTTGAGATAGTCCATGCTGCAGTAGATTGTCTGCGATTTCTCACTGTATGATTCAGAAAGACTCAGCTCTTCATCATTTTCGGTATCAGTTGTATCATAACCTTTATCTGTCTCTGAAACACTATCAGAACTGCTGTCAGCATTGCCATCCGCCAGAATACCTTCAAGCTTCAGTTTGACCATCTTTGCATTTGGATCTCCCCAGCCAACAGTTGTGTCAAACCGCTTTCCTACAAGAGCTGCGATGCTCTGTTTCTCCCTTTTTTCATAACTGTCATATGTCTTTGAATTAAAGAACAGCTTTCCTACACTGCTGCCTGCCACAAGCCCCGAGCTGCCGGCAGTCTTATCCTCACTCTCTTTTTTTGACAGCTCCCACTTATCAAGCTCGTCTGCCGGCACTCCCACGATATTGCCGTAAAATTCATACACCCCGTAAGTCATAGTCACCGGCACCTCATACAGAGGATAACAGTCAGACACATCCGTAAACCCCTTAAATGTATCTATGGTTCTGTCCGTGATCATGCGGTCCTTGTGCTTACCGCTGGATTCACTATAGACCGTGATCTGATTCACACTTCCGCTCGACACCATGGAATCGATCATCTCTTCTTTAACGCCTATGCCAACAGACAGAAGTGCCACAACCGATATAACACCTATCATCACGCCGAGAACGGTGAGAAATGTCCTGACCTTTCTTCTCTTCATATTCATAAGGCACAAATGCCATATCCACCCCATATAATACTTCTCCTTGTCTATTCTCCGCATCTGCTTCCATGCCACAAATCCACGCAACAGATTTCACTTTCAAATACAGCCAGTGGATTTAGAATTCATCAAGAATTGCCTTCTTCCTTTTTCTTCTTCTCACGACTGAAATGACGATCAATGCCAGAACTACCGCCGCTGCACATATTCCATACACAGCCTTACTGTTACTGTCTTTGGTGTTATCCTTTATCTTTTCCACGTTGTCATACACCGGCGATTCCACAACTATACTAAATTTACCTGTAAGCTCCGTCTCATTCCCCTCTTTATCCTCATATGTAACCACGACTGTAGATATCTCTCCGGATGAACCAGTCGTTGATACCGCATTTGTCAGAATATCTATGCTTCCACTCTTGCCAGCTTCTATATTGCCGATAAATGTGTCATTCTCTCCAAGATTCTTGCTCTCGATCCTCGCTCTCACATTGTATAGTATTCCTGCGCCCATATTGTTGATGCTGCCGATGACCTCAACAGAATCTCCAAGAACCGCATCATCCTCCACATACAGATCTGTGATGGACGCTCTCTGGGCAAGCTTCACTGGAAGATATATCACATCCGTTGCAGAATGAGGATTTCCCCATATGTCATCATATTCATTTGTAACTGTCAGCTTATAGCTCTTCTCCTCCAGACCGTCAGCAGCCTTCAGCTTGAATGTAAATGTGTTCTCCTGTCCATTTGGAAGTTCATCCATAAATCCATTGCCGGCCCCCTCTGCCGGAACTATATCACCGGTATCCGATGCGACTGATATCTTGAGATTATCCACATATCTGCTGCCCGTATTCTTTATAGTTATCTCAAGATCAAATGTCTGACCAGCGATTATCTCTTTCTGAACTATCTTGTAATCCACAACCATGACCTTAGGCTCTGATGCCTGGACAGCCATGTCAAATGGCATTGCGATCATGCACGCAAACACAGCAAGCGCCAGCGCAACGACTTTCTTTACCATGGTCAATTTTCTTTTTCCGTACATTTTTCTGTCCCCCTTATACTTGAACATCGTTCCACTAAACATCAGTTTTTTCACTCCACGATCTTTCCATCAGCAATCTTTATTATCCTGTCTGCCTCTCTGGCAAGATCAATGTTGTGTGTTATGAGCACAAGAGTCTGATTCAGCTTCTTTACTGAATCCTGGAGCAGCGTCAGGACTTCATTTCCATTTTTGGAATCGAGGGCACCCGTAGGCTCATCGGCCAGCACAAGTGCCGGTCTGTTGGCAAGTGCTCTTGCTATAGCAGCTCTCTGCTGCTGTCCACCGGAGAGCTGATTTGGCAGATATTTCTTCCTGTCCTTCAGTCCCAGCATCTCAATAATGTGATCTATGTATTCCCTGTCCGGTTTTCTGTGATCCAGAAGTATCGGCATTCTTATATTCTCCTCAACTGTCAGCACCGGTATAAGATGGTATGCCTGAAATACGAATCCTATCTTACGTCTTCTGAACACAGACATTTCCTCATCTGAAAGTCTGGTTATATCCTTTCCATCTATGATCACATTTCCGCTGTTAGGTGTGTCCACTCCTCCCATGACATGCAGCATCGTTGATTTTCCTGAACCCGACGCTCCAACTATAGCGACTATCTCTCCCTTTTCTACCGTGAGGCTCACATCGTCAAGTCCCCACACTCTGGTATCACCCTCACCGTATATCTTGGTGACATGTTCCATCTTTACTATCTCCATAACTTTCCTCCTTTTTATTCCAGATAACTCTCTCCACTCCTGCCAGATACGAATTCCTACTCCTCAAGTGTCAGATCTTCCGCCATGCTCTTCGGGAGTCTTCTAAGTGGCACAAATATGCTTCCAAATACAAGTATCGACGACATCACTACCCCCGTCACTATAGCGGTAACTGAAGGTGCAAACTTCATCTGGAGCACCATTCTTATAAAATAATACTCGCCAAAATATACCCCTGTGCCGGCCAGTATACCTATTATATTTGACCAGAATACTGCCATGATTCCCTCGAGCATCACAGTCTTCATAAGTCTCTTTCTTGACATTCCTATGACTCTGAGCTGTGCAAACTCCTTGCGTCTCATATGCAGATTGCCCGCTGTTGCATTTATGATATTTACGGCTCCAAGCGCAAATACGAGTGCAGCTACCATGAGTATGATCTGATTGAATTTTTTGAAAGTCTGAAATACCCTGATGCTTTCAACATACATGTAAAAATCAAATGCACCGCTCTCTGTACTTAAATAACTTACAATATCATCAATACCGCTGTTTGTTATTTTTGAAGAATCGATCTGATACTCCATTCCGGATATCTGACTCTCTGTATATCCCGTCTCAGCGAGATAATTAGCCAGCGAGGTGTATGCCATTATTCCATATTCACCTGTCAGTCTGTCCCCAAGATCAAGTATTCCCTCAACTGTGTATGTTGTGTAATCCCCCTCAGCTACAAGTCTGTCATACACTTCATTTGCAATGTCTATTCTTTTTTCGTGATCCGGATCATCACCGTTGTCACCTGATCTGTCTCCTCCGGTTTTTGCTATGCCTGCCTGCTCTATGGCCTTCTGGGTCTCAGCAAACAATTTGCCGGTATCGACAATATCTATCGTATCCCCCACTTTGTAGTCATTTACCTGAACATGTCTAAGCGTCTGATAAGTCAGACTGTCCTCGTCATCATCGCTCCACTCCGAACTTCCCCCTGTGACCACGACTATTCCATGATCGCTCACATCCACAGTGCCATCCACCAGATACTGTGAAAGTTCCTCCATTGCTGAGGCTCCCATGCCCCGCAAACTGATCGCCGACAGCCTCATTCTTCCAATTGCCGGAGAACTGTCATTGTCATACATCTTTTTATAGGTTTCGATCATGTTTCCATACATGGTTGTGTTTATATAATCATCACTGTATCTGGAACAGAGATCATCGATATCTGCCGCATATACATTTGACTCGTAAACCTTTCTTGCAGCAAGTACATATCTGTTTTCTGCGATTTTCTGCAAACTTCCGGAATCCGGAAGTTCCGACTCCACTGAATCGATATCCTGAAGCTGACTCGGTGTCTCATACACCTGGATCTGATATGGTCCATATTCACTGTCCAGAGACTCAGTCACACTGTCCACGGCACCGGACACACTCATCACCGCCACCAGCGCCGCTATGCTGACCGCAAGCGATGCAACCGTCTTGATGTATCTTCCTCTGTTCCTCAGGACACTCTTTCTCGCATACTCTCCCTCCATGCCGAAAAGTCTTCCCATCAGTCCCTTTCCTCTGGAACGTATACGTCCGGTCTTTATCCTGAACTGTCCCCTCACTGCACTTATAGGAGACATACTGACTATCATCTTGCAGTTATCTCTCATCACAAAGTACAGATCCCCAAGATAACATATCAGTATCGGAACTATCACTATCAGATGATATCCCGCACTCACACCTGTAAACGCTCCAACTATCAGTGTTATGAGGCCGCCCAGAACCACGCCTATCACTATTCCGGATCCCTCAAGCACAGCCCCCATAAGGTAAACTATTTTCTTGAGTTGCCCCTTTGTGGAGCCTATACACCGCAGTATTCCATAGTCCTTTATCTGCTCCATCATGAACATCTGCACTGTATTCCTTATAATTCCAACCGCGAATATGGCAAATATATAAGCAATCAGCAGGATCACCCACACAAGTACCATGAGCAGCGATCCATCCGTAGTGCCGTCCTGGAAATAGAGCGTTGCGAGATCTTCATTCAGATCCGCCCTGACATCATATTTTTCCATGATAGTTTCCATATTGGATTCCATATGAAACGGATTATCACCCGTAGCATAGACCGCATTCTTATAGAGCGTCTTCGCTGGTGTACCGGAATCTGACTGTCCACCGGTCTGCCATTCTGTATACTCATAATTGCCTATGTACGCCTTTTCTATCATCTCATCTGCTGCGATCTGCTCTGCCTGTGCCTTGTTTTCCGCCATGAGGACAAACTCATAATCTTTTTCCTCCCGTACCTTCTCCCTCTCATTCAGAAGATAGGAATATGCAAAATTCAGTCCTCCATAAAGCACAATGACCGTGATCGCCACACCTATTATCGTTATTATGCTCCTCGCCCTGTTCGCCTTCAGATACCTGACTGCCAGTTTCTTATAATCCCCCAATTCTAAACCTCCTCTATGTGATAATTAAAAAAGATGGTACTCAGCATTTCCATAATGCTATAGTACCATCTCTTTCTTACTGTCTGGTGACTGTATATATTTTCTTTCTTACAGTTTAGTAAGATAACCCTGCCATCACTTTCTATATATGCACAAATGTTATCTCAAAACATGTATATTCATGAACAACACTCTTAACTGTTATACGGCCTCCCATGCCCTCTACAATTGATTTTGTAAGTGAAAGGCCTATGCCCACGCTGTTTGGATTGACCTCCTGATTGACTCTGTAAAATCTCTTGAATATATTCGGAAGCTCGTTCTCCGGTATTCCCATTCCCTGATCTCTCACATATATCCTTGTGAACATATCATTCTGTTCAACCTTTATGGATATCTCCGTATCGCGGTCAGAATAATCCGATGCATTCTTGAGCAGATTTAGTATGGCCTCTGTGAGCCAGTCTCCATCACAGTCAAGCTTCGTATCACCGTCACAGTCTATAACAACCTTCTGCCCCCTCTTCTCCGTGAGATATCTCACTCCATCAGCAGCCTGTGAACATATGACATCCATATTCCAGCTCTGCTTCTGGAACTCTATCGCACCTGCTTCTATCCTTGCAAGTTTAAGGAGTGACAGGACCATCCATTCCATCCTTGACAACTGGTTCTGAGCCTCTGTCAGTACCCGTCTGCGCCTGTCAGGGTCTGTAACCTTGCCATCAAGCAGCATATCCACAAATACATTCAGTGATGCCAGCGGCGTTTTAAGCTGATGTGATATATCTGAAATTATATCCCTGAGAAATATCTTCTCCGAAAGTTCCTTCTCCCGGCTCTCCCTGAGAAATGAGACCATCTTATAAAAGTTCGTATATAATATCCCCATTGATCCCTGCATGAATTCTTCTTCCGTCACACTGTCAGGATCATCTACGACAGAGATCATCTTGTCAGAAATATTCTCTATACCGCTGTACACCTTTGTTATATGTCTGTAGCCGATCAATATGATCACAGCTATACCTGCAGCAGCAAGAACGACCGACACCACGATATTCTTCACATTTCCGCCAAATGCAATATAAAACCACACGGCTAACACACACAGAAAAACAAGCCCCGCCAGCGCACAGCTGTACACATATTTTTTTCTCTCATATGAACTCTTCATCTAATACCTTCTTACCACATCCTCAATTTTTACAGAATCTGTAACCTACACCACGGACAGTCTCTATACAGGTCGCATCAGCTCCAAGCTTTGTCCTAAGCCTTTTCATGTACACGGACAGGGTATTGTCATCTATAAGAACTCCGTCCATATCATATATTCTGTCAAGCAAAGTCCCTCTTGACAATACTATTCCCTCATTTGATACTAGTTCTTTGAGCAGGCGCAGTTCATTCTGTGTACACTCTATAAGCCGGTCCCCCTCATACAGCCTGAATTCCGACAGGACAAATCTGTGGCTGCCAAACACATATATCTCCTGTGATGATCTGTTCGCCATTTCATACCGCCTGAGGTTCGCTGCTATTCTGGACAAAAGCTCCTTGAGCCTGTATGGTTTCGCCACATAATCATCCGCTCCCAGCTCCAGTCCCTGCACTATATTTATCTCCTCCGACATGGCTGTCAGAAATATGATCGGTATCTGTACACCTTTCCCTCTCACTTCTCTGCAAAAATCATATCCACTGCCGTCTGGCAGCATGACATCGAGCAGCATAAGATCAACCTTATCATCAAGCAGTTCGTTCGCAGATCTGATATTTGCCGCATGCCTGACCGTGTACCCCTCGGCCTCAAGAACAAACACTGTCCCCATCGCAAGCGCCTTGTCATCCTCAACAAGCAATATCGTCTTTCCGTCCATTCTGCACCTCCACCTTAGTAAATCCCCATTCAGCCAATATTCTTTGATGCTATCTGCCATTTATCATATCTATCGCCTCATCAACTGTGGTGATATCTCCATAGCCCATCTTGTTGGCTGTATCACATATTATACTATTTACACTTGAGAGCTGTCCATCATATACATATCTCCCCGCACACTTTTCTGGATTAAGTGCATTGTTGAATCTTATATCATTGTTATTTGTTGTCACCGACGGCATTCCCTTGATCTCCGCAAGCTTGTTGAGCTCACTTTCCTGTGAGAGAAATCTCATGAACTCTACGGCATAATCCACATTATCACCATTCTTATTTACAGAAAAACCATACCACGGCTCTTCATAGTCGTATACACCATCATCACCAAGTGGAACGTTGACAAATTCATATTCAAATGGCGACGCTGCGAATGTCTCTGATTTTGACTCTCTCTTTTTCATGCCACTGACACTCTCTGTATTTGCGATCCAGAATGGCACATCGCCCTCAAAGAATGTGAGTATGGCTCCATCGTAATTGTCATCCGGATACGTCTCATTCACAGAACTTGACATATAGCCATTCTCTATAAGCTTTGAGAGTCTCTCATATACCGGCTTTAAACTGTCCGCAAATGAATCGGCAGTCATCGCCACTATCGGAATGTTCTTCACATACTCTCTATCGCTCTGCCTGATCTTCGCCGCTGCCTCACGTCCATTCATGACTGGCATCTGCACATCCATCAGTATCAGGTCATAACCTCCATCAGGGGATGCCTCAACCGCCCGGACGCACTCTTCTCCATTGCACGTTCTGTCACACACAACGTGCAGCCCACTCAGCATCTGGTGGATTATCTCCCAGTTAAGATCATTGTCCTCAGCGGCAAGCACTCTCATACCGGCAAAGTCACTGCTGCCTGGAGAAGAATTCAGCGCATTTACCCTGTCATATTCTGTTTTGTCCGACTGATCCATGACAAGCACCACAGTAAATGTGGTTCCCCTGCCAGGCTCACTATCACAGCTCACAGTACCTCCCATCAGATCCACCATCTGTTTTACGATGGCAAGTCCAAGGCCTATACCCTGTGTCTTTGCGATCTTGCTGTCCACCTCTCTTGTGAACATATGATACATATTCTTCTGGAAGTCCTCTGACATTCCTATTCCTGTATCCGCCACGATATATGTAAGTTCCGCCCTGCCATCCGGCTGTATCTTCTCCGTGAGAGTCAGATCTATACTTCCACCTTCCGGTGTGTATTTTATTGCATTTGACAATATATTTATGTAGATCTGGTTAAGCCTCAGCTCATCTGCGATCAGATATGGATTCTGTATATCTTTATGTACAGAGAACTGTATCTGTTTTTTCTCGATCTGGATCTGCACTATATCTATCAGCTTGTCAAGCGCCTTGTCCATAGAGAACACTGCAGGTGTCAGCACCATATTGCCGCTCTCAACCTTGGAGACATCCAGGATATCATTTACCAGCGTGAGAAGATGATCGCTTGCAAGCAGAACCTTGTCAAGACACTCCTTTGCATAGCCGGGTTGCTCTATGTTATCTCTTGCTATATTTGTCATTCCTATTATGCCGTTCATAGGTGTCCTTATGTCATGTGACATCGTAGACAGGAATCTTGACTTTGCCTTGCTCGCATCCTCTGCCAGCTGCGCAGTCCTCCTGAGTTCTTTGTTCATCATGAGTATAAAACCGCCATCTATCAATATAAGAAGGAATATCACACCACAGATAACAACCATGATTATCCAGTTTGTATTATGTGCATCAAATGCGCTCACTGGAATGTACCCCAGTATATCTATGCCGGTCTGATCCCCGAAACTCGAATAATACCAATAGCATTTGACGCCTCGGGAGTCCTTATACTGCATGATCCCGGTATCTGTGTTTATCAGCTGTGCCACCAGCTCATCAACTTTATTGTAGTTGTCTTCAAAATTATATGCCCTTATGAGATCTGCAAACGTCCTGCATTTCATGGCTTTGGATGGAACGACATAATCACCGCTTCTTGTAATTATTCCTATCTCAGCAGACATATATTCCACTGGAAATACCCATATCTTTCTTATACTCTCTATCGGGATGATCCTGAGCAGCAGGTAATCTTTGTCTGAGCCGTCCTCTGCCTTTAGTGTCACCCTCGTACCTACGCTGACGACATTCGCCTGTGTATCATCTGTACGGTATTTGCCAAGTATACTGAAATCCACATTTCCGCTGAACATGTTTGCCATATTTTCAGTGAATATCTTCTTGGTGTCATCACCATATCCAAGGAATTTCTGATAACAGAAGATAGTATTATCCCCATCCTTGCTATATGTTGAATACACCTCGTATGTATCCATATCCACGATATGCGCATATCTGTCACTCTGGTTATTGGTATTTCTTATATAATCAAGGGCCTCGTCAATAGTCATATGACTGTAGTCAATGTATTTCGCCCAGTCCTGTACATATCCCTGCTCCGTCCGCAGATAATTGTCGGAGACCTGCTTCATGGAATCAATAGTCGCACAGAATGTATCAAGGCCGTTCTCTGTCTGCTGCCTTCTCAAAAAAGACGAATACCTCCATGAAAAGACAACCGCAGTCAATATCAGTATTACATTTATGATAAGGAGTATTACTCTTCTTCCTGTCTTACCGTTCATATTATTTTCCCTCATACAATTACATAAATAATGGCGCCTCCATGGCACACGTCCTACAAGTGTATCAAACCCGAATATATAATTCAAGTATGCATTCATGCAAGACAAAAGTCCATGACATTTTAACCAAACGTCATGGACTTTTTAACAAATGTTTTATCTGGACTATGGCCGATATGATCCATAATGCTATAACGACAGCTTTATTCCGTAACAAAAAAACAGCTGCCACGCTCGCACACATAAAAGAGACAAATGTCCTCTTACTGTGGGGGCTTATCCTCATCGCGGAAAACAGTATATAGAAAAATGCAAGTATAAGTGCAGGTCTCAGATCTGGCAGCAGTCCAAGCAACACTCCAAAGCTCACCGCTATGCATTTGCCACCGCTGAAATGATCAAACACAGAAAACGCATGACCGATAACCGGTGCGATCATAACCGGAATAAGCATCATCCCCGGCTCATCAACCAGATGAACAAATGCCGCCACAGGCAGTATCCCTTTTCCCAGATCGCACAGCAGGACCAAAGTTCCGCACCAGAATCCGCCATTCATATACGCATTTGCCGTTCCGGGATTGCCATCGGCGCTCTCAAGCTCCACATCGCCATGACCAAATGACCTGACAAATATCTTTGAAAACAGAATACTTCCAGCCAGATATCCCGCTATCACGAATACCAGCATAAGCATTATATCTCTCATAAACTTCACCCTTCACATTTTTTCAAAAATCCATCATCCGTTTACCTTCATTCTGATAAACTCACAGATTTCCCGGGCTGAATCCTTTGGAATACACAACCTCTGTCTTTCTCTCATTCTGTCGCATTCATCAGAATGCTCCATAAGCCTGACTCCCGCAGCGACCTGGGAAACGCTCTCAGCACCGCTCACACTCATACCATGTTTTTTGAAATATCTGCGGTTTGCAGTCTCACAGCCCGGTATCGGTGATGTGTGGACGATCGGGATCTCAGCAACCGCAGCCTCAGTTGAGGTAAGTCCTCCCGGCTTGGTAAATATGACATCACAGGCCTTGAGATACAGTGGCATTTTATCCGTCCTGCCTATCACAACCGCATCATCCCTGTCTCCAAAATGCCTGTCGATCTTCTTTCGCACCTTTTTATTTGATCCGCATACGACTATCACCTGATCGTCTTCCCGCTTCATCCTGACAAGCAGTTTCACAAGGGTATCCATCTGCCCTGCCCCCATGCTGCCACCGACTACCAGATATATAGGCTTATCATGATCTATCCCAAGCCTCTTCCGGGCAGCCGCCCTGCTGCGATGCCTTGTAACATCAGGGGACACCGGTATTCCAAATGGCAGAAGCTGTTCTCTCTTTATATATCCCCTTGTGAAGTTTCTTATATGTCTTTTGGAAGGGATGACATAGTAGTCGCACTCTGTCTCTCCCCAGAACGGGATACAGGTATAATCAGTCGCCACAGCCACTGTGAGCGGCAGCTTCATACCCTTTCGCTTCATATAAGTTATCGTCTCCGCCGGGAACAGATGCGGCATGACTATCGCATCAAATTCGTTCTCCTGAAGATATCTGTCAAGATAAGGTGCCATAAGACCATTCATATAATATACCGGAGATTTCCTGACTATACGGCTCACAACCGCACCGATCCGGTACAGAAGCCCAAACACAAGTGGAACTCTCTGCACAAGGCCCACATAGCTTCCGCCCACCTTGTCCGACACTTTTTTACCCGCAAGGGTAAGGTAATCAAACAGATAGGCCTCGTCCCCCATCTCTGTAAACTGCTGGACTATCGCCTGCCCTGCAGCGTCATGGCCTCCGCCGGTTTTACATGATAATACAAGTATCTTCATAATACATACACCTTTTACTGAACAATCTCATATATTATTGTGGTCAAATGATCCTGCCATCAGACCCGTATTCTACATCTCTTCATTTATGATAACACTCTTTATACCTGAGACACTGTTTAGTGCCTTCAGCACTCCTGTTACCGCCACATTGCTATCTTCTTCTGATACACCGCCAAGATCAAGGTATATCATTATCTGGTCTTCACCTTTATATATATCAATATACCCCATATAGTTTTCTTCATCACCATTTTGTGAAGAATAATCTGCCATCACCTGCTGGATCTCATCTACCTTCTCGTCTGTCACATCACCATCAAGATGCACACTATACAAAAAGCTCTCTCCGTCAAATCCTGCAACATGTGCCTCATAGTTCAGATCAAGCTGATCTATCCCAAATATGCTGTCAAAGTCGAATTCTCCATCTTCTCCAAATCCATATTCTCCATAATTTTCTTCCATGGCATCATCCATATTATCTGCCATCTCACTATTCCCCTCTATCTCATTCTCTTTCTCTGCAGACTTCGTCTCATCCTGTTCTTCCACTGCAGCTTCCTCTGGACTTCTCTCAAGCCTCGCATATCCGCTTTCCACACCGGTCGAGGTCTCCGCGCCATTTGTTCCTGAAACATTTCCACCTGAATTACCACAGGCCGTACACGCCATAATAGAAACCGCCGCAGCACCTATAAATATTCCTTTTCGTATCCCCATACCGTTTTCCCCTTTTTTATCCTTATTTATTGATGTTATTGCAAACCAGCTAACTGTATGTTCATATTAACATGGCTTTTCCAGCTCTGCCACATACATATTATTAAAGTTGTCACTATCTGCTCCCGCTCCTGTCTGGTCGTATCCTTGATAAGATATCCCGCCATAAAAGCCTCCTAATACTAAAATAGGCACTTGTAGTTTTCTGACGAAGAATATGAAACATATATATATACGATAATGAAAACGACCGATCTTCAGCGCTTACCTGCTGATGTGTAAGCCGCAACGTCCTTATCGCGGCTGAAACATCACGCAGATGTAAGCCAGCTGAAGTGAGGGTAGCTGAATGTGTTTATATATATGTTTTCATATTCAAGTCTAAAAATCACAAGTGCCGTCCATCTATCTCAATTACTGTCTAACCTTAATGTGAACCTCACGGAGCTGCTGCTCTGTAACCTCGCCAGGTGCTCCACACATAAGATCCTGTGCATTTCCATTCATTGGGAATGGGATGATCTCTCTGATATTCTCCTCGTTTCTGAGAAGCATGATCATTCTGTCCACACCAGGAGCCATACCTGCATGAGGTGGTGCTCCGAACTGGAATGCGTTGTAGAGTGCTCCGAACTTCTCCTTCAGATCATCCTCTGTATATCCTGCGATCTCAAATGCCTTGACCATGATCTTCATGTCGTGGTTTCTTACGGCACCTGATGAAAGCTCGATACCATTGCAGACGATATCGTACTGGTAAGCCAGGATATCAAGTGGATCCTTCTCATTTAACGCCTCAAGTCCGCCCTGTGGCATTGAGAACGGATTGTGAGTGAAGATGATCTTCTTGCTCTCCTTGTCGTACTCGTACATTGGGAAGTCATTTATATAGCAGAAACGGAATGCGTTCTTCTCGTTGAGGTCAAGTCTGTTGCCAAGCTCAACTCTGATCTGTCCTGCAAATGACGCTGCAAGTTCCTCCACATCTGCGATAAAGAAGATAGTATCTCCAGGCTGAAGATCTGCAAGCTCTGCGATCTCACCCTTCATATCATCAGGAATGAACTTGTCGATAGGTCCCTTGTATGACATATCCTCAAGTATCTCCAGATATCCAAGACCACCCATGCCGATGCTCTGTGCAAACTTGAGCATCTTCTCATGCTGTCCCTTTGAAAGCTTCTTGTGTACATTGATGGCACGTACTGTCTTGCCGTGGAATGGCTTGAATGTACATCTCTGGAAGAAATCTGTAAGATCTATTATTCTAAGTGGGTTTCTGAGGTCAGGCTTATCTGTACCGAACTCAAGCATAGCCTGCTTGTAGCTGATGATCGGATATGGAGCCTGTGTGACAACTGAACCCTCAGGTGCAAACTTTTCAAATGTTGCTGAGAGGACTTCCTCTCCTATCTTGAATACGTCCTCCTGTGTTGCAAAGCTCATCTCGAAGTCGAGCTGGTAGAACTCTCCAGGTGAACGGTCAGCTCTCGCATCCTCGTCTCTGAAACAAGGAGCTATCTGGAAATACTTGTCAAATCCTGATACCATGAGGAGCTGCTTGTACTGCTGTGGTGCCTGTGGAAGTGCATAGAACTTGCCCTTGAACTTTCTTGATGGCACGATGTAATCTCTTGCGCCCTCAGGTGATGATGCGCAAAGGATAGGTGTCTGGATCTCAAGGAATCCCATCTCAGTCATCTTCTGACGAAGGTAGCTGATAACCTGGCTTCTGAAGATCATGTTGTCCTTAACCTTCTTGTTTCTGAGGTCAAGATATCTGTACTTGAGTCTCACATCCTCACGTGTCTCCTTGGATGTCTGGATCTCAAATGGAATCTGCTTATATACCTTACCCAGTATCTCTACAGTCTTTGCCTCAAGCTCGATAGTACCTGTAGGGATCTTAGGGTTGTATGTCTCCTCATCTCTGTGCTCAACGATACCCTCGATGGATACACAATCCTCCTTTGTTATTCCGTCAAGAAGTGATGTGTCTCTCATTACTACCTGGAGCACGCCATACATATCACGAAGATCGATGAATGATACTCCGCCGTGGTCACGGATATTCTCTACCCATCCGGCAACCTTCAGAGTCTTTCCAACATCGCCCTCAGTGATCTCGTTCATTGTTCTGTTACGATAAATGTTCTCGATTGTCATCTGTTCTCTCCTTTTCTTTACTATTTGCCTGTGGCTATATATCCACTTTGGCTTTTTCAGGATTACGCACTTGCTAGTATTTCTCTTGCAAATAGAAAAAGCTTATGTTCATCCTGAATCAGATGCACATATACATATGCAAATATTCAGGACGAACATAAGCTCTCTCAAATTACCTGTCGGTTACTTGCCTGCTTTAATGTCCGCGGTACCACCTGATTTACCGTTACACGATCTTCGTATATTCAAAGCATCGCATCCCAGTCCCTCTCAGTCACCTTGCTCATGACCTCTCTGCGTATCGTGCAGCTACGGCTCCCCTACTCGACATGTAACACGCTTCCTCTTCCGGGCTATGTCTTTCGGCTTGCGGCTGGTAAAGTGTTATTCACATACATTCACTCCGCCGGACTTCCACCACCACCGGCTCTCTGTGGGCGATAATCTATGCTACTTCTCTTCGTCATTGCCTTATATATGACGTCAGCACATATCTGACGCCACATTATTATATTCTAGGGATTTGAGTTCTGTCAACTATATTTGTATATATTTCCACCATCATCCCACAACCTCAGCGCCAAACGGCATGAGCGCAAGCTTTGCGATTTTAAAGAACTGAAGTCCAAATGGGATTCCGATTACCGTTATGCAAAACAGTAACCCCAGACATGCGTTCTCGATCGCCATCGGTATGCCACAGCAGAGCAGCCATATGATATTCGCTATCAACGAGCCAGCACCGCCTCCATACACGATCTCTTTTCCAAATGGAAAGAATGCAAGTCCCGCAAATTTAAAGCACTGCATCCCAAGTGGGATTCCTATTATCGTTAAACAGCACAGGACTCCGTTGAACACCCATGAAAGGCCGCTCAATATTCCGCCACACAAAAACCATATACAATTTCCAAGACATCCCATGATATCATCTCCTATCTGCAGAGTGCTGCCAGCCATTTTACCGCCGCCTCATACTCACCATTATCTCTCGTCTTACGGATCTTCTTAAGAGCCCTCTCAGCTCCATCCACATCATCAAACAACCTCGACCAATAAGCCCACAGCTCCTTCATCTTGAACATCGTGTTGCCCCTGCCCACATCCGACTCACAATAATTCCTGTAAAGTTCATCGTGGAATGCAAAAAATCTGTTCCAGTCATATGCCATGTGCGGTGAACATTCGACATATCCACTGTTCCCATTCCGTTCTGCTGCCACGTTCAGATCATCGCTGTCATCAGTTTCCCTACTATCAACAACCGCACTTTTTACCCGCTCCGCAAGCCAAGGATCAGCTATTATCCCTCTGCCTATCATAACCTTCCTTATATCAGGGTAAGCCACGATGAACCGCTCGTAATCCGCCACACTGTTTATATCTCCGTTATAGCACACCCTATCAGGCATTCCATAAGCAGCCACGCCTTCGGCAAACACTTCCATGTTTGGCGTATTTTTATAGAAATCAGTCTGAATCCTCGGGTGGATTATCAGCTCACTTATCGGATACTTCTTATATATCTCTATGATATCCTCAAACTCAGCAGAACTGTCTCTTCCAATTCTTGTCTTTATAGACACATCCATCACGTCAGCGTCAAATACCTCATACAGGAAGTTATCAAGTCTCTCCGTGTCGTACAGCAGACCTGAGCCCTTATACTTTGTGACCACAGTTTTTGATGGACATCCGAGATTGATATTCACCTCACTATATCCAAGTTCCTTCAGGAACTTTGCTGCCTTCACAAATCCCTCACCGCTGTTAGTAAGGAGCTGTGGCACCACATTTATCCCCTCGTTATTTTCCGGCAGTACATCCCTGAGTTCTCTGTTTCTTAGCGGTCTGCCCTTTGCCGGAGCAATGAACGGCATAAAGTATTTGTCCACGCCGCCAAAATATCTGTGGTGTGCATTCCTGTATATGTATCCTGTTATACCCTCCATCGGGGCAAGATATAGCAAACTGTCTTTGTTGTCCATATATCGTTCTCCTATTTTAACATATCATCATATATAGATATTCCCTCATATGACAAATAAAGGCATTCATCATTTATCATGACAAATGCCTCTACATTATAAACTATATTTTCTTTCTATACCACACCATCACAGTGCAACAATTCTTACATATCTCAATTTTTTGCCTACCAGATACTATTTGAACAGATTCGTAACAAACTGTATAACGTCCACGCCAAATGACTGAAGGAGAAGCAATGCAAGAAGTAAAGGTGCTACAACCTTCACCATCACGATATAGAGTGTCTTTCTGCCAAACCTCTCACCATTTCTTGTAACCTCATCTATGACCGTCTTAGGCTTCACTACCCATCCAATAAGTATGCATGAGAGGATGGCCACAAGCGGCATGAAAATGTTGTTGCTCAGGTAATCCATCACGTCAAGTATCTGCGCTGTCGAACCATTTGGCAGCTTGAGCTCAAAGTACCAGATATTGTAACCAAAGCATACTACCAGCATTCCCACAAGTGCATATACCGTAGTTATGACCGCACTCACTCTTCTGGTCAGATGGAACTTGTCCATAAGACCTGAAACTATCGCCTCCATGACAGATACCGAAGATGTAATCGCCGCAAATGTAACCATGATGAAGAACGCTGCACCGATCACTGTTCCGACAGTTCCCATAGCGTTAAATACCTTTGGCAGGGATATGAACATGAGTCCAGGTCCCGCTGACATACCCTCAGTGCCAGAGAATACATATACCGCAGGAACGATCATAAGACCTGCAAGGAAAGCCACCGCCGTATCAAATATCTCTATCTGGTTGATGGACTTCATAAGGTTGACGTCCTTCTTAACATATGATCCGTATGCGACCATGATTCCCATCGCAACACTTATCGAGAAGAAGAGCTGACCCATAGCATCCATAACTACCATGAATATATCTCTGAAGGTCATACCATTGAAATTAGGTATTATGTAGACCTTGAGTCCATCCAGACCTGTTCTCACAGTACCGTCATCAGCGGTATGTTTGATAGTAAGTGAATAGATTGATATTCCGATGATGAGGACAACCAGTATAGGCATGAGCACTTTACTGAACTTCTCTATACCCTTTTCCACACCACCGAATACAACCACACCAGTCATTGTAAGGAATATCAGCGCAAATATGATTGGCGCTGTCTGTGCTGTTATAAATCCTGTAAAGTAGCCATCTCCTGTTGCAGCCTCGGTCTGTCCCGTAAAATATGCTGTCATATACTTCAGAACCCATCCACCGATGGTACAGTAGTATGGAAGAATGATAACCGGTACTATCCACGCCAGGCCGCCCAGCCATTTCCACTTTTTGTGTATCTGTCCATATGCTGTAAGCGGACCCTGTTGGGTCTTTCTTCCTATCGCTATATCCGTCGTGAGCAGTGTAAATCCAAATGTCAATGCAAGGATAATATACACAAGTATAAACACTCCTCCATTATCCTTCGCTGCCAGATATGGGAATCTCCATATATTTCCCAGACCTACTGCACTTCCCGCTGCCGCCATGACGAATCCCAGCGTTCCAGTAAAATTACCTCTTTCCTTCTTATCCATGATCTCCCTTTCCTTTTACCTTTATTTTCTGCAGATATGAGTCTGCCATATTCCCCCTCTAAAAGCACTGTCTCATTGTCTGCTAATGTTTCTCTCTTAATTTTGCCATAGCAGCCAGATATGCTCTGCACCTTGCCGGATAATTTCTGAATGCCCCATATATATTGTAAAAATAGAAGCCATATGTCAGGAACTTACCCGCCGGTCCTATACGATCCTTAAGTGTCTTTGGATATCTCTTTCCACCGACCTCAGGATGATTCCCGCCCGTCATATAACGGATCAGTTTATCCTCCGAATCAATATAGTCAGGAAGCTTCGTTCCAGCAAGTCCAACACATTTTGCCTTATGTGCATCACTTCCGCCTGTAAGTGGAATGTCATACACTGCCGCAAGCCTTCTGGCCATACGGTTTCTCTTGCCAGATTCACAGCAGTTATAACCCTCTATGAAATCAAAATGCTGGGAATATAATTTGTGCTCTATGACTCCCAGCTTTCTTGTACTTCCGAAACTCATAAACTTCTCGCCATAAGGATGGGCCGGCCCCAGTATTCCGCCAAAAGCATGTACAACCCTGATGACCCTAAGCAGAGCCATTCCCCTGTGTTCAAACAGATCATACACTTCCTCAGGTGTACCCGATGGCAGAACTACGATAAAGTGTCCGTAGTCAAATGTATCATACTCGATTCCCCGTAAAACCACGAAATCTTCAACCTTGTCCCTGTTCTGCACATAAGCTTTATATCCAGAATATGAATCATGATCCGTCACCAGCATTCCATGAAATCCACGCTGTTTAAGCAGCTCCACATATTCAAGTATTCCTACCTTTGCATCCGGCGATCCCTCTGCCGTATGACAATGCATGTCAAATCTGACTTCTTTCATTGCTTCCATCTCCTTACTTGAACATCAGCCCATTAAATCAAATATAGATCACAAGCCATCATTTATCGCTGTCTCCATAGTCAGCTCCGCTTCCAAGCCATTTTGCATCCGAGAACGGATAGTATATGAACTCCGCTTTTGCAAGTATCTTGTCGCGCTCAACATATGTATTATCCCAGAATCTCGCATCCGCAGAATCTGGTCTGTTATCTCCCAGCATAAAGTAGCAATTATCAGGAACCTTGTACGGTCCAAATGACCTTGTATCACCCTCAGCATAATCGCTCAGATAATCTTCCTGAAGAGGAGTGTCACTTCCATTGATATATACTTTGCCCTCCCGTATCTCAACTGTCTCACCGGAAAGACCAATTATCCTTTTTATATATACCTGTGACTCATCATCCGGCCATTTGAATATGGCCACATCTCCACGCTTTGGATCTGAAAACTTATATGTAAGCCTGCTGCCTATAATATTATCATTAAGCTGTATGGTCTCAAGCATGGATCCCGTAGGAACATTGCAGTTGAGCACGATAAAGTGTCCAAGCACAAACGCAAGAACTGCCGCTATACATACCGTAACCACAAAATCTATGATCTCTGATCTGTAATTCCTCTCTATATCACCGGAAAGCAGCCGCATCTGATGCCATTGTTCTCCGCCGTGAGTGGAATCACATACACCTTCATCCACAAAACCAAACTGTTTATAGAAATCAATCATATGCGGCTTACATGTGAGGACAATTCCAGACATCTTTGACCTTACAACTTCCTGCATGACCTCTCTCATGATCTTTGCAGCATATCCTCTATGCTGATAATCAGGAAGAGTCGACACGCCAAATATCATGAGCCAGTCGCCCTTTTCATCATATAGATCCTCACTCTCATACATATGATCCGTGAGATTCTTCTCATTAGTAGTAATACCATTTATCCCGGCAACTATGCTTCCATCTTTCTTTATAACCCAGAAAGTATGCCTGTGCGTCAAAAGTCTCCGCTCCAGAGATTCTCTGCTGGCAGCTTCAGCTGCGGGAAATGTCTCGCTCTCCAACCTGCATATCTGATCAAGATCCTTTAATCTAGGTTGTTTAATCTTCATAATAAGTAATACTCCTTGTCAATTCACAATACCCATACAACATTATCTCATATTGTGCTTCACTGTCAAGGTTAAAGAAATCAAAAAGGCGCATACACAGCGGATCCTGAAGATACATCATCTGTCAAACATCTGCTGTATATGCGTCTGCGTACATCATAAGGGATCTCCCGCAAGCGGGTCCTCCTTATGATATGT
>JAEDGW010000143.1 GCA_016297325.1 Coprococcus sp. | reverse complement strand
AATGCGGCAGGTGCTGTGGGACTTGCGGCTGCGATAGGATACATCAAAGAGGTTGGATTTGACTATATAGAAAAGAGAGAGCTGGAGCTTACCACCCGTGCGATGGAGGGACTTGCAAAGCTTCCTCATGTGCATGTGATCGGTTCGGACAAACCGGAGAATCACACAGGAATAGTCGCGTTCACCATAGACAATGTTCACCCACATGATGTCAGCGAGATCATGGCTGCGGACGGAATAGATGTGAGAGCAGGACATCACTGCGCACAGCCACTGCTTGTACATCTGGGCGTGTACAATACGACAAGGGCAAGCTTTATGTTTTACAATACAGATGAAGAGGTAGATGCATTTGTGGAGAGTGTCGCAAATGTGAGAAGGAGAATGGGATATGCAGAATAATATTCAGAACAGGAATTTTTATAATGAGATCCTTACAGAGCACAATATGAGACCTGAATTCAAATATGATCTTCCTGCAGCAAATGTTGTGCTGGAGGGTGTAAATCCCAACTGCGGTGATGACATCTGGCTTAAACTGAAGGTTGAGAACGGAGTCATCGAGGATGGATCATTCGTGGGAGACGGATGTGCTATATCCCAGGCGTCGGCAGATATAATGCTCGGAATGATCATAGGAAAGACCAAGGAGGAGGCCTTGAAGCTTGGGCAGCTCTTCCTGAAGATGATACAGGGAGAGGCTACAGACGAGGAGATAGACCAGCTTGAGGAGGCATCAGCGCTCAAGGATATAGCGCATATGCCGGCAAGGGTAAAGTGTGCGGTCCTCGGATGGCATACCCTTGAAGAAGCGTTGAAGAATATATCATAAGGGTGGATTCCTTATGATAATGCGGGCGCTGCGCGAAGCGCATCGGAATGCGCCTGCTCCGCATATCGTAGATATTCTTTATCTGTATCTTAACTATAGGCATGATATACTTCACTTGAATGTGTGAAAGCGGGCGCCGCTGGTAGAATCTATGTCGTTTGTGACATAAGGTGTACTGGTGGCGCTTTCTTTAAAATAATCCAAAAGGGATTGATACATATGAAAAAAATAAATATACAAAAAAGCAAAAAAAATAAGGGGTGTAAATGTAAGGACATTATAAAAAATGTGTTGTTGATGCTGGTGATGATAGCCATAGGGGTTGGATTGTGTCTGATAATAAAGACAACATTTACTACAGACATCTTGATACCGGCCGTCATGGTGTTTTCGGTATTTTTGATATCGGTGTTCACTGACGGATATGTGTATGGAATACTGGCATCTGTAGTCAGCGTGATAATAGTGAATTTTGCATTTACATTTCCGTATTTCAAGATAGATTTTCTTATTCCTGAAAATATCACATCGGGGATAATCATGATAGCCATTGCGTTTATCACCTGTGGTATTACAAGCAAGATAAAGTATCAGGAAATGCTCAAGAAAGAAAGTGAGATGGAGAAAATGAGGGCGAACCTGCTGCGTGCAGTGTCGCATGATTTTCGAACTCCACTTACCACCATTTACGGGGCCAGCTCGGCACTTATAGAGAGTGGCAGCGAATTTACGGATGAGCAGAAGGAGAAGATGCTCAGGGGAATACAACAGGATTCCCAGTGGCTTTATCGTATGGTTGAGAACCTGCTGTCCATCACCAGGCTGGATGGCGATATTAAACTAATAAAGACGCCCATAGCATTGGATGAACTCATAGATTCTGTGCTTATCAAATTTGCAAAGAGATATCCTGATCAGGAGGTGGAAGTCAATCTGCCCGACGAGCTGGTCATCATACCTATGGATGCCATTCTCATAGAGCAGGTTATCATCAATATCCTTGAGAATGCAGTACAGCATGCGGAGGGAATGAAGAATCTGGCATTGAATGTGAAATGCGATGGCGACAGTGTTGTGTTTGAGATACAGGACGATGGTGGTGGAATACCGGAGGATAGGCTGAAACACCTGTTTGATGGCAGCCTCTTAGGAGACAGCTCCGATGAAGTGTCCGCGGACTGCAGGCAGAGAAAGAATGCCGGAATAGGTCTGTCGGTATGTGCGACCATCATAAAAGCACATGGCGGAGATATAAGTGCATACAATTCCGTGGAAGGCGGTGCAGTATTCAGGTTTACACTGAAGATAGAGGAGGTTACGGATGAGCAATAACAAATACAAAGTCTTGATAATAGAAGATGAGCAGAATATCAATAATCTGCTGGATACTTTAATGCAGGCAAATGGATATCAGACTATCATAGCCACATCCTGCGGAAGCGGTCTTATGATGTATGCGTCACACAGACCGGATATAGTTATACTTGATCTGGGACTTCCGGACAAGGATGGTCTATCTTTTCTCACAGAGATAAGAAAGACGGATTTCACGCCCGTCATAGTGCTCTCGGCCAGATCTGATGAGAAGGACAAGGTGGAGGCTCTAAACCTGGGAGCAAATGATTATGTGACCAAGCCATTTGGTTCGGAGGAGCTGGTTGCCAGGGTCAGATCAGCACTCCGCACAGCGCTTCATCAGGCGCATGACAGTGAACTGCCGACAGGGAAATTTCAGACTGGGGATCTGCTCATAGACTACGAGGCCAGACGAGTGTTCATAGGGGATGAGGAGATCAAGCTGACGCAGACTGAGTATAACATAGTCTATCTTCTGTCCAGACATCCGGGAAAGATGCTTACATACAGTTTTATAGTCAAGGAGGTCTGGGGCTACAATGACATGGGAAGCACCAAGAGACTTCAAGTCAATATGGCGAATATAAGAAAGAAGTTCGGAGTGAAGCCGGGCAAGAAGAGTTTTATCATCAATGAGCTGGGCGTGGGATACAGGATGTGTGATGATGAGTGACAGATAATGGAATAAGACGAGAAGCCGGGGATACAATAAGTGGATTGTATATCCGGCTTTTCGCCTTTTTATATAGAATAATAGGGAATTTTGCGAGATTGACAAAAAAATGCGCATAATTCATAATTGTGATATGGTGTATTAAAAAGGAAAGGTTATGTTTTAAGGAAAAAGGAGGAACTTTATGAAAAGAAGTAACAGGTTTATGGCGGTCATTGCGGTGATCCTTGCATTTGCATTGACATTTACAGGTGTCAGCATTCCGGCAAATGCGGCGGCCACATCAACCGTCAAGAGTATCACGGTGAAGAATCTTCCAAGTAATACTCTTACACTCAAGGCGGGGAAAACATTTACACTGAAGACAAATACGACTTCAGGCAATCTGAAATTCTCAACAAGCAATAAAAAGATCGTGACAGTATCTTCTGCAGGCAAGATAAAAGCAGTGAAAAAGGGTAGTGCAAATATCACGATCTCTCTCAAGTCAAATGCGAAGATCAAGAAGGTGGTGAAGGTCACAGTCGGACAGCCGGCCACAAGAGTCAAGGTGAACAAATCTGCGCTGACGATCAAGAAGGGCAGGTCGGCAGTGATAAAGGCGACAGTAGGACCTAACACAACCAGCAATAAGAAAGTTATCTGGAAGAGTAGCAATTCCAAGATCGCAAAGGTAAGTGCTACAGGCAGGGTCACAGCGGTAAAAGGCGGAACAGTGACTATCACAGCAGTGGCTGCTGACGGTTCAGGAAAGAAAGCAGTCTGCAAGGTAACAGTAAAGGCACCGATAACATCATTAAAATTCAGCAAAATAAGTGGAAGGCTGTATGTAGGCAAAACGATGCAGCTCAGCCCAGTTATAAAGCCGTCAGATGCAACCAATAAGAAATGTGCATGGAGTTCTTCAAATGATAAGGTAGCCATGGTAAATTCTGAAGGAAAAGTATATGCGGTTGCTGCAGGAACAGCAGTGATAACAGCAAAGGCTACAGATGGCACAGGTAAGAAGGCGACATACAAAATAACGGTCGAAAAACCAGTCACAATTGTATCGGCAATGATGAGTAACCCTCGTACAGTTAAACTTACGCTGTCATCTGAACAGAAACTGACGTCCTCAAGTTTTTCAATCAAGGCGAGTACAGTGATGAATGGTAATTATAATTACAATATTCCATTTGACAGTGTTACAACAAAAGACAATAAGAACTATACGATTGCACTGAGAAGAGGCTATACATTGTCAAGAAAGGCAAGAATCTGCATATATATAAAGGGACTTACGGGTACAGGTAATTCTAAAATTGAGACATATTATTCTGGAGACGTGAATAATAGAACGATTTATGTATCCTATAAGTGTGAGCAGAATGTTGGTATGAATAAGACTCTGGATGTAAATAGCATTGAAGGTTATAAGGGCATATGTGTGATCAATGTAGTGGGCCTCCCTGCCGGCGTGAAATACAAGGTGGATCCAGGAGATGCCAATAAGGTTTATTTCAGTGGAAAACCGACTAAGGCGGGAACGACTGTGACAACTGTTAAAGCAGTCGATGAACTGGGAAATGTGGACACTTATGAAATTTCATGGAATATATACAGCCAGACAACGATTGCAGGAAATTATGAACCAGTATTTAAAATTATGGGACGTAACAGCCATATCTGTAGGATCAACAATAGTATTGCAGCTGTGGCTGGCGGTTCCGGAAGTTATACATACAGTTTTGTCGGAGAAAGTTATAATCTCAGCATTGATTCAAAAGGAAAAATAACCGGTAAATTAGAAGAAGAAGGTACATATAATCTCAAAGTAAAAATAACAGATGCCAACAACGAAAAAATAAGTACCATAGTTGGTTGTGTGATAAAAACTATACTTGGATCAACTCTTATGGGGTATGTCAGAGATAAAAATGGCAATATACTGGATGGGGCAAGTGTTATTATCATAAACAAAGATAATTCAGTCCAATACGAACTTAACAGTGAATTTGCTACAGTAGATCGTAATGGACAATATTATATGTCAATTATTCCTGGAACATATGATGTGAAAATTAAAATTGGGGACGATGTGACTTATATCGGCAATCGTACATTTGGCGTTGGGGAGAATAAAGCGGATCTTGCGGCGGATGTAACAAAGATTGCGGTCAAATCTAACAATGAAAAGTGCACGGTTGACGATCTGGGCAGATGGACAGATGAATATGGTAGAATATGTGGCTGGAACGGATATGTGTATCTTGTTCCTGGAACATATGAGCTGACAGCGGAAGGTTCAGGTAAGCGTGGTGTGATATCAGCAAAAGTGACCAGTAAGACGACCACGTTAACTGCGGATGTGAATGAATTTGCTATTGACTTTGGCAATTTTAACGATGTATATGCAGAAGTTGGAATGTATTACAGGTATGTGCCAAAGAAAACAGGAACATATTATTTTTATTCTGTTTCATACGGTGATCCAAAGGGATACTTATATGATGAGAACAAAAATTTGCTCATGGAAGTGGACGATGCAGAGCATAGCAAGACAACAAATAAAAAAGATTTTTACATGAGCTATAACTGTGAAGCTGGAAAGTCATATTACATAAAAGTAAGCGGTAGTTCGGTTGATGTGTATGTAAGAGATTGTGATCCTAATGCAGAGGATTAACGGCTGGATATGTGCTTTATAAAGGAGTGGAGATGATATTTTTTACATCTTCACTCTTTTTTTAAACAATAAAAACACATAATCCCTATTGACATAGTAGGAAATAAGTTGTATACTCCAAC
>JAEDGW010000142.1 GCA_016297325.1 Coprococcus sp. | reverse complement strand
CTGTATACGATGCCCTTCAGTCCTTGCAATGCGGATAGAGTTGTTATAAGCCTTCTGGAATGGAGTATTTGCCATATGTCTTGATAGCTTACCAGCCACCTCATTCCACGTTGAGCCATATCTCCTTGATCATGTATGCTATCGTATACCCAGCTTCCTGCATATATGTTTCTTATATCATCAGTGATTTCTGTTCTGGTGAACTCATACGATGATCCGTTTTTGTCAACTCGTATACTGCTATCACCTGCAACATTTATCGTCAATCTGAGATGTGATATCAGCGTATCATCTGATGAATTTTCCATTTCCAGAAAATCTTCCCCTCCTGTACATGTCCAGTCCTGGTAATCTACTTTATTACCCGAAAAATTATCCTTCATATTTATGATCCTATAAGTGATCATATCACTATAATCATCATATGTTTCCTGGAAATCACATATAACAGTAAATCCTTCTCCTCCTCCGGTTATATTATAGCCTATATACATTCCCGCACTGTCAGCCTGCCAATACCCAAGAAGAGGTGAACTGTCACTGATAAGCCTGGCGTAGCTGTACGTTCCACGCTTATGCATAGCACTGTCATCTTCTGAATGTCTTTCACCACTTCTATACTGGTCAGATATTCCATCTGTCACATCCCATTCATCCATATAAGTATCTGACGATATGTATATATGTGCATTGTGATCCGCATCTATACTAAACGCATATCCAACTGCTCCATCCTTCTTGTGCTTTATCTCTGGCTCATCGCTTAGATTGCTAGACACTCCATCAGCAAATACAGCAGGCATGTATTTTACATCCTCAAATGGGATCACAACGCCCTCGTAAACTGTAACGTCTCCCCAACTCATCGCATTGATTCCAGCCTTAACTGCCTCTTTTATATCGGCAGCACTTGCTATATCAGTATTTTGTCTGAAAGTCGTCACAAGTTCGAGACAGCCAGGAAGAACATACCAGTTGTTGTCAACTTTATATATCAATATATTTGACAGAGTTCCATCCTTATTTACTCCTGAGTCTCCATCCTGACCTGTCACGTCCACAATCTGAAGATCCGTATACTCTATACCAAGTGGCTTAAATATATGTTCCTCCACATCTTTTCTAAGATCACCGTCATAGGAATCCACATCCTGATCATCTTTCAATGTGAACTTGTCCCCTCTGACTCTGTTCACATTGTCCTTGTTCCATGACACCAGATCAAAGATCTCGCCTGACTTTGTAAGTTTCTCCGCCTCATCCTGAAAATCCCCAGGATACATGACCTTATAGAGCTTGTCGTAATCCCCGTTGTCCGCAAACTTAGCATACATATCAAACGCCCTGTCTCTGCCTCTTCCCATAAATGTCAAGAGAAGCACAATGGTCACTGCTGCAGCCACAACCAAAACAGAACTTGCTATAATAGCTATCTTCGCCCCCTTACCCAGAGGCTTTTTTTCACGTTTACGCTTCTGACTTTGATTTTGCATTTGATCTTGCCTTTGATTTTGCATTTGATCTTGCCTTTGATTTTGCATTTGATCTTGCATACGCTTTTGATCTTGCATTTGTTTTTGATTTTGCTGTCCATTATAACGTTGAAGCCTGCGGTCTCTTTCCTGGTTCATCCTCTGTATATCCGCAAAACTCACCTCATATCCCGGCACAGTTTTGCCACACACTGGGCAGGCTTTTGAATTATCCGGCATATCGCAGCCACAATTTTCACAAAACATATTTTCCCTCCTGTAATATGTAACAATGTCTATCTATGGCCTGCGATCAGTCGTCTCCAATATACCATCGACCATCTATCTTTACCGCCATATACTCCAAAGTTCCACTGGCATCACCGTATTCACCTTTGATATTAACAGCAGCTTCGAACTCCCCCGCATCTTCAACATTTCCATCAAATGTTTCTCCTGCATCCTCAAACAACTCATCAAATGTTTCCCCCATAAATTCGCAATCGCCTGGGAAATACTCAAGGTCAACAAATTTCACGATCTCAACCTTTTTTATATCACCAATTCTATCTTCATCGTCTCTATCATCAAAATAAAGAAAAGTGTTGGTAATTTCTTCATCATACGAATCAGAATCCATATATAAGTCAGGACCACCGTAAAGAACATCTTTCATATCATCAATGTCTTCATTACCAATCGCCTTTGCTATAGCATATCCCACGTCCTTTGCTCCGTTTGAGTAAGCAGCTAGGTTTTTTCTTGTAAAAGCAAGCACAACAGCAATCACAATCCCTACGAAAATAGCAGCTCCAAGCAGAATAATTTTCAAAATTTCTTTTGAAATGCCCCTGTTTCCGTCCGGCATATAAATGTCGTCATCAGACCGCTGATCATATTCATTCATATTGTCATAACTCATATCGCATCTCCTTTTCCCTCAGTCTTTTGAGCACACAATAAAATATATACCTTTATCTTTAATAGTCAGAATATTCGGAACTATCTATATATTTATTGCCAAACAAATACCACTCGTCATTTATCTGAATAAGCTGAATATCCAGCTCCTCTCTCTCAGTGTCATCGCCATTGTCTGCCTTAACACTCACTTCTACGTACATAACTCCCTTTAGTTCATCAAAAGGTTGAAATGAGCTGCGTGAATCAACTACTTTCTCATACGTACTACTTAAGTTATCATCATACTCATATTTACAATTAACTGTTTCCACCTTCACAACTTCAATATTCTTGTACTCTTCATCAAACCCAAACACTTTTTTCAAAGATGCATCGTAGTAGTTATATCCACATACATAATAAAATTGTTGATTGTCCAAAAAGAGTTTCGCTATAGCGTCTCTATCATTATCATTTATGGCTTCTACAACTTTCTGAGCCATCTCAGAAGCTACTTCTTCCACATTCTCATTTCTAAGCTTGGATTTTGATCTTGCAAGTGCTGCAATGACAATGATGACCACTGCCAGCATCACTATCTCGGCTATAAAGATGTTTTTTTTATTCTCTTCGATCATATTTCTCAGACTATTAAGAACTGCTACAGCCTGCGGCATCTTCTCGTTCTGTCCATTCTGCTGGCTGATGTAACCTCCCTGTTGCTGGTCTCCTTGCTGGTATCCATAGTCTCCGTATGGTTGCTGACCTCCCTGCTGGTTGCCATAACCTCCATACTGCTGCTGGCCTCCCTGCTGATTACCGTAACCTCCGTACTGCTGCTGATATCCCTGCTGATTGCCGTAACCTCCGTACTGCTGCTGATATTCTTGCTGATTGCCATAGTCTCCATACTGCTGCTGGTATCCCTGCTGATTGCCATAGCCCCCATACTGCTGCTGGTATCCCTGCTGGCTGCCATAGCCTCCGTATGGCTGCTGGCCTCCCTGCTGGCTATCATAGCCTCCATATGGCGATTGGCTTTGCGGATCATATCCATTCATATTATTCTCGCCCATATTCCGTCTCCTCTTTATGTTTTTCAAACACCCTCCCACGGATGCATGCACATCTTATTTTCTTATTGTTTTATCTCTCCTTGCCACATCCAATACATACCCTTGAAGATGTCTTGTTCTTTGTGCCACAATCTCTGCAATACCATACGGATACTGCATTTGACCGAGGTGTACTTGCAGCGGCTGCAGCAGCAAGATTTATCCTGCCATTATTGTTTCTACCCTGACTGCTTCCGCCCTGAACATACTGACTCTGGCCGTACTGAGCTGAACTATACTGATTATGATTGTACTGGTTTGAACTATGCTGACTCTGATTGTACTGGTTTGAATTATACTGATCCTGAGACACTGCTGCCTGCATCTGCTGAACCGAAGCGCCCATAGAATATCCGTTGTCGCTCATTTTCTTCAGTATCTTCTTGATATCCAGCACATTGTTGATCAGCTCAACAAATATTCCAAATCCATATACCAATACCAGGCCGCCTCCCCATACAATAAATGATATAGCAGGGTCAACCCCCAGCAAGATAAAGCCTGCTATCACACACACCACCAGCAAAATCCATAAAACCACTTTAGACATTCTTGTAAACATAATGTATTCCTCCTTATGAAATCCTTGTTCTTTTCTTATTTGGGCGATCTATCAGAAAACCATCAAACGCATCCTGTATGGAATTATATGACGGAGTGCTCGCATAATAATTTTCCTCTTCTATATCACCTACATAATCATCATATGTACCATCATCAACACTTTCTCCATTAACGCTATACACATATTCATCTAAATCAGAATCATATGATTTGTTTATATCTGTAACCGCTTTAAAGTCACCATTCGTCATCTCGTATATGGTATAACCTTCCCATTCTGAATCATCACTCCAATAATATAACGCAAAACTTCCTGCGCCTTCTGTGTAATACAATTCCGATCTGGTTGACAGTGCGCCACAAGAATATATATGTTCATCCTTGTATGACAGCACGATTACATATGCGGACTCAACATCTCCAGATGCGCAATACACAACGCACTCCGGAATACCGTCACCATCTATATCCACCATGTCATACGAATCCGGACCTATCATGGTCGCTGTATAATTCTCATATGCCTCTACAAGATCCGATGGGATATCATCTGCGTCATTTAAATTAGAACTAGCATAGGAGCTTCCTGCTCTGTTGAAGGTGAGTCCATAGCCAGTTACTCCTCCACAGAATTCAAACTTTAAAACGTCATCTGATTCCAAACGGTACTTATAAAATGCTACTGACAGTATATTTCTATCATCTCCGACCAAATCAGGAATGATATAATAAACCATATCACCATAACTCATATACAATTCTATTTTCTTACGACTCTCATCATGCCCCAATATCTTATCCGGAGATTCCTCAGATTCAACTACATAACCGCACTCATCACAAAGTTCAAGGTCAATCTCTCTTCCAGACTCCCCTCTAGGCGGCTCCCCAGAATCTATCCATGCACCTACAAATTTAATACGATCCTCGCTCGTAACGTCCGTCCTAGTGAGTTCATGTAAAATCTCATTATCTGTCAACAACGTTAATTTCCCATCGGATATCAGATTTAATGTATATTCTGAAGTACTTCCATCGCTCAGGCATTTTGTATATATAAGTTGTGTACTATTAATACGTAAATCGTAAGGCAACATATCGAATATACTAGATAACGTTACAAATTGAGGACTTCCGCTATCACTATATAAACAATATGCAGTAATATTCTCCTCACCATCGACCATATTACTTTCTATATAAACCGCCGCATCATTGCCCTGCCAGTAGCCATACATTGATGACAGATCCTCAGGCGAAGAATCATCACTCTCATCTTCATCATAGTCATCATCGCTGTACGAATAATCCGAGTATGAATCCCCTGCCACATCTGGGAATGATGGAGTACCTGTATTCCACGTATATGAAATATCAAATGTACCACTGCCATTTGTCTGAAGTGAATCTGAGCCATCTGAACCTAACAAAGCGTATCTTGCCAGATCTCCCATAGCAAACTCTACATGTGACACTATACCAGAAGATACATATACTTCATAGCTTATGTAGTCTGCCACTCCTCTTGATGGTTCATCACCTGACAGCTCCATGATACTGATATAAAGATCTGACACAGCACTTGTATCGTTCAGATATCCATATATAACAACTTGACCATTCTCG
>JAEDGW010000141.1 GCA_016297325.1 Coprococcus sp. | reverse complement strand
CTATAAGATATTGTGTCAATATATGCATAGCTGCTTGATGCATTTACAGTCAATGTCTGAGGTTTATTTGTCCATTCTGATGAAGCTCCTGTAACAGTAATATCTGGTTTTGTCTTTCCAACAAATACGATATCGCCATTCTGGTCAGTGCCTACAGAAGAACTATCAAACTCTGTATCCTGTGCATATATTGTAACCTTTGCAGGAACACCATTATTATTCTTCAGCGCAGCTTCAGACACATAGAACACATACTTTCCAGCCGCATTCTTATCACAGCTTGCTAAAGGTACATTATTTTTACTTTCTACCTTATAAAAAACTTTTGAAGATATAGTTACAGCTTCACTGCCCTCTCCTGCAACCGCATCATCAACTTCAACAGTAAATTCATATCCAGAGCCGGTTACCAATGATGGCAATCTGAAATCAACACCATTCTTCTTTACAAGCTTAGGTGTAATGCTCTTTATAGACGGTCCCTTTACTACTCTCTTAACAATTATCTTCTTGTCAAGTTCCTTTGAGTTACCAGCTTTATCGTATACTTTAATTGTATATGAGCCTGATCCTGAATTGTTCTCAAACAGACCATTTTCAAGGGCTACTTCTTCTGTGCTTCCGCTCTTAATGCTGACAATCTTGTCGACTCCTGAATCGGAATCAGAAGCATTGAATGTTATTTTAAGTGTTGCGTTAGTATTAACCAGATAATAACCATCCTTAGCTACAACACCCTCAGCCTTACCAGTGTTTACACTATCAACATCAATCTCCGGTGCAACATCATCATACAGAACCTTTGCTGCTCCAATGTAGATATACTTCATGACAGCGTTGTCCTTCTTGTATGCATAATATAATGCTACACAAGTATTCTTGTCGCCATCTGTTGTGAGGGCTACGTTTTCTGACAGAGCGCTTGTCTTGTCAGCGTCAGTTGGAGTTGCAGGATTCTTGTTCAGTTTATCCTTATCATCCGTTGCATTCTCCTTGTATGTAAGGTACTTGATGTCATTCACATCAATATCCTTACCCTCCACAGTGATATCCTCGTCACCAACCTTGGTTGTGAGCTTGATATCTGCAATATCAGCCTTGTTCACGCTGAATTTTGCATTTGACTTATTTGAAGCATACTCTACTGTTGCTTCGTGTCCGTCTGAATAACCTTTCAGCACGTTTGTTACATCTATCGTGTCCACTTCATTTGCGGCGACTTCTGCCTCGTCAGCGAACAGATGAAAATGTGAATCGATCGCTACAAGAGTGAGTGTCATCACAACTGCCATGACCAGGGCAATCATTCGATGTAACATTGAATTGTTTTTTGTAATGTTTTTCATCCTTCTCTCCTCCTATATTTTTTCGTTCGAATGTACAACTATTACATTCTTTATAATCCTAACAGAACTTGCTGTGCGCCTGTTCTGCAGGATATCTGTTGCTTCATCAGACTCTTCTCTGAGGACATCTGTTGCCTCATCATCAGACTCTTCTCTGAGAACGTCTGTTGCCTCATCGTCAGATTCTTCTCTGAGAATATCAGTTGCTTCGTCAGCGTCGTCACTTCTGAGTACATCCGTGGCAGACTCGCTGTCCTCATCGCCTCTGAGCACATCCGTTGCTGACTCGCTGTCGTCATCGCCTCTCAGAACGTCCGTTGCTGACTCACTGTCGTCATCACCTCTCAGAACGTCTGTTGCGGATTCGCTGTCGTCATCATATGTCTCATATTCTGAAGCTGATGCGTTTTGCTGTACTTTTGCATTTCTGAGAATATCTGTGGTCTTGTCTTCCTCAGCATCTTCGCCTCTGAGAACATCCGTTGCGGATTCGCTGTCGGCTCCTACGTCAGAATGAATCTGTTTTGGAGCCTTGCGGCTGTTCTGCCTCTCCTTGAGAGCTTCAACCGCAGCCTTCTTATTTGGATGAGGGGCAATGATGATATCTGTCTCGTCATCATCCCTCTCAGGAGGTGCTGTCATCTCCTGCATATCTTCATGAAGAACATCTGTGGCGTCCTCTCGAATCTCCTTCAGGTATTCCTCCTGCTTCCTCTTGCGCTCTACATCTGCCACTGCCTTTTCGTAATTTGTTCTGCTCTGCTCCGCAGCTCTTGCAGATGGTGCCGCCTGTACATCTCTGACAGAGATCTTGGATGTGTGCTCCTTGATGGCCTCACTCTTGGAAGCACCGCCACCTTGTACACTCTCGTATCCTTTTTCTCTGATCTCATCTATCTTCTTACGTGCCGTGGATCCTGTCACTATACCGATAGCTGCCGGAATCTTCATCACGATGAAAATTATCACCGCCACGATAGCAAATATGATCGCGAGTGCCAGGCCGCCATATAACATTACATTGTAAACTGTTGCCATACCTATCACTCCTCCCCTTATTTACCATCCACTATTGACTTGACACTCAGGTCTGTCTTCAAGCTGTTCCACTGATTCTTCAAGCCATCCTTAAGTGCCGGTATCTTATTGCCTTCTTCATATACCGTTTTTACCGCTTTCTGAGCTTTTGCGCTCCACTTGGCTGAATCATTGCCCATCTCTTCCGTATATCGATTCACAATATAACTGAGATGACCTATATATACAGAAGCAGCATTGTCATCCTGTCCAAGCACACTCTCTGCATCTATAAAGACCTTTTCTGCCTCGTCATAATAGCTTGTATTCTTGCTGATAACAGCCATCTGGATAAATGTCTCTGCTTCACGTACTGCATATTCAGCATATGCCTTCTTTGCTGTATCAGTTGCATTTTCCGCAGCCACATCCAAACTTCCCAGATATATGCTGACACTGCTTGCAGCCTGATTATAGTAACTTACCTTCTGTGCATCATCCTCAGAATGTTCAGCCAGATATATGTAAACCGAATACATTCTTGCGGCATACTGTCCATTGTAGTATTTTACGCCCCTCTCCGATGGGAAGAGGTTGTTCAGCGTCTCTGCATTGTCATCAAGATTCTTCATAGCCTCATCCAGCATACTTTCGAGTCTTGCAACCAATTCAGAATTATCACCCTTCTCTATCTCCTTGCCGTATATAGCCGCTATATTCATATAGTTTGTATATTTATCAGGGTTAGTATCGTCGATCGCGTTGCTGTTGTATTCCTGGAACGCATACAGATTCTCCTCATTGTCCGCAAAGCTTGCTGACTTATTAAGTATACTGTCACACATGGCTGCGTAGTATTTTGCCTGCTTTGCTTCCTCTGGGAAATCCTTGCTGTCGTCCACCATGTTGAAATACTGCTTTGCCGATGAGTAATTGTTATCCTCATTATAATAGAGCATCGCAATCTTGAACTTTACATCATCCTGTACTTCATCTATATTCTTGAGAGCAAGTCTTATTCCTTTTACAGCAGACGAATCAGCATTCGCCGATGTCTGGTCTGTGTCAGTTATATAGTAGGCATATGTCTCCATATATCCTATGTAGGCGTCTGAAGCCTTAGGATCTATCTCAACTGCGTCCTTATAATCAGCGAGCGCTGTATTGTAATCACCGTTGTCAACGGCATCCCTTGCCTCATTGACTTTATTATTGTAATCAAGCTCCCTCAGCTGATTTTTCTTTATTCCACCGACCACTGCACAACCCGCAGATATAAGCGACAATCCCGCCATGATAGAGAATACCGCTATCTTCTGCTTTGCCTTTGCCTTGTAGGCATCGTCAAGCTCGTTGTAGTGATCCAGAGCATATAACAGCTCTGAACATGACTGATATCTGTCTTCCGGACTTGGCTGGCAGCACTTCTGGATAATCCTCTCAAATCCTGATGACAACATCGGATTCCACTGTCTGATCGGCTTGATCTCGTAAGGCGGCTCACAAGGATTCTTTCCAGTAACCAGATGGTACAGTGTTGCACCAAGGTTGTATATATCCGTTCTGGCATCTGTGTTGTAGATACCGTGTCCCTGCGAATCACCGAACTGCTCAGGTGCCGCATATCCTCTTGTTCCAAGTGCCGTGGTGTCGGCATTATTCTCAACTATGTACTCTTTTGCTGTACCGAAATCGATAAGCTTTACAGAACCATCCGGCTTCAACATTACATTTGAAGGCTTCATATCTCTGTAAATGATAGGAGGATTCATGGAATGCAGGTAATCAAGTGCACTGGCAAGTGCTCTTCCCCATTCAATGACCTTCTCCTGGCTCTGTGCTCCCTCCGCCTTAAGCACATCGCTGAGTGGACGTCCCTCGACGAAATCCATGACAACATAGATGGTTCCATTCTCATTTATGATGTCGACGATTCGCGGAAGTACCGGATGATCCACATCTTTGAGTATGTTCGCCTCTCTCTCCAGACCTTTCAGGAGAGTTGCTGTGCTCTTGGATCCATCATTCTTGATCTCTTTGACAGCCCACTGCTTATTAAGTCGGTTATCCATGGCAAGATATACTATGGACATACCGCCCTGGCCGACTTTTTTCAGTATCTCGTATTTTCCGTCTAATACTGTTCCTAACTTTGTCATATTATCTCCCCATTACTCCGCTTTAATAAGAACTACTGTTACGTTATCTGTCTCTCTTCTATATTTTACAAGCTCCGTGAGGAACACGCAGCCCTCTTTCATCTGAACCTCATCACTGCATGCGCCCGGGCCGATCTTTTCGATCATCTCCTCTGGAGTTATCTTGTGTCTGAATCCATCGGAACACAACATATAATGTGCGCCTGGTGTAACCGTTCCAACTATGAAATCCGGCTCGACCACCGGTGAAGCTCCGATACACTGGAGGAGTACGCTTCGTCTGCTGTCTGTCTCAGCCTGTTCCGGGGTAAGTCTTCCTGCTGCAATCTCTCTCGCCACCAGCGTCTGATCCGCTGTGAGCTGTCTGATTCCGGATGTGATCTCATACACTCGGCTGTCTCCCACATGGAGTATATAATACTTTCCTCTGTAGACGAGAAATGCCGATATGGTGGTTCCAAGCATGATTCCATTCTGCTCACCATACGTCTTTATCTTCTCGTTCTGCTCAATGGCAAGCCTGACCCACTGATATCTCAGTGCCTCGTCGCTGAAACTTCCATTGTCGATCATACTAACCATCTGATTGTCAAACCAATCACAGAAAGCCATGATCACTTCCTTACTGGCAACCTCGCCCTTCGCCAGGCCTCCCATGCCGTCACATACCAACGTGAACAGCACCTGACCTTCTGGAGTATCCGCAATCTTTATCGCCAGTGAATCCTGATTCGTCTTCTTTTTTATTCCTACATCCGTATTGTATACTGCGCTAAACCCCATATATTCTCCTCCACATAATTATGTCTCGTTCTCACTCGGCAATCTATCTGACATGATATACAAATTCTTCGTCACCCAGAATAACCACCGCATTATTTGTGAGGAATTTCTCCTCGCCTTCCTTAAGCTCCTCGCCATTAAGGAATGTACCATTTGTCGACTTATTGTCCTTTATGAAGCACACACCATTTTTCTTGGTAATGATACAATGGACTCTGCTGATAGCTGAATTGTCAGATACAGCATAGTCAACGATCTTCGCCTTGTGTCCGATCTTGAACTCATCCTTGTCAAGTCTGATCTTCTCGCCCGTCTTAACCCTTACAAAGTAAGGCATCGGAATCTCGTCAAATGGATTGCCGCCCATCATAGGTGGAACACCTG
>JAEDGW010000140.1 GCA_016297325.1 Coprococcus sp. | reverse complement strand
CCACTCTCATCCTTCTCCGAAACAGCATTTACTATGAGGGTTATTGTTCCGTCAGCATTATACTCAGCATCCACTACCTCTGGAAATGGAACCAATGGTGTTACTCTGTGATCAAACATCCCCCTCGTTCTGTACTGATACATTTGTCTGGACACATCATACACATTGACATGCTGAAGTACATCTGTAGACACAGGCAAATACTCTTGAAACACCTTCTCATATAACTCCTCTTCTATCATATATGTGACACCCTCCTCCGAATAGGGACTGGACACACCATATTTCATTTTGTAAAGTGCCTCATAGATATCATAATAATTTATTCTGTTCATATCTGATTCATCCCAGCTTGTGGTAAATAAATTATTTGAATCATATCCTATCGTCTTGATATATTTTCTGTTAAGTACCCTTAACTTCTCATCCAGAGACTCAACTCGTAATGCCGTATACGCAGAATCTCCGTCATATCCTCCCATCCTGTACCTCTCAAAAAATAGATATCCGTCTGTGTATTTCCATGTATAGGCCTTATAGTTTTCTTCATTTTTCTCAACAAAACAGTTATTATCCCACACATAGAATCGCCTGGTTATCATAACATTGTTACCGCCTGATTTAAAATCAAACCTTACAAAGGACTTATCATACATGACCTGAAGTATGGTACATCCCGCATCTCTGTTTTCAGCCACCTCTGATAAAAACATCTCCGCATTCTCTGCATTTGCCATATTGATCTGATTCTCCACATCCACAGCTATGTACCCCTTACTTCCCATCAATTCTATTACGGTCCTAGTCTGATTCAGTTTTTCTTCCTCGGTCTTGCATTTCATATCCTGACAGGATGAATATATATCATCCAAATCTGCAATAAACTGATTTTCATCAGATATACTAAAATCAATAACTGTCCGCTCTGCGTCTGCCACTGCATTTTTATTGGAACAACTGCATAACAATATGGCTATGCCAACCAAAAGCAGCATACAATATAACTTCTTGCATATATTACATATGTAGTATTTCTGAATAAAAAAATATAAGTTCATGATATCAAAACTCCTTTATAATAAATATTACATCTGTAGTATTTATTATAAAGAAGTTTATTTCTGTGTCAATATAAATTACTAATATCTTCGCCCTATGATAATTTTCCCTCTTCAAAGATAGGATACTTTTTCTTATCAGCCTCCGTTATCTCCCACTGTGATAGGCAAGGCGATCTCCAGTCCTTTTGCTCTCTGCTCGCTGTCTATCGCATGTCCGGCAGTTGAAAACACACAATTTGATGCAATAAACACATTGTCTCCAAATGTAACCTTTGCTCCATCAAGTATAGTTACATTGTGATTTGTATAAAAATTCTCCCCTACAGATATGTTGAATCCATAGTCACAATAAAATGGTGCTGTCACCACGGGATTGCCCTTTATACTTCCAAGGATCTGCTCAAGTATTTCATTCTGCTTTTTAGTGTCAGAAGGCTTGCACTGGTTGAATTCATGGCACAGATCAGCACAACGTGTCCTTGCATCCACGATCTCCTTGTCATAATTTGCATCGTATAAATAACCATTCTGTCATATGTATTTCTCCTCCATAATAAATACTTGGTATACCATATATGCTACAGTTTATATTGCATAAAATTCCCATTATGAACAAATCCGAAATCCGTATACAATTTAACACCCATGTCAGATGCTGTGATCTGTATCGTTCCACATCCATAATCCTTTGCATCATTTACAATGCGGGATAACAGTTCTTTTGCAATACCCTTTCTTCTATAATTAGGGTTGGTGAACATACTGGAGAGCAACCCGATTCTTCCACTCGGGCATCCAAAATATGGCGGTTTCTCCACAAATGGCATACCGCTTGTTCCTATAATATCATCCCCATCAAAAGCCAGCCATGATACAAATGTTCCGTCTGCCATATGGCGGGTATAATAACCCTTAAGTGCCGGCACCAAGTCTATCTCTTCTTTTGCGCCTTCTTCCCTGAGCTGATTTATTCTCATATTTATAAATGTATCCAGTTCGTTTTCTGTAAGTCTTCTATACGCTATTTTCATTCATTTCCTCCAGTATATTTCCCTATAAATACAAATCATTTCTCCTGCACTTCTTTGCCACTTAGATGTTCAATCTCTATCTCAAACATCTGTGCCGCCTTTCCGGCACGCGCAATTTCTTCGTCAACCAACTGCTCATCTGGATAATATTTCATTGCAAAACGTTTTAACAATGAGGTCGTATTCTCACTGCTTTCAAGCAAATGGCATCTTCCAAATACAACCGTGCTCTGCATATATGGCGCCCAAGGTTCATCTTTTATTGTTTCGTTTCCATAAACAGTGAAACATACCTTGTCACAGGCACGCAAAGCGTCAACCTTATGTCCCGCCCGTGCTCCATGGAAATAAATTTTTTGAGCATCTCTGTCATAGATATAGTTAATAGGGATCGCATATGGATAGCCATCATCGCCATTCACAGAAAGAACTCCACGGCGGCTTAAAAGCAAAAGCTCTTCCGCTGCATTTTTATCTATCTCGTTTATCTTTTTTCGGATTGTTCTGAACACTTTCTACGCTCCTTCTCTGTAATTCAAATTCCAATCAATAATACTTATCATTTCAACATACTTTTATTACATATAAGATACTGTCTCTTCCAGATCTTTTCGGCTGCTATGATTTGGAAGCGCTCCTGTTTCTTCTGCAGCTATTCCAAGATCAAGCAGCATAAGAATCTCCTCTTCTTCTGGAAGTTCCAGAGCTGCTGCCAGTTCATCCGGATCAAAGAAGTTAATCCAGCAGCTATCCACGCCTTCATTATAAGCGGCCAGCATCATATGTGTTGCCACAATACTTGCATCCTCAATCCCAGAATCTCTTTTACCGCCAGGATAGGTAAACACATTGTTCTTGTTATATGCTACTACTAATACAACCGGCGCATTATAACGGCAAGGTGTTACTTTGTCGATCGCAGCTAATCCCTTTTCTGACTGCACTACATAAATATGCTGTTCCTGAAGATTTTTTGCTGTTGGAGTTACACGTCCCGCCTCCAAGATCTTATCAAGCGCCTCTTTCTTCACATCTTTGTCGCTGAATTTTTTACAGGAATACCTGTTCTTAATTACCTCTGAAAATTCCATTCTAATCCATCCTTTCTGTATCTGTTCTTCATTTTATTCTAACATATCGCCTTGTCAGCTCAATGTGGACATTCACATTATAGCGACTTGCACGAGCGCCCCGTCGCAATTCTCATTATATTTTGTCGCTCTGCACCAGTTCATCTATCAGCTCTATGGCCTCTCTGATCATGCCGTCACAATGAACTTTCTTGACTCCGCCCTTTTCAGCATTTGCCTTTAACAGATCAGCACAATCTGTCATTCCATTGTGGTTATCAGCTATCCTGCGCCTGAACTGATTTACCACGTATGGATTCTCAACGCCCAGAGCGCCAAGCACCATAAGCCCTCCTGTGATCGCACCGCATGTCAAGCCGCACTTCATGCCACCACCGAAATTGGCACTGAGCTTTGCCGCCATATCTCCTGTTATTCCAAGCTCGTCCGCGTAAACCCGCAGAATGGTCTGCGCACAGTTATTGACCATCGGTGTCTCGTTTCTTATCTCCATAGCTTTTTCTACATGTTTGTTCATTATGACTTCCTCCAATCCATATACAAATAATCATTTGTTAACCATCAAACTTCCTTTTTATGTATCCCTTTGAGGAATTTCCCCATTACAACTCTATATAAAAAATGGCGGGGAGTCTCCCCGCCTAATTAGGTTGGACCTGGGTCTTACGACCAGCCCAGACAATGTGACATGTCACATTTATATCGTATGTTGATGATAACATAATTATGTTATTCATTCAATAAAAAGTGCAATTATTTTCAATAATAGTTATATCCTCACTCACTGATAATCTTCCTGCTGCACAGATACGTTATAAGGAAATATCCGCCATATATGATTACCACGATGGCAGCCGTGATTCCGATAGCACCTGCTATATCATACGCTCCCATAGTGTCAAGAATCTTCGTGCTGACCATCATTCCAAATACCGAATGGACTATGGCGAGAGCAAGTGGGAATATGAAGAATAGTCCCATCTGTGAGAAAAGAGCCTTGTTGATCATGTGCTGATCCACCCCAAGCTTCCTGAGCATCTTGTATCTCTCTATGTTGTCTGTGCTCTCTGAGAGCTCTTTGAGTGCAAGGATGGCTGCACCGGATATGAGGAATATGAGTCCGATATACATACCTATAAATGATGCGATGGCTCCAACTCCCACGCTGGCTGCTTTCACGTTGTCCTTGGTATTTACTGTGATAAGTCCGCCAAGTTCATCCTTCTTTGATACATTCCTTATGATCGTATCACTATCCTGTATGGCATCCCTGTCCTGATCGGCATACTTTCCGATGAAATACTCTTTCGCGAACTGTGCACCTTCAATGGCTGAATCCGGCACGATAAACACACCTGTGTTGAGGGGCTGAGTGGCAAGCTCTATATCACCATCTATACAATACGAGATAACCGGTTTAAGCTTGTTGCCATATACCTCTATCTCTTTTCCCTCCTGAAGTCTCTCATCACGGATCTTAACGAATATTCTATAATTTGCAAGGATGGCATACTCGTCATCGGCAAGCTGGAGCTCAGCATTGTCATAAATCTTTGCAACCTTGTTATAGTCGGACTGTGATATGATCTCCTCCGTTCCCTCAAATCTAGACAAAGCGTTTACATCTATTCCAAGAGAATCAATCAGAGCCTCATCTCCCAGATAGTTTCTGATTGTAAGTGCAGGACATGTATATGTGTGTACGTCAACGTAATCTGAGAAGTATGATCCAAGATCCACATTATTTTCACTATATACATCTTCTATGCTCTTTCCATCAGTCACCTCAAGTTTCTTCAAAAGATCATTTGTCTCGCTGTCATTACCCATCTCGTCCTCGTCATAATAGATTGAATCACTGCTCTGGGTTTTCGATATACTCACATCCGCTCTTGCGTACTTTGCAATGCCCTCATTTAAGGAATTCTTCACTGCAAGCGCTGATGAAAGCACACATATTGTCACAAAAAGCATCAGACAGATGACTGATATTGAAAGTACATTTGTATTTACACGGCTGCTCATCTGTCTGACGACAAATGTATTGAGTCCCTTATAGTACACATTCTTCATGGATGACACGATCCTGAAGAGCATTCCGGACACTGACCAGAAGAAAAGCACCGTTGCAACGCATCCGACCACGATCCACTTGTAGAGATCATTCATGTACATGTCATTTATATCGGTAATTACCGCATGATAAGCATATCCAAGTGATACAACTGATATCAGGAACACGATAACTGATACCCACGGATTCTTGATCTTGACATTCTCAGATTTTCTTCCATTTTGGAAAAGGTCGATGAGCTTACATTTGCTGATGATAAATGTGTTGAAGATTATAACCACCACATATATGATTGCAAAATACAGACAGGTCTTGGCAAATGCGCTGCCGGAGAATACAAAGCTGTATGATGACATATCTGCATCGAACATATTTGCAACAAGTACACTTGTTATCTGTGAGATTCCTATTCCGGCAAGAAGTCCTACCACAAGTG
>JAEDGW010000139.1 GCA_016297325.1 Coprococcus sp. | reverse complement strand
CCTGTTGAGGATATGCCATTCCTTCCAAACGGACGTCCTCTTGATATCGTGCTTAACCCACTGGGCGTTCCTTCACGAATGAATATCGGACAGGTCCTTGAGATCCATCTTGGACTTGCTTCACAGGTCCTGGGATTCAAGGTGTCAACACCAGTATTCAACGGTGCTACAGAGTTTGATATCATGGATACTCTTGAGATGGCAAACGATTATGCAAACGGAACATGGGAAGACTTTGAGGCCAAGTATAAAGATACAGTTAAGCCGGAGGTTATGGAATACCTCTATAACAATAGAGACCACAGAGCAGAGTGGAAGGGCGTACCTATCAACAGAACAGGTAAGGTTCAGCTCCGTGATGGTAGAACAGGAGAGAATTTTGATGCGCCTGTAACAATCGGTTACATGCACTATCTCAAGCTGCACCATCTGGTTGATGATAAGATCCACGCACGTTCAACTGGTCCGTACTCACTGGTAACACAGCAGCCTCTGGGTGGTAAAGCTCAGTTCGGTGGACAGCGTTTCGGAGAGATGGAGGTTTGGGCTCTTGAGGCTTATGGTGCTTCATACACACTGCAGGAGATCCTGACAGTTAAGTCAGATGATGTTGTAGGACGTGTTAAGACATACGAGGCTATCATCAAGGGCGACAACATACCTGCACCTGGTGTACCTGAGTCATTCAAGGTTCTTCTCAAGGAGTTCCAGGCACTTGGACTCGACGTAAGAGTTGTAAGAGAAGAAGAGGATGATGAGGGCAACAAGAAGATGGTTGAGGTTGACCTTAGCGAGACTATGGAGGCCTATGACTACAATACAAGCATCAAGAGACTTCTCAGCGACAGATCATCTGACAGAGATGACGAGGATGAGAATGATGCACCGGAAGTATTCAGCGGCGATGATGCTGAGGAGCTTCAGGCAAGTGGTTTCTCAGAAGTCAGCGATGAGGATATGGATATGTCTGATGCTGATTTCGCAGATGACAATGAGGAAGAATAAGAAAGGAGCTTTGTAAGATGCCAGAATACAATGTAGACAATACAGAACAGGAAAAGTCATTGAACTTTGACGCAATTAAAATCGGACTTGCATCTCCTGAAAAGATAAGAGAATGGTCACATGGCGAGGTAAAGCGTCCTGAGACTATCAATTATAGAACACTCAAGCCTGAGAAGGATGGTCTGTTCTGCGAGAAGATATTTGGACCGCAGAAGGACTGGGAGTGTAACTGTGGTAAGTACAAGAAGATCAGATTCAAGGGAATAATATGTGATAAGTGTGGCGTTGAAGTTACCAAGTCAAACGTTCGTAGAGAGCGTATGGGACACATCGAGCTTGCAGCTCCTGTATCCCACATCTGGTACTTCAAGGGTATCCCAAGCCGCATGGGTCTGATCCTTGATATATCACCAAGAGTGCTTGAGAAGGTTCTTTACTTCTCATCATATATAGTAACAGATCCTAAGGATACTCCGCTTGCATACAAGCAGATCCTGGGTGAGCAGGAGTTCAGAGAGGCTGAGAAGGAGTATGGATACGGATCATTTGTCGCTGAGATGGGAGCTGAGGCTATCCAGAAGCTTCTCAAGGCGATCGATCTTGACGCTGAGAGCGAGGAGCTCAAGAAAGAGCTTGAGACCTGCAGCGGTCAGAAGAGAACAAGGATTATCAAGAGACTCGAGGTTATGGAGGCATTCAGAACTTCAGAGAACAGACCAGAGTGGATGATCATGAATGTTATACCTGTAATCCCACCTGATATCAGACCTATGGTACAGCTTGAAGGTGGAAGATTTGCAACATCAGATCTGAACGATCTTTACAGAAGAATTATAAACAGAAACAACCGTCTCCGCAGACTCCTTGATCTGGGCGCACCAGAGATCATTGTAAGAAATGAGAAGAGAATGCTGCAGGAGGCAGTGGATGCACTCATCGATAACGGTCGTCGTGGACGTGCTGTTACAGGACCTGGTAACAGAGCACTCAAGTCTCTGTCAGAGATGCTGAAAGGTAAGCAGGGACGTTTCCGTCAGAACCTTCTTGGTAAGCGTGTTGACTACTCAGGACGTTCAGTTATTGTAGTAGGACCAGAACTTAAGATTTATCAGTGCGGTCTCCCTAAGGAGATGGCTATAGAGCTGTTCAAGCCATTCGTTATGAAGGAGCTTACAGCAAGCGGCAAGGCAAACAATATCAAGCAGGCCAAGAAGATGGTTGAGAAGCTTGAGCCACAGGTTTGGGATATCCTTGAGGATGTCATCAAAGAGCATCCAGTTATGCTTAACCGTGCTCCTACACTTCACAGACTTGGTATTCAGGCATTTGAGCCTGTACTTGTAGGTGGTAAGGCTATAAAGCTTCATCCACTTGTATGTACAGCGTTCAACGCCGATTTCGATGGAGACCAGATGGCTGTCCATCTTCCACTTACAGTAGAGGCACAGGCAGAGTGTAGATTCCTTCTGCTTTCGCCAAACAACCTGCTGAAGCCATCAGATGGAGCTCCAGTTGCCGTTCCTTCACAGGATATGGTACTTGGTATCTACTATCTGACAATGGAGAAGGAAGGCGAGATCGGAGAGGGCAGATACTTCAAGTCTGAGAACGAGGCTATACTGGCATATGAGAATGGTGGAATCACACTTCACACCAAGATCCATGTCAGAAGAGAGGCAGAGTTTGAGGGCGAGACAGTTACAGGTGTTATAGATACAACACTTGGAAAGATGCTCTTCAATGAGATCATTCCACAGGATCTCGGATATGTGGACAGAAGCGTTCGTGAGAATGCTCTTAAGCTTGAGATCGATTTCCACGTAGGAAAGAAGCAGCTTAAGCCTATACTTGACAAGTGTATCAATACACACGGCGCAACGAAGACCGCTGAGGTTCTTGATGATGTCAAGGCGATAGGTTACAAGTATTCAACAAGAAGTGCTATCTCAGTATCTATTTCAGATATGAAGGTGCCTGCTGAGAAGAAGGATATCCTTGAGGATGCGCAGAAGCTCGTTGATCAGATTACAAAGAAGTTCAGACGTGGTCTTGTGTCAGACGAGGAGAGATATCAGGCAGTAGTAAAGATCTGGGAGAAGGCAGATAAGCATCTGCAGGATCTCCTGTTCGAGGGTCTTGATAAATATAACAACATATTCATGATGGCTGATTCTGGAGCCCGTGGTTCTAATCAGCAGATCAAGCAGCTTGCAGGTATGCGAGGACTGATGGCAGATACAACAGGTAAGACTATCGAGCTCCCAATCAAGTCCAACTTCCGTGAGGGACTCGACGTTCTGGAGTATTTCATTTCAGCCCATGGTGCTCGTAAGGGTCTGTCAGATACAGCTCTTCGTACAGCCGATTCAGGATACCTTACAAGACGTCTTGTAGACGTATCACAGGATCTCATTATCAGAGAGCCTGATTGTAGCATAGGAAGAGATTCTATCCCTGGCATGGTTATCGAGGCCTTCAGAGAGGGCAAGGAGATGATCGAGGAGTTCCAGGAGAGAATCACTGGACGTTACCTTGCAGAGTCAGTATATGATGCTGAGGGCAACATGCTTGTGAAGATAAATCACATGGTTACACCTAAGAGAGCAGAGCTTATCGTAAAGAAGGGTGTTGATTCAAACGGTGTTCCATTCACTGTCACAGATGAGGATGGCAACACAAGTGTAAGAAGCGATGCAAAGCTCAAGATAAGAACTGTACTCACATGTAAATCACATCTCGGTGTGTGCGCTAAGTGTTATGGTGCGAACATGGCAACTGGTATGCCTGTACAGGTTGGTGAGTCTGTTGGTATCATCGCCGCTCAGTCAATCGGTGAGCCTGGTACACAGCTTACAATGAGAACATTCCATACTGGTGGTGTTGCCGGTGGAGATATTACACAGGGTCTTCCTAGAGTAGAGGAGCTTTTTGAGGCCAGAAAGCCAAAGGGACTTGCAATCATCGCAGAGTTTGGCGGAAAGGTTCAACTCCGAGACAATAAGAAGAAGAGAGAAGTTATCGTTACAAACGATGAGACTGGTGAGTCAAAGGCTTATCTGATTCCTTATGGATCACGTATCAGAGTTCTTGATGACCAGGTTCTTGAAGCCGGAGATGAGCTCACAGAGGGTTCAGTAAATCCGCACGATATACTCAAGATCAAGGGTGTTCGTGCCGTTCAGGATTACATGCTTCGTGAGGTTCAGAAGGTTTACAGACTTCAGGGTGTTGATATCAATGATAAGCACATTGAAATTATAGTTAGACAGATGCTCAAGAAGATCATCATCGATGAGCCGGGTGATTCAGATTACCTCCCAGGAACTCAGGCAAATATACTTGAGTTTGAGGATACAAATGAGAAGCTCATCGCTGAGGGTAAGGAGCCTGCAACAGGTACACAGATCATGCTTGGTATAACAAAGGCATCTCTTGCAACTGACTCATTTATGTCAGCCGCATCATTCCAGGAGACCACAAAGGTACTTACTGATGCAGCCATAAAGAGTAAGATGGATCCACTTGTTGGACTTAAGGAGAACGTCCTTATCGGTAAGCTTATACCTGCTGGTACAGGTATGAAGAGATACCGTTCAGTAAAACTTGACACAGAGATGGAAGAAGTTAATTTCTTCGATGAGGATGACGAGGATTATGACTACGATGAGGATTTCGAAGAGCTTGAGGATGTAAACTCTGAGGAGACGGTGTTTGAGCAGCTTGATGCAGCAGATGATATTGATCCGCTTGACGGCGAAGATGATGTTGATGCTGAGAATGCTGACGATGAGCAGTAATCTGTCAGGAATATAGACAATGCAACCGTGTCAGAACGGTTGGACATAAAGGATAAAAGGGGAGTCCGGGGATATGTCACTTTTCTGGTTCCGCATATACATACATTTGTGTAGGCGGAACCGGGAAAATGTATATACCGGATTCTTTTTATGTAATTGACATATTATCTGATGTGGAAAGATGATATATAGTTACAGAGATATAACAATAATATATAGAAGGAAATGGATGGAATTACATGGCTGCCATAAGAAAGATAGACAAAGATAGCATATTGGATGCAGCATATAATTTGGTCAGAAAAGAAGGACTTGGATCACTCAGTGCACGTAAGCTTGCAAAAGCAGCGTCATGTTCAACACAGCCTATATACGAGAACTTCAACGATATGGGGATGATAATAGAACTGACAAATAAGCGCGTGCAGGAGTATATGGATTCACTTAAGAAAAATCTGAAAGGCCGTGAATATGCTGATTACATCAAGAAGGGGATTGCGGTATATGAATTCGCAAATGATGAGAGGATGCTGTTCAGACATTTTGTCATGGGTGATTCGGCGGACAGGGAATTGTTCACGAATGAGCAGTCAGTGGAAATGCTGATGGAAACTGAAGGCTATGATGAGGATAAGGCGAAGATTATAGACAAGAAGGTGAATGACCACATTCTGGGTAATGCATTTTTGCTGAATTCGGATTACATTCAGTTTGATGAGAACTATTTGAAAGAAGAATTAGAGGAATATTTACAGTTTGTTAAGGCAAATATTGCAAAATAAATGCTTGACAGAGAAAATACTCGACTATATAATGATAAAGCATGCGTAAAAACATGCTTTATCATTTTTTATTAATTTATATACAGGAGGTGAAAACATGCCAACATTTAACCAGTTAGTTAGAAA
>JAEDGW010000138.1 GCA_016297325.1 Coprococcus sp. | reverse complement strand
AGGTAGTAGTTCATCATTGAGAACATACCCTTCTTCATCTCTCCGCCGTACCATGTATTTACGATAACCTGCTCGTGGCTTGTGATGTTGAATGCTACACATGTCTCTGAGTTAAGTCCTAACTCCTTGTAGTTCTCTACCTTAGCCTTTGAAGCATTGTATACTACGAAATCTGGCTCGAAGTTCTTAAGCTCTTCCTCAGTTGGCTTGATGAACATGTTTGTTACGAAATGAGCCTGCCAAGCAACCTCAACGATGAAACGGATAGCCATACGTGTATCAGCATTTGCTCCGCAGAATGCATCAACTACGAAAAGTCTCTTGTTTGAAAGCTCCTTCTTTGCAAGATCCTTAACTGATGCCCATGTCTCCTCTGTCATTGGATGGTTGTCGTTCTTATACTCATCTGATGTCCACCATACAGTGTCCTTTGAGTTCTCATCTACTACGATATACTTATCTTTAGGTGAACGGCCTGTGTAAATACCAGTCATAACGTTAACTGCGCCAAGCTCACTAACCTGTCCCTTCTCGTATCCCTGAAGGTCAGCCTTTGTCTCTTCCTCGAATAACAATTCATATGAAGGATTGTGTACGATCTCTGTTGTGCCTGTAATGCCATACTTAGTTAAATCAACTGTTGCCATTTTTCTTAACTCCTTTTCTTTAAATGTATTTCATTGATAGGTGCATGCCGCCTGTGTCCTACTGGCACTGCGGTTATACAGCACTCAATAATCTGAAAATAAATATGAGCAATCTCGTTCACATTCAGTTGAAAGTATACCCAATTAGTAAAAATAAATCAATATCATTATTGAGATTTTTTCGTGGTTTATAGAAACTTCACATTTTTAAAATGTTTTTTCTACATAGAACTTGCATTTCCTAATACGGGAAAATCTTCAGCTTCGTCTTCCGCTCCTTTTCTCAAGAGATTTGGATCTGATGATCAGGATATCTCCCTTCTCTATCTCAAGGTCTCCAGTTGGAAGAATGGACATCTTATCTCTGAGAACCATGTATATGCTCACGCCATACTCATCCGATGCAGAGCTCACCGTCCGTCCAATGAATTTGCTGCCTTCTGACACCATAACCTCGCCGATCTCGTCTACATCAACAAACTTTGAATCCTCATTTGCGTTTGTCTGGTACTGCTCAACAAATCCTGCACTTATGATACCAGTAGGGATAGCCACAAGCAGGACCCCCATAAATGCGATGACTATAGCCATGCATTTTCCGAGCAGTGTGATTGGGTAAATATCTCCGTACCCCACCGTGAGGACCGTGGATACCGACCACCATATGCCGCTGAACGCATTGCGGAACACCCCAGGCTGTGCGGCATGCTCTGTGCTGTACATACACAGGCTGCTGGCAACCATGAGCACAAATATGATAAATACAGACGACAATATCTGTCTGCTCTTTTTAAGAAGAACTATCTTGATGACGTTGAAACTGTCATACTGCAAATTTATCCTGAACAGATGGAATATCCTGACTACCCTAAGCATTCTGAACACGACAAAACCCGACAGGAAAAACACAGGTATTATCGTAAGCAGATCCACAACTCCGTCATACGATACCAGGAATTTGCCTATAGCCTTATATCTGGTACACGTTGGATACAGAAAATCCGCTGTCCATATCCTGAGCACGTACTCAACACAGAATATACCAGTAGTCACCCATTCAATGATCCTGAATATTCCGTAATACGGCGTCAGCTCATCGTAAGTCTGCATGAACATAACAGCTATATTTGAAAGAATGACCACAACTATAAAAATGTCAAATATACGGCTTAAGACGTTGCTCTTATCGCCTATCTGTATAGTATCAAATATCTTCTTTTTCAGCCTTGTCCTGTTTACTGCCACAATACCCCCCCTGGGCAGAAAAGATCTGTCAGTTATCTTTAAGCACGCCCATCATCTCATCTATCATCTCTTCATCCTGGAGCCTGAACTTTATCTCAACTCGCCTCGACGCATCCATATCCACCGATCCATCACTCTTATATATCGGATCACTGTAGGACTTTCCGTTCGCCGTGAGGACCGATCTCAGCAGTTCAACCTGATCCTTGCTTATGATGCCGTTGTCCTCTGTGAGACAGTATTTCGCAACTGAGAATGCTCTCTGCTGTGAAAGCTCCAGATTGTATATATATGTTCCATTTGTATCAGTATGTCCCTCTATGATGATCTCCGATACATACTCACGGTACTTATCATTCAAAAGGACACTGCAATATCTCGGAAGGAACCTGTCTATGAATTCCTTTCCATCCGACTTCAGCTCACTGTCCGACACATCAAACAATACTCCTGCGTCAAATGTGATGGCTCCCGTCTTCTCATCTATCTTGATGTTGGTGGAGCTATCTGAAAACTCATCCCTGAGATCCCTGACCAGATCACTTCTTATTCCAACGATCCTGTCAAGTTCCTTCTGCTGATCCGCAAGGAGCTTTTCCTGTTCCTCTATAGTCTTCTGCTGCTTCTCAAGCTCCTCCTGTCTGCTCTCATACTGCCTCTTTGACTGCATGAGCGTGAAGGATATGATGAGTATGAATATGAGCAGCAGTGCAGCCATCATATCTGAATAGGACAGCCAGTACGAAGTCTCTTCTTCCTCTCGTCTTCTCCGTCTCTTACTCATGGCTGCTCCTCTCTGCTGCCAGATCCTATAGCTCTTGGTCTGTTTAACCTGCCTCTGAATATATCGTTCTGGTCTCTTGTAAGCACTCTTATATCCTCTATGTTCTCTCCCATCGCACGAAGATATGGAAGCAGCGTCTCCTGAATGGTCTTCTGCGTTGCCATAAGTGCCTCAAGCTGCTTCTGCTGGATCTCAAATGTCCTGTTGCCATTGTCATATACCGCATCCGGGCGCACATATCTCTTGAACTCTGATATAAATTCATCAAGTTTATGATATGCCTGTTCCAGAACAGTCTTGAATATAAGGTTAAATGTCAGCGAAAATATCATTCCGTATATGGATGTGTGGAATGCAACCTTGATTCCATCCATCAGCGGTCCTATACTGTTCGTTATCTCTTCTGCCGATCCAGTGTTGAATGCCTGAAGACCTATAGAAAGTCCTATGAACGTTCCAAGGATTCCAAGACCTGTCATTGCGCCCGGAACAAGGCTCAGCCTGCCCTTCTCGACCGCATCATCTATGAGCTGGTAATCAATGAAATCCTCAATGTCACATGCATACTTTCCAGATTCATTCCCCTCCTCATCCTGCTCAAGTCTCTTCATCTCCTCGATATAATCAATATAAGCATTCCGCAGATGCTCTTCATTGAATATATTGTATCTCGTCTCAGTCCTGTACATATCCCAGAGAAGCTTCTTCTCCTTTGCGTAGTCTCCTTTTATATAGCTTATCGCTATCCTGAAATCCTCCCCCATCTGATCAATGTGCTTCAGATGCTTGTACGCATACACAAATATAGCTCCTGTTATGCCAAACATACACACACTTATCAGCACATTGGCCATGTCCAGACTGTCACTGGTGACATTCAGCAGGATGCATATTCCCAGCATCACGACATACACCACCGGCAGCCATTTCTTGTTCAGTTCCACCTTCATGTTCTGTTTCTTGCGGAACGACTTTGCCGCCTTATCATTCTGAGGCCTGACGGTCTTTAATCTTTTTCCTTTGTTCATATTCTTTTTCCTCCCAATCGCCTACGCATGTTTCGATTATACCATCCTATGTATAACACCCACAATTATTTTTTCTTTTTTTGTGCGTTTTTTTCGGGTGTCACAATTTTTTTAAATTTTGAAGATTTATTTTTGCAAAACGTTTTTTTTCTGTACATATTCTGTTCATATTTTGTGTTTATACTGAACTCAGTTGTTAAGGAAAAGTAATTTTTCACTCATAGTTGTTTAAATTGTTGTTTAAAAAAAGAACCGCTTGCAATTCAAGTGGTTCTTTTTTTGTCGTCTTATGTCATATTTTATTTATTCAAGTCTTATTTAATCTTTTATTTTAGTCTCTTCCTGTTTTCCTAGTCTGTAGGAAGCTTTGCCTTCTCAAAGATCTCCTCAACCTTTGCATCAGGCTTCTTTGTGAGAAGCGATACAACAATAGCCGTGATGAACGCTGCTGCAAATCCAGGAACAAGCTCATAAAGCCCTGTTGGTGTTGCAAGGAACTTATACCAGAGCATATCCACCGCAAATCCTACTATGATGGATGCAAGCGCTCCGTTGTAATTCAGTCTCTTCCAGTACAGTGACAAAAGGATGACAGGTCCAAATGCTGAACCAAAAGCTCCCCATGCATTTGACACAAGTGCCATGATTCCATCGCAGTTTGGATTCATAGCTATGGCAAGCGCCACAACCGAGATGATGATGACCACGATTCTTCCGGCCCAGAGCATCTCCTTATCTGATGCATTCTTTCTGAATATAGGCTTGTACACATCAGATGCAAATGCTGATGATGAAGCAAGGAGCTGTGAATCTGCTGTACTCATAGACGCTGCAAGGATTGCTGAAAGAAGTATACCAGCTACAAGTGCAGGGAACACGCCTCTTACCAGTCTGATGAATACCTGTGAATTGTCTGCAAGACCGCCGCCGAGATACTTAAGGCCGACCATACCAACTACAGATGCCATAACAAGGATGATTCCTGTCCAGCAAGTACCGACTATTCTGGACTTCTTCATCTCCTTCTCGGACTTGATTGAAATATATCTTATAAGAATATGTGGCATACCCATATATCCAAGTCCCCATGCAAGTCCTGATATGATATTGATCACACTGGTCTTGTCAAACGAACCGCTGATAAGGGCATTGTAATAATTGTCTGGAATGACAACATCAGGTGCTACAAAGCCGACCCCCTGCATAGTGATGACCGCTATGATAGGCGCAACCATAAGTGCCGCCAGCATCAAAAGTCCCTGGAAAAAATCTGTCCAGCACACTGCATTGAATCCGCCGAGAAATGTATATACAATGATGATAACCGCAGCGCCGATCATCGCTGTATTTCTGTTTATTCCCATTACTGTATTGAAAAGGGTTCCACACGCCGATATACTCGATGCAGCATATATACAATACGCAACAACAAATATAACTGCACATATTATAAGAAGAAGTTTGTTGTCCGACTGAAAACGATTTGTCAGATACTGAGGTATAGTGATCGAATCGTTGAAAGCTATGGAGAATCTTCTAAGCCTTGGTGCTATGAATATCCATGCACAGGCTGTTCCTATGAACAAACCGACAGATATCCACATATTGCTTAGTCCGGTTGCATAAAACGCCCCCGGAAGTCCCATGAGCACCCACGCGCTCATATCTGAAGCTCCGGCACTGAGCGCCGCAACCAAACCATTCATATCTCTTCCGCCCAGGAAGTAATCTTTCTCGCCTGCATTTCCTCTGGATTTGAAGAAGAAATAAATTCCTACGCCGATTACCAGGACAAAATACGCAATAAACGCAATCATCTCGTAAACATTCATTCGTTAATCCACCTTCCATATTTTCTCTTTTATTTACTCCGCTCTTGGCTTTTTCCTGCCAAGCGCACATAACAAAGCAAATTCTACACGTAAATACTGCAAATTGCAAGAATTATAAATAAAAACAGCCGGCAAGAGGTGTCTGACGAAGTTTTCTGCCAGACGGCACTCTTATTTGAACCGGCTGTTTTTATTATTTTATTACATTATATAATGCTTCCAAATTAGAAGCCGATATGTCTGTTGTCTGTGATTCTCTTTGCCTT
>JAEDGW010000137.1 GCA_016297325.1 Coprococcus sp. | reverse complement strand
CTTGGCGACTGGTTCGTAAATGAGGACAAGATGGGCGGCCCTCTGGCTGATGTCGTGAAGAGAGTGAAGGATCTCGGCATGAAGTTCGGTATCTGGATCGAGCCGGAGATGGTATCCGAGAAGAGCAACCTGTTCAAGGAGCACCCAGACTACGCATTTGTGATCCCTGGAAGAAAGCCTGTCATGGGAAGAAGCCAGCTCAATCTGGACTTCTCAAGAAAAGAGGTTGTAAACTGCATATTTGACCAGATGACAGCAGTTCTGGACAAGATAGATGTTGATTACATAAAGATGGATATGAACAGAAGTATCCTTAACGTATATTCCATGACAGAGGGAATCCAGAACAATGGAACTATCCTCTACAAATATGTTCTCGGTGTATATGACTTCATGGAGAGACTTCAGGCGAGATATCCTAAGATGTTCATCGAGGGCTGCAGCGGCGGCGGTGGAAGATTTGACGCCGGAATGATGTATTACACACCACAGATCTGGTGCAGTGATGACACAGATGCAATATGCAGACTTGACATACAGTATGGAACTTCATTTGGCTATCCTATATCAGTGGTCGGTTCACACGTATCTGCGGTTCCAAACCATCAGACAGGAAGGACAACTCCTTTCAATACAAGAGCAGTCGTTGCCATGGCAGGAAGCTTCGGCTACGAGCTTGATCTGAACAAGGTCAGCGATGAGGAGAAGGAAGAGGTTAAGGTCCAGGTTGCAAATTACAAGAAATACTGGGATCTCCTTCACAATGGACTCTACTACAGGCTGACGGATGCGGACAAGAGCAAGGGCGTGGCTGCATGGTCATTTGTGGCAAGGGATAAGTCTGAGACACTTGTAAATATCGTGACAGTTGAGAGCTTCTGCAATTCACCTGTACCTTTCGTCAGAGTCAAGGGACTTGATGCGGCAGCAACATACGTCGACGAAGAGACCGGTGCAGAGTACAGCGGACAGGGACTTGACCAGATCGGACTCCCAGTGCCACTGAAGTTCGGCGAGTACAATGCTTATCAGATACATCTTGTGAGGAAGTAGTAAATTATTATTGAGTTTGATGGTTGGATTTTGTGATTAGTTTTGAAAAAATGATTAGGGCTGGATTTTGAAGTTGGTTAGAATTCAGCGGTTAGAGCTAAGTTAGATATGATGGTTGGCAGGCGCCTTTGGAGTGCACAGATTGATTGTGCGGTCTGGGGGCGCCTGCCTTGTTTTTGCCTGTGTGTTTTGCGTGTGGTTTAGCGGGGAAATCGCCGTTCAGGCGCCTGGCAGACACTTGTTTGTGGGGGTGCGGAAGGCCTTTTTTGGGGTGTCGTGGGGGAATTGCTGAGGGAAGGACTTTTTTTGATTGTAGTGGAGGAAATTGACGAGGAAACGGTGGAGAGAATTGCTGAGGATGCCAAGAAAAGGACTTGCTAGGGTACTGTGTAAGAACTTGCCTGTGATACCGTGGAAGGCATTGCCCCAAAAGTGCATAAGTTTGTACTCTTTTTTAAAATAAATGCTTAAAAAGATAAAATATCCTCTGGGTTTTTATCTTTTTCGTCTTATAAAGTTAAAAAGGATACAATGTTGTGCACAAAAGAGGTGAAATAACTTAAAAAGATAAAAACAATTTGTTATCCAACACAGCATTTTTGTGTGGAACCACAAGCAGACAAGAGTTTGTAGATAGATGTACAGATAAATTGCTTTGTGGCAGTTTATTTTTATTTTGGGTACTGTTTATTTTAAATTTTTTATTGGACATCGTGTATATAAAATGCTACCATATAATACAATGACTAGAACGGTGCGGGGACACCTGCATAGCACGAGAAAGAGGAGAAAGACATATGGACGAGAACAATGTAAATGGATTTGACAATATGGATGATGAAGAGGGAACTACTGTCCTTACATCTCCAGGGGTTAGTGCTTTTGGTGGAGCTCAGGGAACTCCTCCGACAAATATGACAACTCCTGATCAGAATGCTAATCAGGCGGCTGATCAGATGAACGGCCAGTACGGAGCACAGCAGTACGGCGATCAGACAAATGGCCAGTACGGCCAGCAGTACGGCGATCAGGCAAATGGTCAGTATGGCCAGCAGTACGGCGGCCAGATGAATGGTCAGTATGGCCAGCAGTACGGCAATCAGATGAATAACCAGTATGGTCAGCAGTACGGCGATCAGATGAATAACCAGTATGGTCAGCAGTACGGCGATCAGATGAATAACCAGTATGGTCAGCAGCAGTACGGTGGACAGATGAACGGCCAGTATGGTCAGCAGCAGTACGGCGGACAGATGAATGGCCAGTATGGTCAGCAGCAGTACGGCGGACAGATGAATGGTCAGTATGGTGGACAGCAGTATGGTGGTCAGATGGGCAATAATCCATTTGGAAAGCCAGCCAAAAAGTTTAGTTTTGGTCTGGATGAATTCAAGAACGTAAAAAGTTTTAATGATTTCATAAAGAATACAAAGCTTATGATAATGTCAGGTGCGGCACTTGCACTTATCGTTATTCTCATGGTTGTTATCATCGTAGCTGCAGGTGGCAGAGGCGCCGGAAGTATTGATAAGGTTGGAGATAAGCTTGCAAAGGCGGTTCGTACAGAGAATGAGAATACTGTCTATAAACTGATGAACAGTAAGATGTTTAAGGCTGCCACAGAGGATGTGGGAGAGACTAAGAAAGAAGCTCTTGATGATATTAAGGACCTTCTTGAGGACGATGTAGATGATCTTGAAGATGAAGTGGGTAAAGTTAAAAAGATAGAAGTGAAGGATGTCGATAAGGACTACGCAAGCAAGTCAGATATCAAGGATTTAAAGAAGGAATTTAAGAAAGAATTTGATGTTGATTTAGATATATCAGGATATGCATATGCAAAGGCAGACATCATAGTTGAGGGTGAAGATGGAACTGTAGATGGAACCTTGAGTTATACTGCGGTGAAGATCGGAAGTAAGTGGTATCTGGCTGGTGATTACAGCATATACCTCAATATTGATTATGATCGTTAAATAATGATATTTAAGTAACATTCATTAAATTATGACCGTTTAGTAACACTGGTTAAATAAAAAGTGGCTGTGAAAAAACTCAATCGAGGTTTTTCCACAGCCACTTTTTGTGTATAACTGCCAGAATAGAGAAGTCCTTGTATTTGCACAAACAGTGAGCAAAATACATATATAACAAATGTAAATTTATCATATATGTACAAAAATGCTTTATATCTGGTGCTTCAGATGGTATGATAAAATAGGTTACGAATAATGTATGCGGAGGACCCGAAGATATGGCTCAGGTTGCAGAGGCGACACCGAGTGATGCCGATGAAGTTGTGGATATCAGTGAGGGTGTTACAAGGGTGGATTTAACATCCGGTGGGCGAAAGAAGTTTAAGTTTACGCCGGCAGAGAGCGATTTATTGGCTATATATTCTACCGGTGACTATGACACCATAGCATATTTGCATGATGCAGATGGAAATTATCTGACTGAGGATGATGAAGGTGGCAAGGATAGTAATTTCAAGCTGGTTTATAATTTCACAGCGGGAGAAACTTATATATTGGATGTAGGTTTCTATAATGATGATGAGAAAGGGTCATTTGATATAGTAGTGGATAAGGCAAGCTGGCCTGAAGAAATAAATATATCTAATCAGTATACCAATTTCCTTGAAGGTGCATACTATCCATCTTATATATATTTCCTTTTTAAGTCTAAAGAAGCTGATGGAGGTTCTGATGAATTTATAATATTAAGCGGTTCATATTTTTGCTCCGGTGGGTTTAACTATTCTATATGGATTAAGGACGAAGATGGGAATTACACATACACTGAGGACGGAACAACGCAGAGTTTCCGTGATGCGAAGTCACTTAAAGCTGGAAAATATACAGTAGAACTTGTGGGTGAGAACAAAGATGAGGAGCTTGAACCTGTGGCGGGTACGAAGATATGGGCATCGTATGATATCTATGTTAAAAGTCCTGATGATTTGAGACATCATATCCGGCATATGAGCTGCCAATTGGACAAGCTTATGTGAAGGTATATACAGATAGTGGAATAACGAGTGGATATGATATAGAGGTATGTAAGATAAGCGATGTGGCAAAGGGAGCTCTGAATACAGGAGCAAATGCTATCGATACAGAGAAAAAAGCACATGCAATCTACGAGTTCACTCCTGATGTGACCGGCATATATGATTTCGGTACCGATGTGAGATTGTATATTTATCATGAAGATGCATCAGGTGATGAATATAAGCTGATCCGTGACGCTATAGGAGAAAACAGTAAGTTCCTGGAAAAAGGAATTACTTATTATATAGACACAGCAAGCGGAACATATGACAAATGGGGAAATAACGTTTATTCATGGACTATGAATGTTCAACTTAGTAAGGCTGGGGAGTACAAGCTGCCAGTTAGCTGGAAACTTGATGAGAACGGTATATATTCCAGATATATCTATATGTCAGGTGTTGTATATGGCAGAGTGCTCAGTGAACAGACGGAGTCAGGTTGTTACATAACCTACGATGGAGGCACGGAAAAATACACGAATTTACAGACAAATGATGCTTTGGATTCCTGGAATAACACTGTAAAGACATCATTGCTTAGGTATGATGAAGATACATCAGAATATGTGGAATATGATCTGTCTGAGGGTGAATATAACATATATCTGTCAAAGGGAAAATATAAGACTGTACTTGAACTTGCATCAAAAGACGGTAATGTCTATACAGATATTGCACCGATTGAGATACCATTTGAAGTATGGAACGTGACGGATGCGTATGATGGCGAGTGGGATATATCGAAGCCGATGTATCTGAATCTGGCACAGACCACATATATGTACAAAGCAAGTATTCCTGAGGGAGTAAAGTGCCTGTCATTTAAGGCAAATGCACAGCTTTCTAATCTTGAAGTATATGACGCAGATGGAAAACGATTGAATCCAAAACCATCTAATGCCAATACATATACTTATTCAGATATCGTTGAGCTGAATACTGATGTGATATATCTGTATTTTGTTCCGGGAGGAGATGCGGAAATTACTAAGGTTACTGCATCTGTTGTTCCAGAGGTTGTGTCGCTTGATACTGAAGTTGATAAAGAAGAGTATCTGTGTGAGCATGATTATGTAGCTTCTAGTGATGTGATAACGACCATTACATATGCAGATAGCACTAAGGAAGTCGTGCGTGGTACTTCTGACACTGTGTCATTGTGTTTGCTTGATTCAGATGGAAAAGTATATGGAAATGTTGACAGGGATAAAGTTATACTCTGATGATTTCCGTGCTGTGTATGCTGATGACGGATTTATGGACGTATCAGGTCAGTTCACAGTAGAATACGGTGACGGAACCTATGAAATAATGGATTACACCTCTACGTCACGTGGCTATCATGACGCATATGACAATACGATCCAGGCCATATACAGTATCGAGGAGACAGACGGTGACAAAAAGGCTGTAGTTGAATTTAGATATTTAAATGATAACGACACTGTATGGAATTACATTCCTGCCATCAAGATTGATGTCGAGGAGATCCATATTGAGGTGAAGGAACTTGTCGAGGGTGAGACATTTGACACTGCATCTTCAGAGGATGACTTGTTTTCATTTGTATTCAAGCCAGTGGCTACAGGAAATTATATTGTTGATATTGATGCGAAATACAGTGTGGGTGAGATCAGTGTAACAGATGAGGATGGAAATAGTGTTAGAATGGAATCTTCATCCTATCGTCTGAGAGCTGGCATAACATATAAGATTGATGTGGCAACAGGGGCAGATTA
>JAEDGW010000136.1 GCA_016297325.1 Coprococcus sp. | reverse complement strand
CAGCACGGGACCGCCGCCTCATATAGCGACATCAGCTTCTCATTGCTGTCCGCGCAGAGCGGGTTCTGCTTCTTATTCACAATAAGCCCATGCATCTCTTTATAATTTCCTGACAAAAAGAGCAGCGCATATATCAGCCCTCTCTTGATATTCCCGGGAGCCACCAGCAGATTGTTATAAAATATCATCGACTCAAGAGCTTTCTGCACATCTTCTGTTTCAAGCTCCGGGAAAAATTTATTTATCACAGACGCAGATCTCATATCTGTGCTTATGTGATCGGTGAGCGTCTGCGATATCGGATCCAGGCCGTCACTCACCATCAGCATCCGGTCAAATTCAACCTCTATCTCCGCATGCGGCACTCCGCTCTCATGTATCTTTTCCTCCACATACGTATGGCAGGCATGATCGAGGGCGTAGTGGCATATGAATCCATACATATATGACATCATGGCATCCGTATTCTTTTCGCGCTCTTTTTCAAGGATCTCCAGTGCCTGTTCAAAGAACTCTCTGGCAGACCTGTCATGCATCCCATATCCAATTTTATTTACCCTGTTGTTTCCAAGCGGCTTGTAATAAAACAATATATCCGGTCCATGAAGTCCTATCAGGAACAATCTTCGTTCGTCATATATTATCCTCTTTATATCATCCGGAAGTTTTTTGTACACATCCCTGCCAAATCTGTAATGTGCATACGTTGACGGCATAATATCATCTCCTTGCTTTGTCTGTACTGTGCAGATTATTTCTCTGCGCCAGCATGACATAAGAAAAAATGACATGCGCCATGCGTTCACACATAAAAAAACCTCTGCATGACTCATCATACAGAGGCTTTGAAAATACGATATTATTTTTTTGTAAATGCTGTGTAATATATAACCTTGGGATTGCTCCTTATCTTCCTGAGGAATGCCACATAACATGCAAATCCTATGGCACTTGTTATCACCTCAGTCACCGGATATGTCATCCAGAACCAGGTAATTCCAAACTTCGCAAACACATAACCCAGAGGGACAAACAGAACAACAGTCCTGACCACCGTCAGCATACTGCTCTTGACCGCTGATCCCACAGCCTGAAAGAACACCGGATATATCAGGGATGTGACCATAGGTATGAAACTCACACCTATAAACCTGAATCCGACTGTGCCTATATCTATAACCCTCGTATCCCTGGTGAACACACTCAGCATCTGTGACGGTATGAGCTCAAAGCACAGCGTTCCAACTGCCATGAGCACCACACCATATATAAGCGATGTGGACAGCGTGGTCCTGCACCTTCTTATATTGCCCGCCGCATAATTGTAGCTCAGCACCGGCACTATACAGGTCTGAAGTGCACCCAGCGGTATAAAGAAGAATGTCTGCCATTTGTAATAGAGTCCCAGTGCAGTAACCGCCTGATCTGAGAATCCTGACAGTATCATATTCAGTCCAAATATGTAAAATGTATATGCCGACTGCATGAGTATATTCGGCAGCCCCATCTTATATATCTTCGCAAGGCATGCCTGATACGCCGAAAGCTCCGGCGATCTGTAAAATCCTCTCTTCATGACTATGAGTGCCGCAACTATCTGTCCTGTGACAGTCGCTATGGCCGCACCTGCCACGCCGAGTCTCGGCATGCCAAGAAGTCCAAATATAAGTATGGCGTCAAGGATGATATTGACAATAGCTCCAACTATCTGTGCGATCATCGGAGTCTTCATGTCCCCCTTTGCCTGAAGTATCTTTGTCCATACGCTCTCAGCAAACAGTCCTATGCTGAACACGCACACGATCCTTCCGTAGGATATCACGTCCTGTATGACCACCTGCGAATCGGTGTTCATGGCAGCATACTCAGGCATGAATATGTAACACACCACCGCAAATACTATCCACAGTGCGAGTGCCAGAGGTGTTCCGGTTCCTGCCACTGTATCCGCTTTCTTTTCATCTCCAAGTCCCAGATAATGGGCAATACAGGTGTTTATTCCCACTCCTGATCCCACTGCAAGAGCTATCATGAGCAGCTGTATGGGATAAATTATGGAGAGTGCCGTAAGACCACTCTCCGAACATTTGCCTACGAACAGGCTGTCTATTATATTGTAAAGTGCCTGTATGAGCTGTGCCAGCACGACAGGCGGTGCTATCTTAAACAGTATCCTGCTGATCTTCTCCCGACCAAAGAAATCGTTGTCCTGCATCTTTATGTCCGTCTCCTATTTCTTGTTCATTATGGCATCTATCGACTTTATGCATGCACTCCTTATACCTGACTCTTCAAGTGATGCCACTCCACAGATCGTTGTACCCGATGGAGAACATACATTGTCCTTCAGGACGCCCGGATGCTCACCGGTCTCAAGCTGAAGCTTTGCTGAACCGAGAACCATCTGTGATATAAGTCTGTATGCAGTCTGTCTTGGCACACCGTACTTTACTGCAGCATCGGCATAGCCCTCTATGAACAGATCCACAAATGCAGGACCGCAGCCGGTCACGGCTCCACCGATCCCCATAAGTGATGACGGAAGTTCCTCTACTATTCCAACCGCAGCAAACAGATCCTTTATCTGCTCCCTCTCCTCCTTCTCAAGAGAGTTCTGGGCTTCGAAGAGCATCACGCCCTCGTATACCATGGCCGGTGTATTCGGCATGACAAACTGTACCCTGACTGAACTGTCAAAATACTCGCTGTATTTCTTGAAATCCCATCCCGCTGCAACTGATATAAGAGCCTTTCCATGAAGCTTTTCTCCGGTCTCAACAAGGACGTCGTTTATCTGATATGGCTTGCATGCCATGATTACGGTATCTACAGAATCAACCAGCTCAGCAAGCGACCTGCATGGTGTAAAGCCGTATTTCTCAGAATTGGCACATAACCTGTCATAATGTGGTGCATACGCATACACATCCCCGGCTGCTATCTTTCCGGAATTTACAAATCCTGCACAGAGTGCCTGTGCCATATTACCCATACCTATGAAACCTAATTTCTTCATGTCTATTCTCCTTCTTTCTAGCCTATTTCCCTGCGTGCAGCCTCAAGCTCCCTTGCGCGAAGCTTCTTTGCACGCTTCTCCTGATATAGCAGTCTGTCTGCTCTGGATATCGCCTGGAATACATCCACGTTCGGAGCACACACAACCTCGCACACTCCTATACTCATGTCTATCTCATACGGCTTCTCTGTGGCCTTGTTGAACTCATTTGTCTCCATCCTGATCCTTGCAAGCGCATCCTCAGCCGAGCCGCAGGCCTCTTCACATCCAAATACCACAAACTCATCGCCGCCAAATCTGGCCACCAGAGCGGTCTCTCCACAGGCATGCCTGAGTATGGATGAAACCGACTGGAGAGCAAAATCTCCATCGTCGTGTCCGTATGTATCATTTATCTTCTTGAGTCCATCCATATCTATGCACATGAACGCACCCTTCTCACATCTGGCAGATGTCTCCATGACATTCTGGATAGCTTCCAGAAATCCCCATCTGTTGAGAAGCCCTGTGAGCTGATCCGTCTTCGACATGATCTGCAGCACCTTGTTGTTCTCAACAAGCTTTGCCATGGTCTCCTCAAGTCTCATCTGGACCCTGTCCTGCTGCTGCAGCAGTACCATGGATTTTATGGCTGTTGATATGTGCACGCTCACCGGATCGATATTGCGGAAACCTTCAAACCCCGTCTCGCACAGCAGCACACCAAATATATCCGTTCCAGAATATATCAGCGACAGTACCATCGTAACTCTTCTGTCCTTCGGCACCATATCCACAGCAAATATGTCATAACTGTCTGTCTCCTGTCTGTCAGTGTCCACAGCCACAGCCTTATTGTCGGCGTAGTATGCCTTGAACTGTATCTTCTGTGGCAGCACGAACTTCTCTAATCTCTCATGGTGTATCGGCTCCTCATAGAGGAAGAGATACGCAGATCTGATATCAACATAAGACAGGTTCTCAAGTGCATTCTCATATGGAATACGCTCACCGGAGTCCATTCTGAACATATTGGAAGTCATGTTGTTGATAAGCCTTGTTATCCTTCCAATTCCGGTATTGTTGTTATATATATCCTTCCAGTTCTGGAGGGACATCTTTCTTATCAACTCCACAAACAGCTGCATGATCTCTGACTTCTTTACCGGCTCCACGTCCTCACACAGAATAACCTGAAGCGCCGTGAGCATATTAACCACCTGCTCCAGAGTCGTATATCTGAAGGTCTCCTGTGAAAGCAGATTTGAAAATTTCTTTTCTATAGATCCCTCATTCAAAGCGATCTGTCCACTGCAGCACGTATCGACAAGAAAATCTACGAACTCTATCACATTCTCCTTTATGTGTGCCGCCTCTTCACTGTCTATATAATCCTTGAACAGATATGAGCAGATCTTTCGATGGGCCTCATCTCTGAGAGATACGTCTTTGATCTCATCAAGTCCTGTCTGTTTCACCACCGACTTGACATTCAGGCCCTCACATCCACAGGACTCACGGAGTATAAGTCTTGTGCTCACATGGAAGTCATCCGCAGGCACCTCATTGTTGATGAACTCCCTGGCACGTATGACAGCCTTGTATGAAAGCTCTGATGCATTTGCCTCGACGGTCGAAAGCGGCGGGTTCAGTCCCGGCGCAAACTCCGAATTGTCAAAACCGAGAACGGCTATGTCCTCTCCAGGCTTTATCCCTCTCTTCTCAAATGCGTGATAACCGCCATACGCCATCCTGTCATTTGCAAATATCATGGCATCAAGCTCCGGACATCTGTCTATGAATTCACCGATCGCACCCTCACTGCTCTCCTCAAAGTTGCCATAGATGACATAATCTTCGTTGTATGGAATACCGCAGGATTCAAGGGCCTCCCGGTATGCTTCAAGTCTCTCCATGGCATCGACGTTCGTTGCAGGTCCACTGACATAACCGATATGTCTTGCACCATGGTCGCGTATTATATGGGTTATACCCTCTATAAACGCACACTTATTGTCGAATATAATGGACGGATATCCACTGGTCCTCGTATAGAGTGTCACGATCGGAGTTCCAGAAAACTGCTTAAGGAATCTTAGTCTGCTCTCCTCATCAACTCTCGCTCCTATCATTCCCATCATGACATATAGTATATCCATGTGCTTGCTTCTGACATAATCAAACAGAGTATTACACTGATAACCATATTTCTTATCGCTCTGAAATTCATCTGCATTGTCGAGATATCTTCCCGGCACTATGAACAAATTGGCATCTATAGCCTTTGCTCCCAATTCTGCTCCCTGAACCGCCGGGCTTGTGAATACCGCATCGATATCATCAACCAGCAATCCGATGTTTAATCTTTCCCCCATATCTTTTACCCCTTGCATACATGTATATGTGCGCCTTTATCTACAGGTCTTGTTCAATTACCCCTACTGTAACAATCCGCTTATCGTGGCCACTACATCCTGATCTCCTATGAGTGATATGTTGTTTATACATATGAGATCGTCCGCCTGTTTTTCTTTTACAAAATCAATTATATTCACCTGTGAATATCTGTAATCTATAATATAGATCGTGGAATAATGATCTACCAGGAACGGAATAAATGCATTGCCGTAAGATTCCTTCATGACAACACATGTTGATCCATCTTTCACATTCGGATTCTCTATGACTGCCATCGGATTGTCACCTCCGACGAACGTAGAATAGAGCGTTCCCTTTTCCCACTCTGTAACATCCATGATGACGTTCCACTTCTGTTCACTGCCATCATCATTCCAATATGTCATATCATTTGTTCCAATAGGCTCGTATGCGTATATTGTATCAGGATTCTTTTTCATATCTGAGTTCTG
>JAEDGW010000033.1 GCA_016297325.1 Coprococcus sp. | reverse complement strand
ATAAGCGGTAGTAAGATCATACAGCACACAAAAATGATTCGCTTTTTTCTGGTGGACAGTGCATTACAAAATGACGCTGATAATATTCCTCCAAAAAAGCTCACAGCTACGTTATTTAAAAGAGAGATGTAGAGACTCATATCATTACCTGCCTGTTCTGAAACGCATATTCAAGAAATGCATCCTTTACCTCATTGTATTTTCCCCGGGGAATCGGTATTTCTGCAAGACACGACATGGTGATTCCCCTGAATGTTATATTTTGTACAAATTCCAGATTTACCAGATACGAACGATGAGGTCTATAAAAATTCGGATAAGTGGAAAGATGCCTTACAAGCTCGTCCAGACTTCCGATGCTTTCCAGCACTTTTCCAGTATCCAAATGAAATATCAGGGTTCGGTGAATGACTTCACAATATTCCAGAGTTTTTAAATCAATACGGGTGATTCCGCTTTTGCATCGCAGGATCAGGCTGGTCTCTGCTTCATTTTCGCAGGCTGCAAGCACAGAATCCAATAAGCGGAAAAAGCTCTCTGTCCAGATTGGCTTTAATTGATAATAATATGCGCCGATCGCATAAGATTGCACCGCAAATTCAGATGATGAAGTGACAAATATGATCTTGACATTCTTGTCATATTTTCGGATCTCCGTTGCCGCCTCAATTCCATTCTCCCCCGGCATCAGAACGTCCATAAACAGGATATCATATCTGTTTCCCTTCTCAATTTCTGCCACAAGGTCAAAAGGATGATCAAAAATTCTATATTCAATTTTGCAATCTCTCTCCGCACAATACTGTTCCATGAGATTTTTCATCTCATTAAGTACAGAAATATCATCGTCACAAAACGCAATTTTTGCCATGATCCCCTTTTATGCCTCCCTCTGCGCCAAATAATTTTCTCCAGCACACATTATCGCATATTTTACATAATTATCAATAAAAAAGTGATTGTATTTATTTTTGCTCACGCATATAATAAAAGTGTGATTATTTTCACACAATTATCAATAAAAGTGTGAGGAGGATGTTGTATGGAACGTTTTATTATAAAAAAATTATTAGAATGGAAGAATTCTCCATATCGCAAGCCTTTAATTCTAAAAGGTGTCCGTCAGGTCGGCAAGACATGGGTTCTGAAAGAATTTGGTAGACGCTATTATGAGAACACTGCCTATTTTAACTTTGATGAGAATGAGGAATATAAACAGTTCTTTGAAACTACAAAAGATGTTGACCGTATTTTACAGAATCTTATACTGGCGAGTGGTCAGAAGATCATACCAGAGAAAACACTCATTATATTCGATGAAGTCCAGGATTGTCCAAAAGTCATCAACTCCATGAAATATTTTTGTGAAAATGCCCCGCAGTATCACATTGCATGTGCCGGTTCATTGCTTGGAATCGCATTGGCAAGACCATCTTCATTCCCTGTTGGCAAAGTAAATTTCATGCAGATCAATCCGATGACATTTTCAGAGTTTCTCATTGCCAATGGTGATGAAAATCTTGTCTCCTACCTGGAAACTGTAAATGATATCGAACCAATTCCAGATGCTTTCTTTAACCCTTTGTATGAGAAACTGAAAATGTATTATGTTACCGGAGGAATGCCAGAATCGGTCCTGATGTGGACACAGGCCCGTGATGTGTCCGCTATGCAGGAGTCACTATCTGCTATTATCAGCGCATATGAGCGTGACTTTGCAAAACACCCAGATATCAAGGAGTTCCCAAAAATTTCTATGGTCTGGAGATCTATCCCTTCACAGCTTGCCAGAGAGAACAAAAAATTTATCTACAAAGTAGTAAAAGAAGGTGCAAGAGCCAGAGAATATGAAGATGCTCTTCAGTGGCTGGTAGATGCGAGGCTGGTACACAAAGTTTACCGAAGTTCTGCGCCAGGACTTCCGTTGTCTGCCTATGACGATCTTTCGGCATTCAAAATATATTTGGTAGATGTAGGCCTACTCCGTCGTCTGGCACAGCTGGCACCAACTGCATTTGGTGAAGGCAATCGACTGTTCACTGAGTTTAAAGGGGCTTTAACAGAGAATTATGTTCTTCAAACCTTGATAACACAGTTCGAAGTCTTTCCTCGCTATTGGGCGCAGACTAATCCTCCCTATGAGGTCGATTTCCTGATTCAGCGTGAAAATGATAATTTCCCTGTTGAAGTCAAATCCGAGGCAAACACAACAAGTAAAAGCCTCAAAAAGTTTAAAGAGCTATTCCCGGACAGGGTCAAACTTCGCATCCGATTTTCTTTGGATAATTTAAGACTGGACGATGATATGCTAAACATCCCATTATTTATGGCTGATCAAACAGACCGGTTAATAGGGCTGGCTTTGGAACAGCGAAATAAGAATTTGGGCAAATAATAAAATATAAGTGCCAGGTACCGGTGATCATAAATTCCCCTGTACCTGGCACTCTTTGTAGTATGCTACACCGAGCCAATCCTTACTCTTCCGCCAGCCTGCAGCTACCTGGCCGCCATAAAATCTTTGACAGCATTCAAGCCATACACATCCTCTATAGTTCCATAACTTGCAGGAATGTAGCTTATATTAATATTACTTATCGACCCCTTTGTATTTCCAGAGTAGGCATCACTTGTCTCGCTTACATTCAGCGCAACGACATAGTCTGCGAACTGCCATCCCACACAGTATTGATATGCTGTGACTTTATCACTTCCGTAATTTTCCGGATGTCTCATCTTGTCTATGAACTTCTTTGCATCGTAACTACCACCGTACATGGTTGAATTATCTTGGTCGCAGAACCAGCCAATATAATTTGGTGTTCCAAACTCCTCATACAGCTTATCAAGGAGTAAATATTCACCATCCGTATCCGGGTTCTCATTGCATAAAGTGTTATACTCTTCTTCGGTGAGTCCGAGTGTATCATAATATACTCTTGATGGTCCCATCATCCAGTTTCCGTCAGTCACTGCCTGTTTGATAGTCAGCTCGTTTTCGCTGTCTTCATCGCCCAATACCAGATCTGGAAGGTATAACATATCCTCACCGGTTTTATCATAGACGATAAAACTAAAATTGTTGCTGCTCTCCGTATATGTATCTATGAGTGATGACAAGGTATTTTTGCCTTCTATGCCAACTCCCTCCAGTGGATAATCCATAAGATCATCAATCTTTATCGGCAGCGTCAGCTTGTCCACAAATAATGTTGCTCCGGTTGGGGCATCGAGAACATCCTTGTCTGTCATATCATACCTGAGCACCCCGGCACCCTTGCTGTCATCTGCAACACTGCCCATGTCATTTGCATCATTATTGCTGCTGTCATTTACAGAGTTTCCATCCGAAGCGTCCTGAGAATATTCAGCATTTCCAGAATCCCCTGTATTTTTATCCGCATCGGAACCGCCTCCGCAGCCTGCAAGCATTGCCACCATGGTGATTCCCATAACTCCACATAAAATGCCTTTCTTCATTTTTACTCTCACATCATTTGTCATTACTTTTTTCATTTTCTTTAACTCCTTATTTTGAATATTATTTGAGCTTAACTATCATTTTGTCTTTTCCTTTACATTTTCCCGTGTGATCTTGACCATGTCGAACTGTCCACTATATATATTGGTATAGTCGTCTATAGATATGCTTCTGTATGCCGTTTCGCCGTGTTCCGCTACATAAATATCATATGTGGTAACCCCTCCATAACTCTCCGTGTAGTCGCACACATTAACGCTCACTGCAAATGGTTCTCCACCTTCGACTATTTCCTTATTCCCGACCGCATTATCCTCCTTATCTAATCCCGCATCTATCATAGAATGTGTTATATAGCCTGTTGTTCCTGCCGTGAGACGCAGAGGAGTATCGTATGCTATGTTATCTCCTTTGATCGACACACCAAGATCGTGATCCGTCTTATTTTCCACATAGAAATTCATCCATGCGCTATAATAATTTTTATCCGCTATCTCATCATACACATTTGTCCCTAGATATGTCACTTTAACCTGATCATTGTCAGTGACGACCTGTTCGCCATCAACGTGAAAATTCCTCGTATAATTGATCGAATCTGCCTCCCCTTTTCCGCTCAGATCCACGTCAACCATGACACTGTCAACTGCCCTGAACGGTCCCGCATTTCCTGTTGTATCTTCCAGGGTGCAGAACAGTATCTTAGCCGTGACAGTCGGCTTTCTTCCCAAGTCGAAAAATGTAACGCCGTCAGAATCCACAATATAAAACTTACTTGTGGAATTTGGCTGAACTCCCCAATTAGTTGGAAGCCCGCCCTCGCAGGACTCATTATTCGAGGTCAGGAGCATGATATTATAATAAACCATGTAGTCTTTATGATTTACAACTGTATACTCAAGCGCACAATCATTTTCAGATATATCATATCCCTCTGCACTCGCTATGTTTTCATCCTCAGGACCGCAGCCAATATCGTATACCTTATCTATTGTGACCGTGAGATACTCGTTGTCGCACACGACATAATTGACCTCCCTATAATTCTTTCCTCCACTTTCTGAATCTTTATCCCTGTTATGGATTATGATCCCTGTCGCACCGCCGGCTACTACTGATGCCGCCACAACACCGGCGACGATCTTCGCCTTCAGCGTCTTAAATAAGCCCTTAATACCAAGCTTGCCCGCAGTCTTAAGCCCTGCAGACGTGACGCCAGTTGCTACTCCTCCGGCTGTTGTTCCCGCTGTTGCACCTATTGCGGCTCCTCCGGCTGTTGTTCCCGCTGTTGCGCCTAATGCGGCTCCTCCGGCTGCTGTTCCCGCCACTGCGTTTAATGCAGCTCCTCCAGTCATGGGGCCCGCCGCTGCCCCTAACGCAGTTCCCGCTACTGCACCGGCCGTAACTCCAAATGCAGCAGAAAATACACTTGTCAGGAAATTCGGGATCACCAGCCCCTGTGTCTCCGCCAGAAATACCGCGGTGAGAAGCGCCGTGGTTCCCGATGAATACAGCTTTACTCCACTTGTATTCTCATACCTCTGCACACCGGCTTTTATCTTTCCTCTTGCGGCGGACAGTCTGTAGCTCACTGTCCCTTCCGGGCACTCCATGCATGCCGCGATCTCCGACGTGCTCATCCCGTCAAAGTAATACATTATTATCGTCTGGTACTGAACCGCCGACAGTTCCTCCTGCATGATATTCAGGATTATCTTTCGCTTTTCCGCATTTAGCACATAGCTTTCCGGCAGGAAATTGTCATTTTCCTCCAAAAGATTAGCGCCTGAGGCTTCATCAAGCTGCACAGGCATTTTCTTTCCAAGAAACTGTCTGCATTTGTTGACCGCAATGGTATTTAACCATGCCGTTATCCTCTCAGGATTTTCGAGCTGCTGCAAATGTGTGAGCGCAGTTATGTAAGTGTCCTGCATCACATCATACACATTCTGCTCATTCTTCAAAAAGCTCATACAGGTGTAATACACCTGCCGGTAAGTATTCTGATATATGACCTCAAATGCCTTCATATCTCCACTCACCACTCTGGCGACCAGCGCCCTTACGTCATACTTTCCGTATTCGTCTGTCATACCTTAGTTGTCCCTCCATTTTTATGATCTCCCTATATAGATTATCCTTAGACTTTTTTCGTTGGATTTTTTTGAAAACTTTTAAAATTTTTTATCCAGATCTTTCTTGAACAATTCATTTGAGATTTTGTGTCCCACAAGTATAAATGCCAGGTACAAATAAACACAATTTTATCTGCACCTGGCACATTGTCTCACTTTATGAAATTGCAAATACTATTTTATCATATTTGACTCATATACAAATCACTCACCATGTTTCTTCACAACAAGCCTGCCTCTTCCATTCTCTTTCACGATATAGAGGGCATTGTCTGCCTCCTCATACATCTCATTGAAGGTTATCTCGTTTCTTGCGATCACTGCGCCCATGGAGATGCTTGTGCCGCCCTCGGCAGCCTTCACCGTAAGGTTTACTTTATCAAATATCTGCTGGGTTCGTTCTTTTATCACCTCGTCAGACACGCTCTTGTTGAAGAACAGCATAGCCGCAAATTCGTCGCCGCCCATACGGCAGGCATAATCGTCACCTCTGAGTGCCGCCTGCAGTGTCTGGGCTACAAGGATGAGATATTTATCGCCGTTGTGATGTCCGTAGGTGTCGTTGTACTGCTTGAATTTGTCAACATCCATCATGATCATCACCGCTGTATGGGTACACTCAAGGAGCTTCTGCTCCATATCGCTTCTAAATGCCGCATGATTCATCAGGCCTGTGAGAGAATCGGTACGGTATGTATTCTCCCAGTTTCTGAGTCTGATCTCTGCCTTGTTCTGCTCCTCATTTGACAGGATCTTCAGGGAATATGTGCTTGCAACATCTGTGATGATTATCTCGCCGCGATCCTGCTGGAGAGCAGAATCATAAAACATTCTTCCATAGCAGAACACGTATATATCCCTGCCGTCCTTGCGGTGTATCTTGTGCTCCTGGAATACAAATGTGCTCTTTGCAAGATTTGCATTTACCTGACACAGATATTCTGTTTTATCCTCATCCGGGATAAGATCTATCTGTGTTATGATGCTGTTTTCCACATTCTCTCTGCTGTATCCCGTCAGGTCCTCAAAGTTGTCATCAACAGATATGATCCTCCAGTTCTCATCCACCAGATATCTGCTGTATTTTACTGTGTGTACGTGGACTGCATCCTTGCCATATTCAGATGAATCCACCATCTGCCGGCGCGCCATGATCTGGATCTCTGTCTGTCCGCCATCTGAGCTGACTCCATCACCGTCAGAGTCCGCCAGACCGTCTCCCGTGGCAGTTCGATCTCCAGCATTCTCTACATTACCATCTGCACCGACACCACCCTCATTCTTCTGCTTCTGGGTGTCCTTCAGCACATCTGAATACTTCTCCGAGACAAGCCTGATAAACTCAGAAACTATATACGGATCAAACTGGCTGCCAGCACAGCTCTTTAATTCTTCTATGGCTTTTGATACCGGCATTCCCTTTCTGTACGGTCTGTCATTGATCATCGCATCGAATGCATCAACCACGGCGATCACACGTGACAGGACAGGTATGCTTTCACGGCTCAGGCCGTCAGGATATCCATTTCCATCCCATCTCTCATGGTGATGTCTTATCTCCTCAGCTATCTGTCTGAGTTCACTATTACTCATGGCTATCTCGTATCCCTTCTCAACGTGGGAACGCATGATCTTCCACTCTTCATCCGTGAGCTTTCCCGGCTTGTTGAGTATCTCCATAGGAATGCCAACCTTTCCTATATCATGGAGAAGGCACAGCAGCGCCAGCTTACTCTGTTGTATGTCTGAAAGTTCTATTCTCTTTCCAAGCTTCGCTCCCATCTCCTGAGTCCTGCGCACATGCTGCTCTGTATCGCTGTCACACTCCTCAAGAGCTCTTATAAGTGATGCCAGCATATCTGAATGCAGGGAATCCTTGTCCACAAGTTTCTTCGTCCTCATGGCCGACGACGCATCCTGGATCGCATCTATGATACTCTGCTTCTCGTCATTTACAACTCCCACCGCATACTGTATACTTCCGTCATATTCGCCCTTGACTTTGAGAGCACATGCAGTCATCTCTTCCTCACTGCTTCGACTACACAGTGCGATCAAGTGAGCATCAACACCTCTGACATAGTATGTCCTCTCTGGAAAACTCTTTCTCATGATACCCGCAAGCGTACTTATCCTCTGATCTCCAGCCTGATTGCCCAGAGAGCTGTTGATCACCGACAGACCATTTATATCGCATATTGCCACACCAACCGGGAATGTAAAATGATCCACCTCTTCCATCGCAAGTCTCTGAAAACTCTCCCACTTCTGAAAGCCTGTGAGCATATCTGTCTCAAGTGCAATATCTGAAAATACAAACATCTGGCCAAGCTTGCATCCATTTTTGTTATCCAGCCTCCTGATGTCGCATCTGAGAGGTCTGTCTTCACCATCAGATTTGATATAGCACTGCAGCGAAAAACTATCGTCATCTGATGCAAGGTTCACAGACAGATTGTATGCTTCAAGGAAATCCTGGAGATTCTCACATTTGCCGAGGAGATCTTTGCCAAGAAAATCATCCGCCCTGTCGTTGTGAAGGATCAGGTGGTTGTCGTAGTCAAACAGCACTATGCCCTGTCCTATATTTTCAAATATATATGTCTTTAATTTGTTGAGCATTCCATGGGTTGAATAGTTAAAACAGCTCCAATACAGAAGGAAAGATGTCAGGCTGTAGCCGCAGATCGAATAATCCAGGAGGCTGTAAACTTCCTCTCCCGGGAAGAAGAGAAATATAGCATTTACACCCACGATCACAAGGATTCCAAGAATGGCACTGCTGTACTGCATACGATATTCATGTGGAATAGTACAAAGTTTTTTGACAAGAAGAATTACGACCACTGCCACTATGGCATACGAAAAAAACAGGTGCATGCCATATAAAGGTTTCATGGCATAGCTGTATTTTGCTATGACAGTATCTCTTCTGACATACCCCATCGCTATATTCTTGAATGGATTTATGGAAAATATAACAAGTTCGTACAGACAATATGAAAAACATGCACCTATCGCAACTTTTCCATATTTCGAAAAATGACCTTTTATAAAATAAACGGTAAACACAAGCAGGCATACAAGCATATAGTCAATACTTATGAAATATACACTCGACATGATCGACATTGTCATATATGAATCGCTGATAATGCTGACCAGATAACTGATATCCACTATAGCTGCTCCTATACAGGCGTAACCCAGTGCCCTTCCTGTCATCCTGTTCTTTTTAAATGATCTGACACCCAGAAATACATCTGTGACAGCTATTATAATAGATAAAACAACATATACGTTTAAAATCGCCTCATTCATTCCCATTCCCCCTGAAAAACACCGCAAAATATGACTATATTCTACTACATTCGAGGGGGACGGGCAATGTGATATTTGTCAGTTTACCCTGCTTTTGTCTATATCCTTCAAAATATCCATCTTGTCTGTTTTAGTTAATCTGTCGTGATATGTACGGATATGTTCCAACAATGAATCTATCCTTACCACATCATACGGCAGTTTTATGTTTTTCTTTACTGTGATCTGGCTATTGCTGAGTGCAAGCACCATATGTATCTTCACCGGACAGGAAGAAATAACATTTTCCATAAGTGTTTTTTCCTCAAGTATCTGTTCTGTTGGCGATTTCAGTTCCCTGACGTTTCCATTCCTGCGGATCGTCCACTTATCTCCTGCGCCAATAACCAGTTCCGCTTTGGCAGGTCTTCCATCAGTCATGCCAAATGCCTTGGTCTCTATGATGACCATTCCATTTCTGCCAATGACTATGTGGTCATACTCCTTCACAACACCTTTATACTTTAACGCCGCACCATTGATGACCGCATATCCCACCGCTTCAAGCTGCTTAAGTTCACTGCGCACAAGTTTTTCCCCGATATTTCCAACTTCTTTTCTCTGATATTCCTCGTAATCATCTTTATCATTTCTAAGTTTGCTGTCCCTTGTCTCATAATCCGGTCTTTTGTCTACGCCAATCACACCTATCCTTACGAGATAAAATCTGAAATCTTCCTTTTTACGGCTGCTGATATTCGGATTTGGAACAACCAGATTGAAAAATATCCCTTTGAGATCTCCTTTCTCCTTGCCAAGATACCCCTGATAGACTATCTGCCCCGATCTCCTTCTCACGTATCCACCGCCATATGACTTTAAGAATTTGAAAAACCGGTCAAATTCTTTCTCGGTAAAATGTGATCTGAGCAGTCTCTTCTCCTTCTCAAAATCCTGGGTTGAAACCCATTTGTTCTTCACTACTGCCTTGTACAAGCCATAAAGCACTATGCAGACTACTACAAACGCAAATGCCAGCGTCACTACAATCCTGATTTCACCATCATCCATTTCTGCCTCTCCTCTCACCAGACATATCGCCTAATCCCAAATACTATAATTTGCCACCATTCAAATATTGAACCATTCAAAATTTGATGATAAAATTTTACTATATTTATCGAATTTGGAGAACTAAAATGCAGAAAAAAATCGCTTTAATAAATGATGTTACAGGATTTGGCCGATGTTCCATCGCTGTCATGGCACCTATAGTGTCAGCGATGAAGATCCAGGCGGTCACTGTACCGACGGCCATATTATCGACACACACACAGTTTCCTATATTTTACTTTGATGACTACACACCGAAGATGAGGGATTATATCCAGACTTACAAGGATCTTGATCTGAATTTCGATGCAATATCCACAGGCTTCCTTGGATCCGAGGAGCAGGTTGATATAGTTATCGACTTTATAAGACATTTCAAGAACGACGACAACTTTGTCATCGTCGACCCTGTCATGGGAGACTACGGCAAACTCTATCAGACCTACACAGCTCCAATGTGCAGTAAGATGAAGGAGCTTGTCAAATACGCCGACATAATCACGCCTAATCTGACCGAACTCTGCACCCTTCTGGATCTGCCGTACCCGGATCACACAGTGACCGTGGACGAGCTGAAGCAGATGTGTATGACTCTGGCGGAGCAGGGGCCAAAGCACATAGTTGTTACAGGAATCCACTTCAATCAGACCCAGATCGCAAACTTCATCTACAATAAGGGTGAGGATTTCCAGATGGTCATGGTCGACAGGATCGGAGGCGACAGAAGCGGCACCGGAGATGTGATTGCAGCGGTCATCGCCGGTATGTATATGAACGGCCACAGCTTCTACGAGTCTGTAAAGAAAGCCGCCGCTTATGTGTCCAAGTGCATAAGCTACTGCGTTGAGAACAACGTGCCTGAGAACTGGGGACTGTGCTTTGAAATGTACATGAGGGATCTGACCGAGGAATAACCTCTGTCCCTGGCTTTAAGGCGGCATATCTTTGTTCCAGACATGTACGCTGTGCATATCACACCGCTCAATAATAATTTAAAATATATGGAGATGTAACTATGGTTTTATACACTGTAACCGGAAAAGTCGGCGAGGAGGGCTACCTTGATATCGCAAAGAGTGGAGACCTCACTGGCAAGAATATATATGTAAACATGACAAACAAATGTCCCTGCAGCTGCGTGTTCTGCCTGAGACAGACAAAAAAGCAGCAGGAGAACAACACGCTCTGGCTGAAGGACGGCGAACCTTCCGTGGAGGAAGTTCTGAAGCTTTTCTCAGAGTATGACCTGAATGTCATAAATGAGCTTGTATTTTGCGGATTTGGCGAGCCGCTTGAGAGGCTTGATGATGTGTGCTTCGTGATCGACTCACTGAAAAAGACTTACCCCGATCTCAAGGTTCGTCTCAACACCATCGGACTTGCGAACCTTATATATGGAAGGGATGTTACGCCAGAGCTAGAGGGAAGATTTGATACTGTCTCCATCTCTCTGAATGCCCCAGACGAGCATGAATTTCTTGAACTTACCAGATCACGATACGGAATCCAGTCCTATGAGGCTATAAAGGAATTTGCTGTCCTTGCCAAAAGATACGTGCCAAACGTTGTCATGACCGTTGTCGAAAAGGTCATGCCTGAGGACAAGATTGAGAGATGCCGCAGGATATGTGACGACCTGGGAGTTACTTTAAGAGTCAGACCATTTGAAAATTAAAGAACCCACTTACAAAGGAGGTACCGCTATGTTTCAATCTGTCGAACTAAAACACCCAAGATTCTACCAGGCATTCCGCCTGTTCATCGTCGTTTTTGCGTCGATCCTGTACGCATGGAATCTCAGATGCTTTGCCAAGACCGCAGGATTGTTCCCAAGCGGTTTTGCCGGTGCGTCACTGCTGCTCCAGAACATCGGGATAAAGTTCCTGCACGTCAGCGTACCATTTGCAGTGTTCAACATCGGACTGAACATTTTCCCTACGTACATCGCATACAAATATATCGGCAAGAGATTCACCCTGTATTCCATAGTGGTCATACTGCTTTCGAGTATATTTGTGGATATCCTGCCTCCGTATGTGTTCACGGATGACATCATGCTCATAAGTCTGTTCGGCGGACTCATCAACGGACTTGCCATAAGCCTGTGTCTGAACGTTGGAACGAGCACCGGAGGAACTGATTTCATCAGCATTTTCCTGTCCCACCAGAAGGGTATCGATGCATGGAACTACATACTGCTTGGAAATATCGTGATGCTGATCGCAGCCGGCGCGCTGTTCGGCTGGTCGAAGGCTCTGTACTCGATCATTTACCAGTTCTGCAGCACCCAGGTGATCCAGCTTCTATATAAGAGATACAAGAAGGAGACTCTGTTCATCATCTCCGACAAGTCAAATGAGATCTACCACGCCATCAGCGACCTGACTCACCATGACGCCACGCTGTTCAAGGGTGTCGGATGTTACGAGGAGAAGGAGAAAACCCTCATCTACTCTGTCATCAACTCGGAGGCCAAGCGTGAACTCATCCCGATGATCCGAGGGATCGATGAGCACGCATTTATCAACGTGGTCAAGACCGAGGAGCTGGACGGAAGGTTCCATGATATTCCTCACGACTGACGTGTGGCAGACGAACACCTGTATCTGAATACTCACAGACATTTTACAACGAAGACAGACCAGCATATTTATCATCAATATGCTGGTCTGTCTTTATGTGAACATTATATCATCTGCATCTTTACAAATTCATCAAACCTTGGAAGCGCAAGGGTTATCTTGCCATATTCTCTGGTATCAACAACTCCTTTCCGCTTTAACCGCTCTCTATATACCGAGAATAACTCAGATTTCATTCCAAGATTCTCCCGCAGATTCTTGACACGGCTCTCTCCACTTACAGAGATTTCCAGGAGTATCTTTTTGTCAAGTTCTGACAGTTCTGACCATATCTTGCCATATACATACTCCTCCAGATACTGATCATATTCAGGTAATATCTGATCCAGGGTTTTCGTGTCCCGTTCCTCCCAATACAGATAACCCAGTACCTGAAATGCAAATGGATAGCCCTTTGTCAGTGCCGTCATTCTTTCCGCTGCCTGCGTATCTAAACCAAATATATCCATATAATGTCTGCGCACTGCAACATAGTTAAGCGGCTCAAGCATTATCTTCGGTGCTCTGTACAGAAACGTGAGCGATTTGTCATTCTGAAGTTCATATATATTGTCATACAATCCGGTCATCAGAAGATATATCGGATAATCATGCCTTACAAATATCTGAAAAGAGCTTGCAAATATCCTCATATATTCAGAATTTGTAACCTCGTCTATCGTTATGAGCAGTCTTTTACCGGCCCTCTTTATATGGTCCAGCATACATTCAAGAACATTTTCAATATCTGTGACCGGGGCTGAATTCTCTATGGACACACCAAGTCCAAACGCAGAGAAATCCAGTTTTGCACTTATGAATCTGGCATGCATCTCCGGTATACTGTATATCTTGGAGGCAAGGCTCTGCAGCAGATCTCTCTTGGGATTGAGTTCCACAGTTATCCATTTCTCATCTTTTCCGATCTCCGATGATATATTCGTCATCATGACTGTCTTACCTGAGCCTCTAACCCCGGTTATCATAAATATCTGATTTGACGAGATATCAGCCTTGAAATCATCTATTATCCTGTCTGTCTGCGCTATTCTTGAAATATATTGCACCGGTTTCTTCCCAAATGACAATGTAAATGGATTCCCCATAATTCCTCCTTGTATAGATATAACTGCCAGTCTTTCACAGCTCTTATATAAGTTTTTATAACTTTATATAACTTTTCGTATCTTATATAACTTTATATAAGTTTATATAACTTTGTGTTGATTATATAACTTTATATAACTTTTTACAAGTCGCAGCGTACCCATGCTTACATGATACATCTTCGCCACTTCACCTATCTTGAATAATCTGTTTTCATCCATATTATATCCATCCCGTGTTAAACTCAGCACATTCTAATATCATTATGGCACCTTATACAGCGTCCCCCTCTTCTTCATCCACACAAATGCTCCCACACATATCACTATGGATATAAGTGATCCAGCCGGCGCCGCAAATCCCATAGGGAACAGTGTATCCGGATACATGATAGATGCAATGTAAGACCCCGGGATTCGTGCACACACTATGGCTATCATGTTGTGTATAAATCCTATGTAGGATTTGCCATATGCACAGAAATATCCGGTGAAGCTGAAATGGATTCCGGCAAATACGCAGTCCACGATATAACTGCTTATATACTGAACGCCCATAGTCACAACCACCTTGTTCTTGCTGAAAAGTCCCACCAGCTCGGGCGCAAATAATTCAACAACAGCTATGGCAATTACGCCATAAGCCACTATGATCCCAAGCGCATATTTGAGGATCAGCTCCGCCCTGTCGTGCTTTCCCGCACCTATATTCTGGGCGGCAAGAGCGGATACAGTTGCCAGCATGGAGGATGGCACTATGAAGATAAAGCTTATCATCTTCTCCACAACTCCAACTGCAGCGGCATCATTTACACCACGCTTGTTGGCTATGACTGTTATCACGATAAATGCGATCTGTATGCATCCATCCTGAACTGCCACCGGGAGACCGATCTTCACGATCTCTCCAAGCACAGATTTTCTTGGAATAAAATCCTGCTTTGTAAGCTTAAGGCCGGTATTCATCTTTTTTATTGCAACAAATGATATGATGACGCTGAACGTCTGGGCCAGCGTCGTTCCAAGTGCCGCACCGAGTGGACCCATGCCGCAAGCTCCTATGAATATATAATCGAGCGCAATATTAAGGACACATGCGACTGCGATGAAATACATCGGGCTCTTGGAATCACCAAGTCCTCTGAATATCGAACTTATTACATTATATGCCGTGATAAATGGAATTCCTATGAAGCAGACTATCAGATAATCCGTGATTCCCCCGACCGCCTCCGCCGGGGTATCCATAACCGCAACTATAGGATTTATGAATATCAAAAGTATCACCGTAAGTGACACAGACACTATCATGAATATAATGACAGTATTTCCTATGGCAGCCTGGGCATCCTGGAGCTTTTTCGCCCCCACAGCTTTTCCTATGACAACTGTGGTTCCCATTGCAAGTCCCACCAGAATAACTGTCAGCATGTGCATAACCTGTGAGCCATTTGCCACCGCAGTGGTCGCTCCGGCATCATCCCCACAGAACTGACCTATGATGAACAGATCCGCCATTCCATATAAAGTCTGAAGAAAATAAGATAATAGATAAGGCAGCGCAAAGTACGCCATGGTCTTTGGCACACTGCCGGTTGTAAGGTTCTTTTCCATGTGTGATACATCCTCATCTTTCTCGTTGTAGAAACGGAAGGGGTCAGGCCCCATCGGACTGTGACGCTTTCGCGTGAGGGGTCTGACCCCTTCGTCTCCACATGATATTAAACCTTACAACAATTGTAATGTCAACATGTCAGAATAAAAACAGGACAGAACACTTTTGTCGTGCTCTGCCCGTCAAATTTCTATTTATGATAACAATAGTTTCAAGTCCACACCTGTACGGGACCTTGTCTACTTTACCATGGATACTGACCTTTCTTTGCATATGGCAGGAGCTTTCCGTCAAACTTGATGATAACTCTGTGGTTGCCATCTGCATCCTCTGTCACATCCACATCAAGTCCAAAATCAATGGCACTCATGATTGCGTTGCCGCCCTGCTCATGGATGATGTCCTTGATCGCCGGGCCGTATGTATCGATGACCTCATGGAGTCTGTAGAGAATAGGATCTGTGTTGCCCTTGTATGGATGCTCTGCAAGAAATGCGGTAGCTGACTTGTCCACGCCAAGTGCCTCTGCCAATTTATCACAATATTCCTCAGGAACATACTGCTGTCCCTCAAATGCTGAGGCAAGCCACACTTTATTTACGCCTACCTTCTCCGCCAGCGCCTCATATGTGAGACCACTTGCCTTCTTCGCTGCTTTGAGTGCGTCAAGCTCATCTGCGTGCTGCAATCTGATAAGATAATCTGCGTTGTTCATTGGTGTCATAATATCATCCTCCTTTGATACTGTTCCGGTATAAAACCGTCGTATAAAAAAATAGAGGCACTGCGAAATATCGCAGTACCTCTTTGTACTTTCTGTGCTAATAATAGTCCTATATCTCCAATTTTGCAATATACAACATCATGTATTTTTATTTTCTATCCTTCAGATAGCCATGTAAGAATATATGTTTGACAAATTTTCAGATGCCATCTTTTCAGGCAACTATTATGGACATAAGGTAGAATGGTGTGGTCCCAGCACACTCATCATCAAGGGCAGTTATCTCAAGAGTGTGAGTTTTCTTTTCTCCGTGATGAAGTACCGGCTGGATATACAGGCAGTCGCCCCAATCCTCATCAAAATTACCATCAAGCAAAACCGGATGCTCCACATCCCCGTCAAGTACAGCCTGTGCCCTGACCGCCGGTCTTGATATCGTCTTCCTGTACTGTATACCTATACAGCTTCCCTCAAGCTCAAATGTGATGCTGTCACCGGCATTTACCCCGATCCATCCGTTCTTGAAATGATCTAGGTGTCCCATCTTCTCATGGGTATCGGCTCTGAATCCGGAGAGCTTTGGGCAGATCTCACGTATGGTAAGTCTTCTTGCGTACTCGTAGGCATTTGCCGTGAGAGGTACAGGAAGTCCTACCTCTTCTGAACGTGCTACATTCGTATCTACACTACAGCCTGACTGCTCCGCACCAGAGAACTCTTCACTAGATAACTCCGCATCAGAGAACTCTTCACTAGATAACTCCGCATCAGAGAACTCTTCACCTGCCTGCATCGCACCTGCTATCTCCGCAGCATCCACACCACCGACGATCCCGGCCAGCAGCTTTGTTATCTCATCTGCCACAAGTCCATGGCCTTTGTCGTTCGGATGAAGTCCGTCCGGGGTTATCTCGTCCTGAGTATATTCCCCCGCCTTCATCCGGCGGTACACAGTTTCACGTATACTCACATGCGGCACTCCGTAGTAGTCCGCAACCTCATTGTGGATATCCTGAGCGGTCACACCACTGTCATAATATATATTGTTCAGAACCATAACAGCCGGATGCGAACTCCAGCCGAGAAGTTTCCTGATAACTCCCTCGTATGTCTCACGGTTCATCTCGTTTTTCGTGTCGTTTACGCTGAAATCAACCATCACGAAATCCGGCTGATACATAAGTACATCTGTCACAGCTCTAGACACACCGTAGTATGAATCCGTTCCGCCAATTCCGCCATTTACATAGTTGAACTTTGCCTTGGGAAATGTATCACACCACCATCTGTATACCCTGTATGCATAGGTATATTTGTGCTCAGTTGCAAGGCTTCCCTGGGTTATGGAACCTCCCAGAAAAGCGATCGTGAGCTCTTCCCCTTTTTCAGCCCGGCGTATCACCGACTTTATCCTTTCAAGATTGTAAATTCCCATAATTATTCCTCCGAATCCTCCCGCTCACGCGGGTCCCTCCTTATGAAATGAAATTGTGCAGACGCATTTATAGGCGCTGCGCGCGGCGTCTGCGTACTTCACAAGGAATCCTCCCGCTCACGCGGGTCCCTCCTTATGAAATGAAATTGTGCAGACGCATTTATAGGCGCTGCGCGCGGCGTCTGCGTACTTCACAAGGAATCCTCCCGCTCACGCGGGTCCCTCCTTATGAAATGTCATATATCCCAAGACTTTCTATATACTCTGTAAGCTCAGTCGCCATCTCGCATGCCTCAGGAATACGGAGGTGTCCCGGTGTAGCAAATCCGTTTCTTCCAAATATATAGTGTGTGATCATCTTGTCATCTACGTCATGCACAACATCGTCAATAGCCTTGTCCCATGAACAGTCATGGCAGAGCAGAGTCGTGCAGCATATTATGTGTGCGTCCGGATATGTCTGTCTGAGCTTCAGCAGGAAATCCCTATAGCGTTTCCGCCATTTGACTGCCATCTCACCGTTATATTCGTTCTTCATGAAATCATATGGGTGATTATCGTTCTGGCCTATGGCCACTATGACTACCTGTGGTGTATACTTGGAAAAATCCCAACTTGTTGCTGAACCAAATACCGGATTATAACGGACTTTGTCCCACGCACTCTCCATTCCTATCTGATCTGGCTCCTGAAACCATCCTGTGCCATCCATCAGTGCCATTCCGCCCTGTGCCACATCATGGATCTGAGCCTTCAGCTTTCTGGCAGTTATCCACGCATATGAATACCAGCTGTTCGAGTAGCCGCCATTGTGCACCGGATCTTCCATGCCGACACAGTCGACCGCCTCAGACACCTCTCCAGCGGATACAGAATCTCCATATACTTCAATCCTTCTTCCTGTGAGCGGCGTCAGCGGAAGAAGTCTCTCCCCATCGCCTATCTCATACTCAAGTATAGTCACCTCATGGCATGCATCCTGCCTCTTGAAAAACAGCACACGATGCTCGCCTTTATCATTATCCGGAACCATTATCTCAAGTTCCGTAATTCCATCTTTATTGAGCAGATAACTCCTCTGGGACTGGTCAATTATACAGCCCAGATAATTGTCCCAGTAATTATTCTTGTTTGACACTTTTATCTTAAGTGTGTTACCTGTAAATTTCATCTCCGCAGACGTACATGGATATACCCATATCGGACATCCTTCATCTGTCCAGCAGGTACGTCCAGTGTACCTGATCATAACATCATTTGGCTTGATTCTCATAACATAGTCCCCTGTCACTATTATTTTTCCGCAAATGTATAATACCCATGATGTCACGTATTCTTTTGTCATTCCTGTGTTCCATATACATTCCTAATCTCATATTAGCTAATTTTAAGTATATGGTCAAACTTAATTTAGCTAATTACTAATTATTTTTAATCACACATCAAAAAGTTTGCCGCATAAACCATAAAATCCCACAGATATGTGTCTCGCCGAGTGTCAGACCTACATATCTGTGGGATTTTTATTTATAATTTTCTTCTCTATCCGACCCAAATTTATAAATGAGCCGCATTATTTTCTTAGGCTATCTTTCTGCCCTGATCATCATCCTGAACCTTTGCACCCGCATCAGATTCTGATTCGTGGTGCATTTTTTCACCCCAATTCTCATCAACAAAACATTTGATCGCTGCTGCAAGTGCTATGATTCCGAATGTATAAGCCAAAATATCCATTGCCATAATTATCTCTCCTTCACTGGTAAGCGCGCTGCGCTTAAATTCTGTCTTCTTGTCATCTCTTAGATCACCGAAACACCAATGAAGGCTCAGATGCATAATTATTCTATTTTATTTCTAATGTTTATCCGCAACATCTGAGATACCCTTCATCGGCGTATCCCAGACGTTTTTTGCCATCTTTCTTATGTATATATATCAGCAGCATCCACCTGCCGCAGCCGGACGCCCGGGCATATCCCCCGGCAAATGCTGACATGCTGTATACGAGCCAAAGAAGCAGGGCAAAAACTGCAAATGCAAGCAACCCAAACGGCTCTGCCTTTTTTTCCGAGTTGCCCGGATTCAGATTCCTCTGTTGGATCGACAGCCCATAGCTTGTGTCTACAACTCCCAGCATATCGTTATTTCCACTGTCTATGCTGCGGTTTCCGCCCAGCGTTGCAACCGAGCCGGCCGAACAGTTCCTGACCTTTGAATTGTAGAGTCCCTCAGTTCCCAGATAGGAGACACATATGACGGCAATAATAAGCCATACAAGTATATTGCGTTTTTTTCTGTCTGATAACATACGTGCCACCTCCTGTCGTATACATTACGTGATTCCATATCACCTGTTAATCATTATAGTATATCGACAGCGGTTTTTGCTCCGGGTAGTATCTACTTTTACCGTCTCTTTACCAGAACATATGAAGAAATGTCAGCTTACGATCTATCGTCCTTCACCAGCTGGAGAATCACCATCCGAAGAATCATCATCTGGAGAAATCGTCTCTATTCTGAACACATTTATTGTGTCCACGTCAGGGCAGCAGAATACTGCACTTCCCGGCTCATTTCCCGGTATGCTGCCGCCATATCTCAGAATGTCCACATACGGAAATGCCACATGCATAGCCATCGGACAGAGCTGGCCTCTCTCAGTATCAAAATCATAGGAATCTCCTATCTTGTGTCCTCTGTGACACCCATGAGGCCCTTTGCGGTCTATCAGCGTTATTCTGATCTGTGGTCTGCTCATTTTGTTATCACCTCTATATACTGCTCCAGCGGGATTCCCTTGTATTTGTCTGCGTTATCCTTATTAAGGTCTATCAGCTTCTCCACTATCTTCATGGCTGCCTGTACACTGTCTTCCATGCTGTGTCCGCTTCTGTATCTTCCTATCAGGACCGCAGAGAATATATCACCTGTTCCCGGAAATCTCACAGGTATCTCTGTATATTGGAACACGCTTATTCTGTCATCCTCACCATCAAGCATGAGCGTGCTGGTCTGTCCGTCTATATTGATGCTTGTTATAACGACTGACTGCGCACCATACCCATGAAGTGTGCGGGCAAGATCGTCCGCCTCTTCACGTGTGAGAACCTTCTTGTCCGTGTATTTGCCTGCCAGAAAGGCCGCCTCAGTATAATTCGGAACTATGAGATCCGCCACCTGGCACATCTTTTTCATATAACCAACTGTGTTCTCTGTTACTCCGTTGTAAAGCACACCGTCATCACCCATTATCGGGTCAACAAATATAAAAGCTCCCTGAGCTTTCTTCTGTCCGCAATACTCCGACACAAGCTTTGTCTGCTCCTCCGACACAAGGAATCCCGTAGCTATGGTGTCAAATGTGAATCCAAGTTCATCCCACACCCTCATACTGTTCTTCATATACCCTGTGGTTTCCAGAATATCAAATTTTCCATAATCAAGTGTGTTGGACACCAATGCCGTCGGCAGATTGTACACCTGGAAGTTCATGTTGGACATAATAGGGATCATCGCAGAAAGTGCCACCTTTCCATATCCCGCCATATCATTTATCAGCAGTATATTGTTCATAGTCTCTTCCTCTTTCTTATATTAATAGAATCCATGTAAAAGTAACATATTCCATCTATCTTTATAACATATATCTGTTTCCGGATAAAGTCCGCCTGATAAACTCGTAATCTTCATCGCCCACACCATACAGTCTTCGCACGGCATCATCGATCTCGTCATACAGATCACACATATGCTCACATGTCATAAGGTTATCCACCATTTGGATGATCTCCCGCTGTGACCTCACGTCTGCCAACGGTATCGGGATTGATTCAATATGAGATCTCAGCACCTTTACCGCATGATACCGTTTCTCATACATATACTGTGCCACCCGGGAGTTAAACACAGCCATGATATACTTTATGTCCAGCCCTTCCACACGCGGAATGACCACATTGCAGCTATTAAGCGTAAGTCTCTGCCTGTCATCATATGCGAATACCAACTGGCGGTTGATGAATCTGTATATCAGTTTCTCTGGTGCACGGTAAAGCTCGGCAGGTGCCGCCTGCTGGTACAAAGCCAGATCCGGATCCACGTATTTGCCAGAATCCTGATACCTGTACCTGTACACATCTGAACCAGTCACCACCGGTTCCATACCGTCAAGGCACTCATTTGACAAATATCTCTTATTGTCCCCTGTCACAATACCCAGTGCAAAATCCGCCTGCTCCTTAAGACGCACACAGTTCTCCGCAGCTTCCAGTTTGGCAAGGAGCCGGTACTCCTCATCACTTATCCTGAGCGCAAATCCATGAGCATCCAGAGGTCTGTCGTCCATGATGACAAATGCTTCGCCATTCTTCTCGATCTCTGCTCCCTCGCAGTGCCCGGCATCACGGCTTTTCTCAAGTCGCAACGTCACCGCAGGACACTGAACGCCAGAAAATACATCACCGATAAAATCCACATGTCTCACATTTGCCGACTCTGCTATGAGATGTCTGACTGCGCTGTGATTTCGCACGTCAAGCAATGCCTCCGGCAGCACAAATGCGAGTGCGCCTCCATATTCCAGCAATTCAAGAGCTCTCTCTACGAACACATCATATGATTCAATGCCTTTTCCCTGGGCTGTCCTGTATGCCGTTTTCAGGTATCTTCGCATATCACTGCCAAATGCATATCCCCATGGAGGATTTCCAATGATAATATCGAATTCGTGATCTGCAAATTCTGACACAAACCGCGCCTTTATAAGGAAATCCGTACATACCACATTCTCATATATAGTCTGTATGCCTGTAGCCTCATTTGAATCGCATTTATCAGTCAGTCTGTTCAGTGCCAGATTAACCCTTGCAAGCTGTACGCTGAATTCATCTATATCACATGCATATATGTTGCAAAGCTCTATGTCATCCGGCAGTTGTATCAGAAAATTACCTGTTCCGCAGCATGGATCCAGAAGTCTATGCTTTATTCTCTCCATACGCTCTCCGATATCACCAAATACATCATCTGCCATCTTCCTGACTATATCCGTAGGGGTGTAATATGATCCCGCCGCCTTGCGGCTTCCTATATCCCTTATGGACATATAGAGCAGACCGGGTATATCCTCCCCCTTCTGGTACTCATAGTGAATATCAAAGAACTCTCTGTTAGCCTTTATCCAATCTGAAGTTTTCCCAGGGTCTCCGATTATATCGTCAATCAGAACATTCCAGATACCTACCGGAAAGCTTCCATCTATATATGCCAGGAGGAGTTCATTCTCCGCAAAGCCAGCTTTTCCTGTAAAATCTTCTATTACGCGATCAGCATTTTCCCCTGTATTTCCTGTTTTAGTGTCATTACATCCATCACGCAGCAAAGCCCCGCTGCTTATCAGCAGCTTGAGTGCGCAGTCCGCCAGCAGAGCTCTCATAACAGTCTCTGTCACGCATACGCCCCTCTCTGCAAGTACATCTGCAAGTTTCTTTACCTCACTTGTACTTACACAGTTTTCTGACACATATCTGTCATACAGACATTTCCCGGACACGTATCCCTTATTCCTGCGGCTGCGAAGTGACTGACGTTTCCCCGTTCTCAGTGATTCATTTACAGACCTGACATAGTCCTCGGTGAAATACACCGCACCATCAGGCTGCTTGCCCTGTGATTCAATTTTCCCAAGTCTGAGCCAATTTCTACCCGTTGCCCTCGATATGGAGAGCTGTTGACACAGATCGCCCAGCGTTATATGTATATCACTCACTACTCTTCCTCTGTCCTAAAAACTACAATTTGAACGGATTGTAACACCTCACGCGGGCTTTGTCTACACTTTTGGTTAAGCCTCTGGCTGAGGCGCCTTTGATGTCTCGGCACATCCTGCTCCCGCAAGCTGTTTCTTAAATATGGTTCTGAATATCAGTCTCACAAG
>JAEDGW010000032.1 GCA_016297325.1 Coprococcus sp. | reverse complement strand
CCACGGATGGCTTCCATAGCTTCAAAACCCCTGTCGAAACCAGTCAACCCCTGATCATATAACGATCAGCGTGTACTGATCATATCAGCCGCATACGCTATACCGTATGCGCTGACATATATAGAAATAAAATTATTCCTCTGAAGTCTCAGACTGTGTATCTGCCTCAGTCTCTGTCTCACTGTCAGAAGCTGTATCGGATGCTTCTTCTGTATCTGTATCCACAGCTGTGTCAGTCTCCTCCTCTGCATCTGATGCAGTTGCTGTATAGAGTGAACCGTAGTTCTTCTCCCATGTGTCATCTATTACGCCGTTCAGCCCGGAAGCACTTACATATTTCGGAATAGCTTTGTAAATCTTAACTCCGACCACACTTCCAACTATTGCAGCTATGACTACTATAGTCGCTGTAATTGCTGCGACCTTTTTGATCTTCTGCTTTCGCATTATCTCTTTGCGATGTTTCTTTTCATATTTTCTCTGATCAACCTTACTCTGACTCATAATACCCTTCTTCTCCAGACGTATTCTTTTGTGTATGTCCCAAACGGTCAATATACATGTTACACAATATATCCCCGCCATTCAACACCCTGCTAGTATAACACATTGCAATAGATAATTCCAACATTTAGTTATAGTTCACAGAATTTTTGAAAAATTCAGGTTTAAAAATCCCTGCTGCGGTTCTTGAGATCTCTCTCCATCTCACGCTTCATATCCTTCTTGGCGATATCCTCACGCTTATCATAGAGCTTCTTACCTCTTGCAAGACCTATCTCCATCTTGACAAGGCCATCTCTTATATACACTTTGAGCGGCATGATCGTATAGCCCTTGACCTTCTGCTGGCCTATGAGCTTGTTGATCTCATATCTGTGCAGCAGCAGTTTTCTCGTTCTGAGCGGGTCTTTATTGAATATGTTACCCTTTTCATATGGATTTACATTCATTCTGTAGACAAAAACCTCGCCCTTATCAATTCCGACAAATGCCTCCTTGATGCTGCAGTGTCCCTGTCTGATGGATTTTACCTCTGTGCCCACCAGCTCAATACCCGCCTCGAACTTCTCTTCGATGAAGTATTCATGATAAGCTTTTTTATTATTTGCGATGAGAGTGTTTCCTCTTTCCTTTGACAAATTTATCCTCTCCTTTATACACAATGCCAAAATCGATCGATCTTGTCATCTTGTCTGTTTTCTTAACTTTTATCTGTACCGTATCACCTATGGCATAGGTTTTGCCCGTGTTCTCACCTATCATAGCATAGTCTTCCTGTGAAAAATAGTAGTAATCGTCCAGCATATCCGACACATTTACAAATCCTTCTACAGTGTTTGGAAGTTCCACGAACATTCCCCTGTTTGTCACGCCAGATATAAGGCCTTCGTAACATTCACCCACATGCTCTGACATATACTCAACCTTCTTGAGTTTTTCCACATCTCTCTCGGCTTCCTCTGCCCGGCGTTCCTTCCGTGAGTTGTCATCACATACACGGTCAAGGATCATACTGTAGTGCTCTATCCTTCCTGGATCAAGCTTCCCATGTATGTTCTCCTTTATTATACGATGGATCTGCAGATCAGGATATCTCCTTATAGGAGAAGTGAAATGACAATAATATTTGCAGGAGAGCCCAAAATGGCCTGTACATTCTGTGGAATACTTTGCCTGCTTCATGGTCCTGAGCGCCATCCTGCTCACAAGATTCTCATACGGCTCGCCCTTTATCCTGCCCAGCAATTTCTGAAACTCTTTCGGATGGATATTCTCCTTTGAAGCCTTGAAATACATTCCAAAATTGCTGATAAGAAGTGCAAGCTGCTCTACTCTGTCCGCATCAGGAGTCTCATGGACTCTGTACTCAAATGGAATATCCTGCCAGAAATAATCCTCAGCTATAGTCTCATTTGCAGCGAGCATGAAATCTTCTATGATCTCATTCGAACGTCTTCTCTCATAGACGCCGATGGACATGACCTTGCCCTCTGAATCAATCTTTATCTTAGACTCATCAAAGTCAAAATCTATTGAACCCCTCTTTTTTCTGTTGTCTCTGAGCAGATCTGACACATGAAGCATCAGTTCAAACATAGGAACAAGCTCTTTATATTTCTCTGTCTCTTCAGGGTCTCCATCTTCCAATATAGCTGACACACTTGTATACGTCATCCTGCGGTCAACATTTATGACGGTCTCACATATCTTGTGACCGGTTATCCTGCCCTTTTCATCTATATCCATAAGGCAGCTTAGTGCAAGCCTGTCCTGACCTTCGTTCAGGGAACAGATCCCATTTGACAGCTTGTGCGGAAGCATAGGTATCACCCTGTCCACAAGATAACAGCTTGTACCTCTGTTCAGCGCCTCTTTGTCAAGTGGTGAATTCTCCTTCACATAGTGAGTGACATCTGCGATGTGGACACCAAGCTTGTACACGCCATCCTTCTCGTAAAGGGTTATGGCATCATCGAGATCCTTTGCATCCTCACCGTCTATGGTCACGGTCTGAAGATGTCTGAGATCTGTTCTTCCCGCCATCTCAGATGTGCTCACGCTGTCTGGGATCTTCGCAAGGCTGTCCATGACCTCATCCGGGAAATCCACAGGTATATCAAGTGCTCTCACCACCGACAGCACATCGGTCTCAGGATCGTTTATATGTCCAAGGATCTCAATGATCCTTCCCTCCGGTGATTTCACCTTATCTCCATAACTTATGATCTCAGCCACAACCTTGTGGCCTTCCATGGCTCCCATGGAGTTGCTCTTCGATATGAATATATCTCCATCTATCTTGAGATTATCAGGAACGACAAAACCAAAATTCTTATTTTTCTGGTATACTCCAACAACCTTTTTGAGACCACGCTCTAAGACACGGATAATGACCGCTTCCTGTCTGAGCCCCTTTGGTTTGTCCTCGGTACGGATGAGTACGGTATCACCGTGAAATGCTCCATTTGTACTCTTCTCTGGAACAAAAAAATCATCCTTGATCCCTTCTACACGGACAAAACCATAGCCGCGCTGGTTTCCTATGAAAGTGCCCTTATATACTCCGTCTCCGACTTTCTGATAACGCCCCTTTGCAGATCTCACTATCATGCCCTCATCTGTAAGATCGTTCAGAATATCAAGCAAAGTCTGCCTCTCGTTACCCGGAACCTGAAGAAATGTGCACATCTCTTTGAATTTCATAGCAGGATAGTCGTCATCACATATGAATTCATATACCGTCTGTTTTCTCTTGTTGTAAAGATCCAAATCTTTATTCTCCATCCATATATCCTTTCATACAAAAAATGCTTACATAATAATCGTTATTATGTAAGCATCAGAATTACTTATTAGTTGAAAAGCTTTGAATCAAGCAGTAAAGCAAATACGAAGAACAGAACAGTAAGTACAGTTGTTATCTTCTTAAGCATCTCCTGCTTGGAGCTTCCCTTGTTCTTGCTCCAGTAGGAATTATCAAATCCGCCGCCCGCTCCTGATATAGAACTTGTCAGGCTGGCATCCTTTCCTTCCTGTGAAAGAACTACGATCGCCAATACTATACATATTATAACATAAACTACCATTAAAATCGTCTTAAGCATATTAACACCTCCGTTTCCGAAATTGTGTAAATGGATTTTACACCAACTTAAAATATAATAGCATAACAAAATAATATATTCAATAACTAATTTTTATGTTTTTTCTTCTTATAGGACATGATGAGCATAAAAAGACCGATAAGGCTGACCACAATTCCAAGTCCTCTGTACTTCACATGAAAAGACATACGGACAGTATTCTCTCCATTTGCCAGCCTTACTGAATAAAGTCCTCTGTCTATCAGATCAGGAGTGACTTCTTTTCCATTTACTTCTATGGTCCACTCGGCACTGTATGGGATACTTATATAGAGGCTTTCGTCCTCTCCTGCATAGGCTTTGAACATTGCATATCCGTTCTTCATCTGGATACCGTCCGCAGCTCTGCTTCGTAACTTTTCCGTAACCGCTGCAAGTCTCTCAAGGTCTAGTGCGTAGAACTGCTCCTCACCTTCCTTGATGTCCAGCTTGTTCTTTGTGACAACCCTGACATAACATGCAGTGTCGCCATCCGCTACAGGAATATCGAATACCGACGGAGATATCCATCTGGAGTAACCTGTCGCATACTGTTTGTTCACCTTCACCATCGCTTGGAACTCCGAATTCCATGGAATATTGCCATAGATAGAATACTCTCCCTCTGGAATGTATATCTTGTACTCTCTCTTTGCGTCCGTAGTTTTTATGATCTTATAGTCAAGAGGAACGTATATATCCGCCTTCTCGCCGAGCAGCATAGAATACAGCTTTTCCTGGTATTCAAACGGGTTCAGATCATTCCACTCGGAATCGTCTGTGTAACTGGAAACATAAGTCTTATAGGTAAGTGCCATAGGCAGCCAGTACGGATTGTCATAGACATTTATACCGTTTGATGTGCCTTTGATGTCATCATTTTTTACAAGTCCTCTTATATCACAATTAGAAAGTACATACTTAACTCCGAGAAGTGAATCCGCCGCCAGCACAGACGTGTTGACCGCACACATATTCTCATCACTCTTTCTATATCCAAGTCTGTCCATAAGGCTTATGGAGACGGCATCCGGAGATGATGTGTAACCTGAAAGTCCCCATATACTATATGCAAGCGGCTCATCGTAATTTGCACGCAAGCCTCTTCCAAGAGCATTCCTTGAACAGGTCTGGTTCACTCTGTAGTCGCCGCCATCATATTCGCGAAGCGACGTTGTCATCTCGTCCATCGCTCCAACATACTCTTTGAAGTCCGACGCTTTATCAACATGATAACTTCTCATCTGAAGCCCTGCGCCGTATGCAGTCTGGAGCGCAACTACAAACACAAGTCCCCAGGCCGAAGCTTTTCTGAGCCATCTGTGCCTGCTGTATGACATTCCAAATATTCCATATATAAGCAGCGCAACAAGACACATAAACGCTATCGTCCGAAGCACCAGATATGCTGGCTGCCCTTTTAGCCAGAGATGTACCACACCCATGGCAAATGAAAAACTAATTGCCGCAGTCACCATACGTATGGCATTCTTCTTCAGATCTTCCTTTAAGAAAAATTCCGCCGCGACAAATATTATGCACACCACGCCCACATATGAATACCTGTACCAATATGAGCCTACCTTCTTAAACATCGAAAATGCAGTGTAAAGCGGCGTACAGTAAAAGAACATCAGCATCACAAGCAGCATAAACCCTCTGATGAGTTTTTCTTTCACGCCATACCGTCTGCCGGCAAAAAAGCATATGCATCCGAGAAGTGCAAAACTTCCACAATATAATGACACATTGCCAAATGAGCTCGCTGAACCGAGTGCATTTGACTCTATAAATGAAAATACATTTCCTGTAAGCGAAGGATCTACAAGTCCGCCGAGATCAAGCTGTCCTCTTCCGCTATACCTCATGGCACCTATAGTTGGCAGGAATAAAACGCCGCTTATAAACACTCCTGTACACATGCCATACACAAACCGCACAGCGTCCCAGAGCAGTTCCTTCATGGTAAAATCCACAGCTTTATCCGTATAGTACAAAACAAGTTCAAATATGAACCAGAATCCGGCAAACAGACAGTTTATTCCGCCGGCATACCAGTTGAACAGCACAGAAAGTCCTACAGTCACAGCCAGATATGAGCATCTCTTATATCTGACGAGTCTGTAGACGCCGAGCATCATGAGAGGCAGCATATACACGCCGTCAAGCCACATGATATTGCTCGCCTGTGCCATGGAATACTGACACAGTGCATAACTGACCGAAAGTATTACAACCACAGTGTTCCTGACAATCTCATTTCTACCCGAAAGTTCAAATCTCTTATTCAGGAAATATACGCATGTCACCGCCGCACACATGAGTTTCAGCGTGACAACAACGTGGAAAAACAACATAAGCCCGGATTTCTTGAAAAAAACAACAAGCAGATTAAATGGGCTCGCAAGATAATAACTGAATATCCCTATACAAGGACCACCCATGGTCTTGCTGAACGAATAGGACACACTATTCTTCCCTGAAAGCACATCTTTCAGATACGCAAAGAGGTCAAGATACTGAAAGTCAGCATCCATGGAAGTCAGTGATTTATTGCCAAATGGTACATAACCCATGACCAAAAACAGCGCCCATATAATACCGAATACACAAAGCGCCGAAATGATCATTTCCCAGAACATATTTTTATTTCTATATCTACCCATATCATATTTCTCCCCTTCAGGTCACATAAAAATCATAATGTTCATGTAATATACCACTTTTTCTTTGCTATATAAAGCTACATAAGGCACAAATAATATTAATTAAGAAATCATACTTTTACAGCATATATCTGCTTTTAATATCAAATCCATGACACAGCGGTCCGCTTCCATGACCAAGATCCATCATGATTTTAAGGGCGCCAGATATATATTCCTTTGCAAATCTTACAGAGTCGGATACCGAATATCCTTTTGCAAGGTTAGACGCTATCGCACTTGACAGTGTGCATCCAGTTCCGTGTGTATTTGGGTTGTCTATCCTCTCACTGGAAAACCATATCATATCCCTGCCATCATATAACAGGTCATTTGCCTCATTCACACTATGACCGCCCTTTACAAGCACCGAGCAGCCATACATATCGTATATTTTCTTAGCCGCATTTTCCATATCCTGCTTTGAAGAAACTGTAAGCCCGGTAAGCGCCTCTGTCTCAGGAATATTAGGAGTTATGAGACTTGCCAAAGGGAACAGCTTTTCAGTTAATATCTTCACAGCCTCATCACTTATAAGTTTTGCCCCGCTTGTGGCTACCATGACAGGATCTACGACCACATTTTTCGCTCTATAAAATGTAAGTTTTTCCGCTATCACATCTATAAGTTCAGGCATCGAAACCATACCGATCTTCACAGCAACCGGCGGAATATCTGTGAACACAGCATCTATCTCGTCCGCAAGAAATTCGGGCGACGCATTCATTATGGATGTGACACCCGTAGTATTCTGGGCTGTAAGCGCTGTTATGGCGCTCATGCCATATACTCCATTTGCCTGCATGGTCTTAAGATCCGCCTGTATGCCGGCGCCGCCGGAGCTGTCGCTTCCTGCGATCGTGAGTACAGGTCTAAGGAGTTTTGCATCGACATCCATATTCTCCAGCATATCCGTAAGGCCTTCGAAATAATAATCGCAATTTATCTTCAGATCATCCTGTCTGTCACGGCTCGATTCATCATACAGACCAACAACTTTAAATCCTGCCGTATGTGCAGTGCATGCCGCATGATATGCATCCTCAAACACGTATGTTTCACTACGGCCAGTCTCCATAAACTCGGCAGCCTGAATATATATGTCAGGTGCGACCTTGCCAATACCGACCTCTGAACAGGTAAATATCCTGTCTATATAAACCAGAAGCCCAAGTCTCTCAAGCGCCGCCTCAACATGGCATCTGTCCGTGGATGTAGCAACTGTCACCTTCGCTCCGTGGCTTTTAAGAACTGCAAGCACATCTCTTACACCAGCCTTCTCCGTAGCTTCATAAGCATAAAAGTTTCGTATTGTAGTGTTTATGCCGTCCATGATCTGGGAGATCTCAAGTTCAAGGCCATAATGCTCCTTGATATACTCCGCACCTTTTTGCATAGTCATCGTGAAAAGCACCTTCTCCAGATCCGGTTCAGCCTGAATGCCAAGTCCGGCCAGATAAAGCTCCCCCGCATGGTCCCACATAGGCATTGAATCGAGGAGCACCCCATCCATATCAAATATAGCGCCTTTTATATCTTCTATTCTGATTCTATCCATAATCTCTCCTAATATTATCTGTCAAGCATGGCACATACAGAAGTTTTAAGTTCTTCCGTCGCCCTCTTTATATCCTTCTGTCCAAATATGGCACTTATGACGGCCACACCACATATTCCGGATCCCGCAAGCTCCCCCACATTGTACTTTGTAATGCCTCCTATAGCGATGACCGGTATCGAAACCGCCTCACATATCGCCTTAAGTGTCTCATGGCTCACATCATCAGCATCATCCTTTGACCCGGTAGTAAATACTGCTCCGACGCCCAGATAATCAGCTCCGTGCCTTTCTGCTATCACAGCCTGCTCTACAGTCTGGGCAGACACACCAAGTATCTTGTCCAGGCCAAGTATCTTTCTGACATCCATAGCCTCCATATCGCTCTGTCCAACGTGTACGCCGTCCGCATCTATATCCTTTGCAATTCCCACGTCATCATTTATGACAAATGGAACTCCATATGATCTGCAGAGCTTCTGTATCTCGAGTGCCTCAGCCAGGAAATTCTCGTGATCTAGTTTCTTTTCCCTGAGCTGCACAAATGTCGCACCGCCGTCAAGTGCTTTTTTTACCTGATCGTATAAAGTCTCTCCGGAAAGCCAATGTCTGTCCGTTACCGCATAAAGCAGCAGTTCTTTCTCGCTGCAGTTACCCATATTCGTATCCTTCTTTCTGTCTTATTTTTTTCTATCTTCTTTTTATCTTCTTCCTGTCTTTCTTTTTTCTATCTTCTTTCATGCTACTGTCTGAAACTTCTGTTTATGAACAGCTTACTTGATCTCGTACTTTGCTCCCTTTTCAAGCATATCTCCATCCATATTGTAGACCGCATCTATGATCCTGTTTCTGTATGTGGAATTGCCCTCATACGGTTTAAGATGCGAATATCCTATCTCACCTGCAAATCCCATGACCATGACCGCTGTGGCAGCAGCTTCAAGCTTGTTATCTGGATTAGCCGTCACATAGGCAGTCATCATACCTGAAAGCTGGCAGCCTGTACCTGTGATCTTGCCCATCTCAGGTCTTCCGTTTCTTATCACATAGCACTCCTTAGAATCTGCCACAAGATCTATAGCTCCTGTTACAGCGATTATCGATCCTGTCTCAGCCGACAGTTTCTTTACAAATGCGACTGCATTATCAAGCGTGTCTTCTGTGACAGCATCAGCCACATCAGCGTCAACTCCCTTTGTGCTTCCAGATCCATACGCCAGAGTCTTTATCTCTGAGATATTGCCCCTTATCACGTCAAATTTCACTTCTTTCATAAGTCCGACCGCTGTGTCTGTACGAAGCTTGCTCGCACCGGCACCAACAGGGTCAAGAAGGACTACATGACCCAGCTCATTTGCCCTCTTGCCGGCAAGGTACATAGAAGGAATCGTATTCTTGTTAAGCGTTCCGATATTGATATTAAGTCCTCCGCAGATACTTGTAATATCAACGACATCCCCCTCATCATCAGACATGATAGGGCTGCCGCCGCACGCCAGTATGACATTTGCCACATCATTTACAGTTACATAATTGGTTATATTGTGCACAAGAGGCACATTCATTTTTACATTTTCAAGACAATCCTTTATCATCATTGTATATCTCCTTTTCTTTTGCCAGTTCATAAACAGATCTGACATATATATATCAAACTACTGCAGTATTTAATATACCACACAACATCTTATAACACCAACTAATGCAACGACTACAACATTAAATACTTACACATACGATTGCCAAACACTGCATTAATTAAAATATCAACCACTCTATCAGCAGCCAAATACTTCTTAAAAGATATACACAAAAACAAGGATACGATTTAACTTTAACATCAAACCGCATCCTTGTATTAGTAAATGCACATACCCATATATGTCATTATATCCAATTTTTATTTGCTGTACTTGAACACAACATGCTCCGAGCTCCAAAAACTTGGCGAAAACTCAATGTCTATCTCCTCCGAGTTCTCAGGAACCTCAAACATCACCGTGCCACTTCCGCTTCTGCCCGCTGACAGATTACATGAAAATGCAGTGTTATCTGAATCCTCTGCCGAATAATACTGATTTACATTCTTGTTGTCCGCAAATGCGTTGAAGTCTGTATACATGACATACTCTTCATCATTTCCAGTATTCTCAAATTCAAACTTTGCATATATTATCTTATTGCCATCAGCAGGTGGAAAATACTCGCTGTAGTCCGTATATTCTCCGCACTCGACAAATTTCACCTTGAGTGAATCTCCCTCATACGTGTCACCTACTTTGTATTTTTCTTCATCAGCAACTAAGCTTCCCGAAGAACTTTCCGGGACACTGTCAGATTTGACAACTGTTCCATCTCCTTCGCCGACAAAAAGAACCTTGGTGTCACTCCAATAATCCGAAGTGAACTCCATCTCAACCTTTGACAGATCAGTTACATCCTGCGGAACCTCAAAGGCAACCGTACCTGTTCCATTTCTGCCCGCTGACAGATCAAGTGAGAAGTCAAGTCCAGAACCATCAACACCATAATACTGTGTGATCTCTTTGTTGTCACAGTATCCATGAAAATCAAAATACGAAACCGTCACATCACTTTTGCCTGTATTTTCTACATAAAAGCTTGCATATACAACTTTCATACCATCTGATGGTGTGTTCCAGTCATCATACCCGGTATATTCACCAAACTCAGTATATGTAACTGAAAGCCCGTCACCTATATATGTGTCGCCCACATGATATCTGCCGTCAGCCGGAGCTTCCGCCTCCTGCGCCTTAGCTACATCATCACCGTCAGTATTTTGCGCATCAGTTTTACCATCACTGTTTTTATCATCTGAGAATGCAGTATCTACACCTGATGCTTTCTGTCCACTGTTTTGACTTTCTCCGACAGTTTCTTTATTATCTCCACCGCCGCCAAGTGCGCCGATAAGTATAATTATGACTGCAAGTACACCTATGATTATCAGTATTTTCTTTTTGCTTTTCTTCTTTTCCATTTTCTTCCTCCCATTGCATATTGAACATCCGTCCATTTTACATGCCTGTAATTTTTAGCAGGCAGACATTCTGGACTTTATGTTATATTACTATCAGAGAAATAGTATTTGGTGTGCTGTCAGCACACTATAAAAACTGTCATGATCAACGGAGCAATCCGGCATAATCAACAAGTGCAAAGACTACGATGACAAGCAAAACCCATAAAACAGAGAATATCGCAATTCCCGCTATCCTTATCCACTTATTCCTGTGTTTAAGAAGCGGAAGATATTTCCATATGCCAAGGTAGTTTTCCCACAAAAGAGCAAGCCCAAAGAACATCAGGAAATATACTATCCTGTAACCAGTAAGTTCTGCCCCCGAAACAAGGGCACCGGTCTTGCCATCATGTATCTCAACAGTAAAACAAAACCACAGTAATACCGCATAACAAATAGCCCCTGTTATCATATGCCATGGATTTTTCTTACGGAATCCCGGTGGCATAAATCTCATATAATCCCCAGAGTCTCCCGAAAGAGCCATGTAAAATTCCTGTGCACTTTGATATCTACCCTCAGGTGACATATCGGTCGCCTTTGCTATGATATCTGCAAGTCTTCGGTCGCCCTTATACGGCTTATTTGCTGCTATATCTCCTGTGAGCATATAGTTTAACAGAACCCCAAGCGCATATATGTCAGTCCTCTCATCAGACTGTGAAAATCCGTACTGTTCAGGTGCCGCAAATCCCCGCGTTCCCATAAGTGATGTATCCCGCTTTGCCGATGTGCTGTACTCCCTGGCTGTATTAAAATCTATCAGATAGACCGAATCTATCTTATCCCTGCTCAGAGGATTTAACTTCACAATGACATTTGAAGGTTTTATATCCCTATGAATGATAGGCTTTCTCTGTCCATGAAGCTCTTCAAGGATATGACACAGACTCTCCGTCACACGGCTGGCCAGATCCGTATCCAGACATCCATATTCCTCTATGAACATGTCAAGCGTAATCCCCTGGATAAACTCTTCGATCACATAAAGTCTTCCATCATCTTCGATGCATTCATATATCGCCGGAATATATGGCAGGGGATTTGCCTTTATATATTCATATACATCCCTGTCATAAGTATTCAGCACCTTTTTCACAAAAAACTGCCCAGTATCTATATGTTTTACAAGCCATACATTTCCCCTGTCGTCCAGATGAGAAATCTCCCTGTAGAATGACAGTATGCTTTGCAATTCCATATTCATCTTCTTTAACCTCTTCCCTTGAGCATATTCCAGATAAAAACCTCACTCCATGTCATTTTGAACAAAAAATGACACAATTCTTGAACATCACCCAAACAGCATATATACTGCTTATTGTAAACCATCAAGGCATCCATTTTCAATGTGATAAATATATAGCTATGAAGGGATTTGACAAACTACATGAATTACAGAACAACTGACCTGATGAACGAACTGAAAAACATATCCGGAGAGAATGGTTTTAAAGATTTCACTGAGAAACACAACGACATAACCACCTATGATTCTCTAAATGATTATTTGAACGACTATTTAAAACTTCACCCTGATGTCGATATAAGTTCGGTCATCAAACGAAGCAATATTGACAGATGCTATGCATATCAGATCCTGAACGGAAGGAAAAACCATCCAGGGAAATACAAACTTGCGGTACTATGCATATGCATGGGGATGAATCTGAAAGATATACAGCGGGCTCTCACCATATCAGGCAGCTCCGTTCTGTACCCTAAAATCCCTGTAGACGCAGCACTCATTGTCTGTATCAACAGCGGATATAACTCCGCCCTGCAGATAAATGAATTCTTATGCAGCAACGGCCTTGAACCGATCGAGTAAAACTATACGCATAAATTAAACCGGCTTCAACCCTTTATTTGTCAGGGCTGAAGCCGGTTTCTATCAACACATTTTGACCTATAGATCTCTTTTATTCTATAGGTCATTTTCGTCATATAAATTTTAATCTGACTTATTCCTCAGCAGGTGGGACATCAGATGTACAGTGCATACACTTTGTCGCATTAATGTCTATCTCACCCATGCAGTAAGGACACTTTCTTGTGAGAGGTGCTGCCTCCTCTTTCTTCTTGCCAAGATCCATAAGCGCATTGATTCCTTTCATGATGACAAATATTACAAATGCCATGATGATAAAGTTGATCACCGACGACAGGAACGCACCATATTCAATGTACTGTCCTGTGTGGAAAATCTGAAAATGTCCACCGATCTCAGCTCCGCCTATACTGTTTATTATTGGCGTGATGAAGCAGTCTGTAAAAGATGTAACCAATGACTGGAACGCTCCACCAATGATAACACCGATAGCCAGACTCATCACATTACCCTTAAGGGCAAACTCCTTAAACTCTTCCAAAAACTTCTTCATCTGTATCCTCCAAACTGAAGTATTACTTTCTTACAATAAGTGACTTACCTGTCATCTCCTTAGGCTGAGGGAGTCCCATAACCTCAAGAAGTGTAGGTGCGATATCTGCAAGGCATCCGCCCTCACGAAGCTCTACATCCTCACCATAGTTGTAAAGGATAAATGGTACAGGATTGGTTGTATGAGCTGTATGTGGAGCACCTGTCTCATAGTTGATCATCTGCTCTGCGTTACCATGGTCAGCGCAGATAAAGAGAACACCGTCAACCTTATCAATAGCCTCAACAGCAGTTCCAACGCATTTGTCAACTGTCTCGACAGCCTTGATAGCAGCAGGGATAACACCTGTATGTCCAACCATGTCAGGGTTAGCAAAGTTGATGATGATCACATCATACTCGCCGCCAAGGATTGCTGCATTGAGCTTCTCACTTACCTCTGGAGCACTCATCTCTGGCTGGAGATCATATGTTGCTACAGCAGGTGACTTTACAAGGATTCTGTCCTCGTTCTTGTTTGGCTCCTCAACACCGCCGTTGAAGAAGAATGTTACATGAGCATACTTCTCTGTCTCAGCAAGTCTGAGCTGCTTGAGGCCATTTGCTGCAAGGTACTCGCCAAATGTGTTGTCGATCTCCTCTTTCTTGAATGCAACAAGCTTGTTAGGTATTGACTCGTCATAGTCCTTGAAGCATACATATGTGAGTGGCATGCGGCCATTTGCTCTCTCAAATCCATCGAAATCGTCACAGCAGAATGCTCTGGTGATCTCACGGGCTCTATCTGGTCTGAAGTTAAAGAATATAACTGAATCATTTGGCTTAACAAGTGATACAGGCTTGCCATTCTCTGTGATTACTGTAGGAAGAACGAACTCATCATAAACTTCCTTGTCATATGATTCCTGCATAGCTGCAACCGGGTCCTCAGCCTGAACACCCTCACCTGTTACAAGTGACTTGTATGCAAGCTCTACTCTGTCCCATCTGTTATCTCTGTCCATTGCGTAGTAACGGCCTGACATAGATGCGACCTTACCTACTCCAATTTCATTCATCTTTGCGATGAGCTCCTCAAGGTAACCCTTACCTGATGCAGGTGGTGTATCTCTTCCGTCGAAGAATGGATGAACGTATACGTTCTCAAAGTTCTGCTTCTTGCAGAGCTCAAGGATTGCATAAAGGTGTGTATTGTGGCTGTGAACACCACCATCTGAGAGAAGTCCCCAGAGATGAAGATCTGAATTATTCTTCTTGCAGTTCTCTATTGCAGCAAGCATCTCCTCGTTCTCAAAGAAATCTCCATCAGCTATTGCCTTTGTGATTCTCGTAAGCTCCTGATATATGATACGGCCTGCGCCGATGTTCATATGACCTACCTCTGAATTACCCATCTGGCCATCTGGAAGTCCTACTGGAAGTCCTGAAGCAGCGCCCTGTACAAATGGTGCTGTAGCCATAAGCTTGTCCATAACAGGTGTATTTGCAAGTGCCACTGCATTACCCTCTGTCTTGTCACTGAGACCATATCCGTCAAGGACCATTAAAACTACTGGTTTCTTACTCATAATTTTTCTCCTTTTTATTTATTCCGACCGCCATCAAATGAATAAATCCATCCCTCGTTTTGCCATAAATACTGATCATATCTGACTTATAAAACGCCAAGGCAGCCTCTTAGTCATAATTCACTCAACTGAGATTATACTTATATAATGCCAATTTTTCAAGCCGTGATGACATGCTTTATCTATGTTTTTTTTACAGGTTGATATCCAGCTCAACCGGGCAGTGGTCGGATCCCATAATATCTGTATGGATCTTAGCATCGACAAGTCTATCCTTCAGGCTCTCCGATGTGAGGAAGTAATCAATACGCCATCCGGCATTCTTCTCCCTTGCCTTGAACCTATATGACCACCACGAATATATATTTTCCTGATCAGGATAGAAATATCTGAATGTATCGATGAAGCCATCATCAAGAAGCACCGTCATCTTCTCTCTTTCTTCATCTGTAAATCCGGCATTCTTCCTGTTGGTCTTTGGATTCTTAAGGTCTATCTCCTTGTGCGCTACATTCATATCACCGCAGACTATGACAGGCTTACTCTCCTCAAGCTTTTTGAGATACGCCCTGAAATCATCCTCCCACTTCATTCGGTAATCAAGTCTAGCCAGCTCATTCTGCGAATTTGGAGTATATACAGTCACCATATAGAAGCTTTCATATTCCAGTGTTATGACACGACCCTCATGGTCGTGTTCATCTATACCTATGCCATTCATTACACTGACAGGCTCTTCCTTAGTAAATATGGCCGTTCCCGAATACCCCTTCTTGTCTGCATAATTCCAGAACTGATGGTATCCCGGCATATCAAGTGTGAGCTGTCCCTCCTGCATCTTGGACTCCTGTATACAGAATATGTCTGCATCTATACTGTTAAAAAAGTCCATGAAACCTTTACCGGCGCATGCCCTTATTCCATTTACGTTCCATGAGATAAGTTTTTTCATAAATTTATATACCATTTTATCCTTTCATTATTATTCTGGGAAAATCATGTTTTATTTTAACACATTTTATTTCCTCATACAAACACCCGTCCTGACTGCCAGATCATTTAAAAATTCACTAAGCTCCTGCTATGACCGCAAAAGAGAAAAGGCAGCGACGATCCGCCGCTGCCAAAGGGTATATATTATTTGTTTTTAGGGGTCAGTTTTAATTTTTTACAAATGATACATTTGATATAGAAACTGTATGTGCTCCAAGTGTGTATCCATCAACATATCCCATTGAGAAGAATAATCCAGCACCTGTATCAACAGTGATACCATCCGTAAATACATCTTCCTTAGGAGTGATCGTGAGTGTTATATCTTTAGCCTCACCTGCTGTAAGAACTACATCTTCACCGCCATGCCATGCATATCCCGCCGAAGGAGTCATAACAGCAACCTTCACAACTCGGTCAACATCAGAAATCAATGTACATTTAAGTGTATATGACTCGCCCTGCTCAAGAGACAATCCCATCTGCTTAAGCTGGATATTCCAGTCTGCCTCGCCCACGTTTGCAACATTGTATGTAATCTTTCCATCCCCAGTCTCAAATGTGGCATCTCCAGGTGCAGTTACTGCATTTTCCCAAGCTGCAAGGCTTCCATCCTCACCCATTTCAAACTCTGGATTTGTGAGAAGATTCTTGCCTACAGGAACATCTATCTCCGGAGCTGAAGTCTTTTCAAGCACAATGTTGTCAATACAGATTCTATGCTGATCAGTAATTGCCGCACCATTTTCTCCGCCTGCACCAAGAGCGATATTGAAAATACTCTCATCATCTGTGTCACAGGCCATCTGGAATGTATTTGAAACTGTCACGTACTTCTGATCAGCCTGATCATATGCATCAAGCTTAACTGTCTCCTGAACATATGGAGTCCAGTCCTCTGCACCTGTACTATCCTTATGTGTGCTTCCATCTCTCTGTATTGCATACTGAACAGTTCTTGACACAGAGCTCTTTATATCAAATGAAAGCTTGTACCACTGTCCTTTTTCAAGTTTTATATTATTCTGCTTGAGCTGTATCTTCCAGTTCTGATCCCCGGAATTCTTTATAGTAAAGTCAGCAGCATTATCCTCCTTCTGGCTGTCCACAACAGCCTCTGCATCCGCGCTGCTGTCTACATACACATCATATCCGGCAAAATCTGCTGAAAAATCTCCGTTTAGAAGAAGCGAATCCTGCATGATCTTCACATTGTCTAACAGAACTTCTCCGCTGTTACCAAAATCAATGCTGATTGAACTGTCAGTCACTTCTTCTCCGGTCTCAAACTTATAGACATAACTCTTAAGTCCTTTCTCAAGAGTCACATCAAACTTTGAATCTCCTGTAGTGATAATAATATTCTTTCCCTCTGATGCAGTTTCAGCATCAAATTTAAGTACATACTTTGTATTCGGTGCATACGCAAGTTCATCCTGTGATAATACGAAGCTGCCATCTACACTCTCATCCAATGACTTATATGAGAATCTTCTTCCGTCAGAAAGGCCTGTCACCTTATACTCAGCACCGCAGGTGTTGCTCACTGTCCAATACCCCAGTCTACCTGTTCCCTCCTGAAATTCTCCATTGTAAACAAGGTTTCCATCAGCAAGGATCGTCTTCTTATCAACTATCTCTGTCTGATTGGTCTTTATTAGCTTTACATTTGTAATATGTACGCCAGCAGTGCTTCCCTGGTTTCCGAGGTTGAATTCTATTCTTCCCTTGTCATCAGATGAATCAGTCATAGTATACTCATACTCATATGTCTGCTTCTCTGTTGTCATCTCAAACTTAGTGTCCTTGAGATATCTTCCCCATGATCTGGTAGGTGCTGAGACGTCAACTATACCTGTTCTTGCCTCATCTGCCCACGCATCAAATGAAAGCTTGTATGTGGCACCTTTTTCAACTGGTATATCAGGCTGTACAAGCTGAATACTGTAATCAACTGTACCTGCATCAGTTGTATTTATATTGATTGCATTGTTCTCTATGACCGCTGTTCCTTCGCCACCATTCTGTGCCATAAAAATCCAGTTTTCAGCATCTCCCAGATCCTCGACCTCGCTAAAATCACCATTTATTACATAGTTTCCATTTTCATCAGGATCACGAATTATAACTTCATGCTCTGGCTTTGTCACATTTTCATCATAAGAATCCTTCTGGTATACTCTTACATAATCAACATACAGACTCTCACTGTTGATATAATCTGCGTCTGCGTCAGGATTTCCAGGCCAGTTACCACCAACTGCAAGATTAAGTATCACATAGAATGGCTGGTCAAATGGTGCAGGATATGTAACAGTTCCCTTTCCCGCTGTTGTTGAATACCAGTCACTTTCCTCATGCATCTTAACTCCATCTACATACCATGTGATCTTGCCTGGTTCCCAGTCACATGTAAATACATGATAGCTGTCTGCAAATGATTTTCCATTTAAAAGTGTATATGTTCCCTGCGACTCTGAATGAGGATTGCCATAGTGAATCGTTCCATAGGTTGTATATGTGTTGTCTCCAAGGACCTCCATCACATCAATCTCACCACATCTAGGCCACTGTCCATACAGGCTCTCGTTTGTAGGCATCATCCATGCAGCAGGAAGATATCCTTTACCTGTAGGAACCTTTGCTCTGAACTGTACTCTGCCATACTTGAAATCCTGCTTATTCTGTGTATTTACTCTTCCCGATGTATATGATACGGAACCATCCTCGTTTACAATTTTCTTTGAGCTTATGATAAGGGTGCCGTCCTTAACCTTTATATTATCTTCAGAATCAACATATGACTGAAGCTCATTATTTACCCAGCCAGGCTCATGGAGTTCAACATTCCAAATATCACGGTTGAGCTCTGTTCCGTCAAACTCATCATGCCATAAGAGTTTATATCCCTGCGACTCGTATTTATTTTCAACTGTCACTTTCTTCTTTACAGTCACTTTGCATGTTGCTTTCTTTCCTGAACCGTCAGCAGCTTTCGCTGTGATTGTCGCTGCGCCTGGTGCTACGGCCTTCACAACGCCCTTTGCCGAAACCGTTGCAATCTTTGTATTGCTCGATGTCCAGCTTATTGTTTTATTGGTTGCTGATGCCGGAGCGACAGTAGCTGTAAGAGTTTTACTGCTTCCCTCTGTGATAGTGAGTGTTGCCGCTGAAAGCTTGATAGAAGTAACTGGCTGTTTTACTGTAATCTTACATCTTGCATATTTACCACTTCCATCCTTAGCCTTCGCAGTTATATATACTGTTCCAACCCTAACTGCTTTTACAACACCTTTCGAGGAAACTGTTGCTATTCTTTTATTTGATGATGACCACAGAATTCCCTTATATGTGGCATTCTTTGGAGCAATTGAAGCTTTTAACGTCCTGCTGGTTCCTTTAAACATATTCACAGCCTTTGCAGACAATGTAACAGTCTTCGTAGGAACCCCAACATAAACAATAAATTTGTACATTACCCTTGGGTTTGCAGCACTCTTTACTGCTACAACCGCTTTTCCTGATTTTACCGCTTTGACAACACCCTTGTTGTCAACTGTAACTATCTTCTTATTTGATGATACATATGTTACTTTTTTACTGATCTTGCCTGTAACTACAACTCTAGGTTTCACCTGAAACTTTGTACCCTTTTTTAGTACAAGTTTATTTGTGACAAGATTTGTCACGGTTACAGACTTTACCGCAGCTTTTGATGTTGCAGCGCTAACATCTGATGGACACAGAGTGATCAACATGCAAACGACAAGCATCATAGCCACAAGCTGTTTTAACCTTCTCATAAAATACTCCTCTCAAAAAAATTAATGTTTACGACGTCGTATCTTTATAAAGTACCTTGATGATAGCATCTTATCTATTTGACTTATATCGTTTTATTGCTTTTTATATCGTGTACATGATATATTATAGTAAAATTGCAAAGTAAATCTCTTTATAAACTTTTGATAACGTATAACATGCACAAAGAATATCAAATTGATAATTCAGACCTGATAAAATTTATCGGAAAGGGGTTATACATCGATGAAATATACAAAGGAAATATTCTATCAAGAATTTATTAGACGTGAAGATTCAACCAATAGAGCACCTTACAACCCGGAGCTTGAATTTTACTCAATAATACAAAATGGAGATACAGAACAGGTTAAAGAATTGTGTAAAGCCTCACCACTTAAGGATAAAAAAGGACTCGGTTTACTATCTGAAAACCCGGTCAACAACATAAGATATCACTTCGTCATCACAACAGCCCTTGTTGCAAGATACTGTATTGAAGGTGGTCTTGATGTGGCAACAGCTTACAATCTCAGTGATTTTTATATAAAAAAGTCAGATACAATGAAGTCTGTGGAGGATATATCTGAATTACATGCGTTCATGTGCATAGACTATGCAAAAAAGATGCGAAACCTTAAGAAAAATTTCATATGCTCCAAACCGGTCGCAGAATGCATAGACTACATATACGATCATCTGCATACCAGGATCACTGTTGAGATTCTGGCAAAACGTGTCAATCTCACCCCGTCATACCTGTCAAGGCTGTTCAAAAAAGAGACCGGAGATAATATCGGACATTATATAAAAATGCTAAAACTTGATACTGCAAGGAACATGCTCATGTACTCTGATTATAGCCCTGCCCAGATAGCACAGACTCTCGCATTTCCAAGTCAGAGTTATTTTACCGAACAATTCAAATTACATACTGGTCTAACACCTGCGAACTATAGGAATATAAATTTCAGGCAAACCCCATTTCATAAAAACAATACTTAGTTCCTGAAATATACCACCTTGTTTCTCTAAGCATAAACAAAAGGGATTACCTTGTGATAAAGCACTTGATAATCCCTTTCAATATTCTATATCAGATTTATTCTAAAACTAATATAATTTTAGCCTGTTTAAAATTACTTTCCAGCATTTACAACCTGACCGAAGTCAGCCTTGAGTGAAGCACCGCCGATAAGTCCACCGTCGATGTCTGGCTTTGCAAGGAGCTCAGCAGCGTTGCCAGCGTTCATAGAACCGCCGTACTGAATTCTTACTGCCTCAGCTGTATCTGTATCGTAGATCTCAGCGATGAGATCACGGATTCCCTTACATACTTCCTGTGCCTGATCTGATGTAGCTGTCTTACCTGTTCCGATAGCCCATATTGGCTCGTAAGCGATAACCATTGACTTAACCTGATCTGCTGTTACGCCAGCGAGGTCTGACTTGATCTGGAGACGGATCCAGTCCATAGTAACACCGAGCTCTCTCTGCTCAAGTGACTCACCACAGCAAAGAATAGGTGTGATACCAGCCTCAAATGCCTTCTTAACCTTCTTGTTGAGAAGAACATCATCCTCCTTGAAGTAATCACGACGCTCTGAATGTCCGATGATAACATACTTAACACCAGCATCTACAAGCATTGCTGCTGAGATCTCACCTGTGTAAGCTCCGCTCTCCTCGAAGTACATATTCTCTGCACCTACAGCTACGTTTGTTCCCTTTGTTGCCTCAACAACAGGTACGATATCGATAGCTGGTACACAGTATACTACATCTACGTCATCATTCTTTACTAAGTCCTTTAACAGGTTTACAAGTTCAACAGCCTCGCTAGGAGTCTTGTTCATCTTCCAGTTACCTGCAATAATCTTCTTTCTTGCCATTGCAATCTACCTCTTATATTGTATTTTTTTGATGAATGCCGGACATGTCAGAGACTCTGCCGGCATCCACCGTTATAATCTTTATATCTATACGATATATAAATTACTTGTCGTTAGCTGCTGCTACGCCTGGAAGCTCCTTGCCCTCAAGGAACTCAAGTGAAGCTCCACCACCTGTTGAGATGTGGCTCATCTTTGAACCGTAACCAAGCTGGTTTACAGCTGCTGCTGAATCTCCACCACCGATGATAGTTGTAGCGTCTGTATCAGCAAGTGCTGCTGCAACTGCCTTTGTACCAGCTGCAAGTACAGGGTTCTCGAATACACCCATAGGTCCATTCCAAACAACTGTCTTAGCTGTCTTAACTGCCTCTGAGTAAAGCTCGATAGTCTTAGGTCCGATATCGCAGCCTTCCTTGTCTGCAGGCATCTTGTCAGCGTCAAATACCTCTGTCTTGATGCTTGGATCGTCGATAGGGTTAGGGAAATCCTCGATCATAACTGTATCAACTGGAAGAAGAAGCTTCTTGCCAAGGCTCTCTGCCTTTGCCATCATCTCCTTGCAGTAATCGATCTTAGAATCGTCTACAAGTGACTTACCGATCTCATATCCCTTAGCCTTAAGGAATGTGTAAGCCATACCACCACCGATGATAAGTGTATCACACTTCTCAAGAAGGTTTGAAATAACATTGAGCTTGTCAGCAACCTTAGCACCACCGAGGATAGCTACAAATGGTCTAACTGGGTTCTCTACTGCATTGCCAAGGAAGTCGATCTCCTTCTGCATTAAGTAACCAACTACTGCTGTGTCAACAAGTCCAGCAACACCAACGTTTGAGCAGTGAGCTCTGTGAGCTGTTCCGAATGCATCATTTACAAATACATCACAGATGCTTGCAAGATCCTTAGAGAAAGCCTCTCCGTTCTTTGTCTCCTCAGCTCTGAAACGAGTATTCTCAAGAAGGATAACCTCTCCGTCCTTCATAGCGTCAACTGCAGCCTTAACTGTGTCATCAACAACCTCAAGGCTTGGTACGAACTTAACTTCCTGTCCAAGAAGCTCTGTAAGTCTCTTAGCAACTGGTGCAAGAGTCTTAGTCTGCTTGTCTTCCTCAGTCTTAACCTTTCCAAGGTGTGAACAAAGGATAACCTTTCCACCGTCAGCGATAAGCTTCTTGATTGTTGGAAGAGCTGCAACAAGTCTGTTCTCGTCTGTAATCTCTCCGTTCTTTAATGGTACATTGAAGTCGCATCTGCAAAGCACGCGCTTGCCCTTAACATTGATATCATCTACTGATTTCTTGTTTAATGACATTTCTAATTCCTCCTGAATAAAAAATCTACGACCTGACTCTGCCAGGTCTGATACTCCGCCATACAGGGGCGAACCTGTATAACAGAAAAACGGAGCCCGGTCCATTAAGACCGGACCCCGTTTAAGGTCTTATAAATACTTATTAGTTAAACAAATTAAGCTAACTCAGCGAAGTACTTGATTGTTCTAACCATCTGGCTTGTGTATGAGTTCTCGTTATCATACCATGAAACAACCTGAACCTCGTATAAGTCATCACCGATAGGAGCTACCATTGTCTGTGTAGCATCGAAGAGTGAACCAAATCTCATTCCAACGATATCTGATGAAACGATCTGCTCCTCATTGTAGCCATATGACTCTGAAGCAGCAGCCTTCATTGCAGCGTTGATTCCTTCCTTAGTAACATCCTTGCCCTTAACTACAGCTGTAAGGATTGTTGTTGATCCTGTAGGAACTGGAACTCTCTGAGCTGAACCAATGAGCTTACCGTTGAGCTCTGGGATAACAAGGCCGATAGCCTTTGCAGCACCTGTTGAGTTAGGAACGATGTTAACAGCAGCAGCACGTGCTCTTCTTAAATCGCCCTTTCTGTGTGGTCCATCAAGTACCA
>JAEDGW010000135.1 GCA_016297325.1 Coprococcus sp. | reverse complement strand
AAGGAGGAGAAAAAGTGGAAGAAAAAAAGAAATCAGCGGTGAGCTGGGTTCTCACATGGGCGGGACAGAAGAAGTCATCCTATGTGTGGAGCGTCATTTTGGCGGTTATCAATGTAGTATTCAAGATAGTTCCGTATTTCATCATTGCGGACGTGGTCAGGATGTTTCTTGACGGGGAGAAGGATCTCAAGGAGTATATGGTGAAGGTTCTTATCATAGCGGGATCGTTTATACTTGCAGAGCTTTGCCACAGTGTATCAACGGCATGTTCACATAAGGCGACATTTACAGTGCTTGCAAATATCAGAAAGTCATGCTGCGACAAGCTTGCAAGGGTGCCGCTTGGATACGTCAAGGATACTCCATCGGGTTCATTCAAGAACATCATGGTGGAGAGAATAGACAGCATAGAGACAACGCTTGCGCATGTCGTGCCTGAGTTTACATCCAACCTGCTGGCGCCTATTATCGTCATCGTGTATTTTTTCATGGTTGACTGGAGACTTGCGTTGTTCTCATTTATCCCGATCGTTGTTGGATTTGCAACGTACATGGGCATGATGATAGATTTCCAGGAGAACTACAACAGGACAGTCGAGAAGACCAAGGCGCTGAACGATGCGGCAGTGGAGTACATAGATGGAATCGAGGTCATCAAGGCATTTGGCAAGACAGAGAGCTCATATGCCAAGTTCACAAAGGCGGCAAAGGAGAACGCAGACTCGTATATAAACTGGATGAAGAAGTGCTCATTCTTCCAGGCAGCCATGTTCGTCATCACACCGTACACACTTGCAACGGTCCTTCCGATAGGTGCGCACTATGTGTCAAATGGTTCGCTCACCACAGCGGATTTCGTTGTGTGTATCATCCTCTCACTTGGAATAGTCGGTCCGCTGCTCACCATCGGTTCATACACTGATGATCTGGGCAAGCTGTCGACAGTCATCGGAGAGGTGACAGGAATCCTGGAGCAGCCTGAGCTTGTGAGACCTGAGCACACAAAGGCACAGCCGAAGGATAATGGAATAAAGGTCACAGATATCACATTTGGCTATCACGACAAGGAGATACTCCACGGTGTGAGCATGGATATAAAGGCGGGAACGGTAAATGCGATAGTCGGTCCGTCGGGAAGTGGAAAGTCTACAATAGCCAAGCTGATAGCTTCACTGTGGGATGTGAACAGCGGAAGCATAGAGATCGGAGGCGTGGATATAAAGGATATCGCGCTGACGGATTTCAACGACAGGCTTGCGTATGTGTCACAGGATAATTACCTGTTCAACGAGACAGTCAGGGACAACATAAGACAGGGAAGGCTGGATGCCACGGACGCCGAGGTCGAAGAGGTAGCCAGAAAGAGTGGTTGCTACGACTTCATCATGAACCTTGAGAACGGATTTGACACCGTGGTCGGCGGTGCAGGTGGACATTTGTCAGGCGGTGAGAGACAGAGGATATCCATCGCCAGGGCGATGCTGAAGGACGCGCCGATAGTCATACTGGACGAGGCAACAGCCTACACTGATCCGGAGAATGAGGCCATACTTCAGAGTTCTATCGCCAAGCTTGTTGCGGGCAAGACGCTGATAGTCATAGCCCACAGACTGTCCACTATCAAGGATGCGGATCAGATATTTGTGGTAAATGCAGGAAATGTGGAGGCTCACGGAACACATGAGGAGCTTCTTAGCAAATGCACACTTTACAGGGATATGTGGCAGGCACACATCTCGGTCAAGGATACGGCAAGCGATGAAAAGGAGGGCGAGTAATATGTTTGGAGTATTAAAAAAGTTCTTCCTGTTCTCAGGTAAGGAAAACAGCCGCAAATTCAAGCGTTCAATAGTGATAAGCCTGATAGACGCACTGGCATCGGCGCTGAAGATCCCGGCTATAATGTGTGTCCTAATGGGCGTTATAGAAGGAAAGGACATTGGAAAATACATACTGGGTTCAATCGCCATCATGGCGGTATCGATCGTAATTGGAATACTGTGCAAGATGTCGTCGACCGTGCTGCAGACAGAGGGCGGCTACACCACAGCGGCATTCAAGCGTATAGAGATGGCGGAGCACCTCAGATATGTGCCGATGGGATATTTCAATTCCAACAGCATAGGTGAGATCGCATCAGTTACGACAAACACCATGGAGAATCTTGGCGATGTGGCAACCAGAGTTGTCATGCTCACGACCCAGGGACTCCTTGAGACATCCATGATCATACTCATGATCCTGCTCTGCGACTGGAGGATCGAACTGGTATCACTTGTAGGAGTTGCCATATTCCTTGGGATCAATACGGTGATGCAGAATGCCGGAAAGCAGGCATCTTCAGCGAAGGTTGACTGTGACACTGAACTCATAAATCAGATCATGGAGTACATACAGGGCATATCAGAGGTCAAGTCCTACAACCTCATCGGCAAGCAGACAAAGAGACTCAATGCGGCCAATGAAGCCTGCGTCAAGGCAAATGTAAAGATGGAGCTCGTCTATGTCCCATATCATTTTCTCCAGAGCGTTGTGACAAAACTCACGGGAGCAGCGATAATAGGACTTTCGGCTTACTTCTATATAAATGGCAGTATGAGCGTTCTGTATGCTGTGGGTATGTCGATCGCGGCATTCCTGCTCTATGGGGGGCTTGAGACAATGGGAACATTCTCATCACTGATACATGTGGTAAGCGTGTGTGTAGACAAGGCAAATGCAGTGCTCGGACTTGACACAATGGATATAGATGGAAAGGAACTTAATCCTGAAAATCACGATATAGAGGTTAAGAATATAGAGTTCTCCTACGACAAGAGAAAGATAATAGACGGAATTTCACTCTCCATACCAGAGAAGACAACGACTGCGATCGTCGGACCATCCGGCGGTGGAAAGACAACGCTGTGCAATCTGATCGCCAGATTCTGGGATGTGGATTCAGGTGAGATAACTCTGGGCGGAACAAATGTTAAGGACTACAGCATGAACAGCCTCATGAACAACTTTTCATTTGTGTTCCAGAACGTGTATCTCTTTGCTGATACCATAGAGAACAACATCAAGTTCGGAAAACCAGAGGCAACCCATGAAGAGGTTGTGGAGGCTGCAAAGAAGGCGTGCTGTCATGACTTCATAAGCAAGCTCCCTGACGGTTACAACACAGTGATCGGCGAGGGCGGTGCAACCCTCTCAGGCGGAGAGAAGCAGAGAATATCCATAGCCCGTGCCATCATGAAGGATTCACCTATCATCATTCTTGACGAGGCGACTGCAAATGTCGATCCTGAGAACGAGAAGGAGCTCACACTTGCTGTAGACGCACTGACAAAGGAGAAGACGATCATCATGATCGCCCACAGACTCAAGACCGTAAGACATGCGGATCAGATAGTTGTGGTGGATCAGGGAAGGATAGCTCAGAAGGGAACCCACGAAGAGCTCATGAAACAGGACGGAATCTATAGGAGATTTGTGGATTCGAGAGAACTTGCGGTGAGTTGGAAGATATAAGTGAAATGTAATAAAGTAGTGGTAAGTTTAAAAGCTATTTGTTATACTGATATCAATATTGGGAGGTGTTTATATGTGTGATGTAGCAAAATACTCTAAGATGTATAAAGATATAAAGAATTTGCAGCCTGAAGACACTTTGCAATTGGTATTGGAGTCAAAGACGAAGGATGAAAGAGAGTTCTTTGAATTGATAGGTAATTATTTATTGCAGAAAAAACAAAAAGAAGTTATAGAGGGGAACTTGTTTTAAGTGAAAAAATACATTCTTATAGCTGGAGTTAACGGGGCAGGAAAGTCGACATTATACCAGACGCTTGACTCACTTAAAGATATTAAAAGAGTTAATATCGATGAGATAGTAAGGGAAAATGGTAATTGGCGTAATCCAGCGGATGTAATGACAGCGGGAAAACAGGCTATCAGGATAATAAAAGATTATTTTGATAATGGTATATCATTCAATCAGGAAACGACATTGTGCGGAAATAGTATTCTAAAAAATATAGAAACGGCTCTGAATGAAGGATATGTAATTGAGCTTCATTATGTTGGAGTAGATTCTGTTGATATAGCAAAGCAGAGAATTGCATACAGGGTAGAACATGGGGGCCATGGAATCCCAGACAAAGATGTAGAGAGACGTTATACAGAAAGCTTTATTAACTTGAAGAAAGTAATAAGCAAATGTGATATGGTAATAATGTATGATAATACGATGGTATTTAACAGATTTGCCGTGTATGAAAAGGGCCATATTGTAGAATTGTCGGATAATGTACCAATGTGGTATACCAATAATTTCGTATAAAACAGAAGCCAGGTGTCAATGAGATATGACACCTGGCTTTTGTTTTGATATTAGGTTGCAGCCTACTCAAAATCCTCGTCATAATCGCAATCGCAGTTACATCCACCATCGCTGCAGTTGCCGTTGTATGAGCCGAATGTCTGGTTCTTTCTAGGTGAGCAGAGCATGCCGAGCACAAGTCCTGTGAGGAATGTGCAGATTGCAAAAAGTACGGCCTCTCTTGTTGAGTAGTCTTTATCCTTTACGACAACAGTGAATTTGTTCCATCCGTCTTTGATAGTTTTCATTGGTTTCATTGAAATCCCTCCTGAATATATTATGTGTAGATAAATCATGGTTCAGGGAAATCCCCCCGCTTGCCATGAATTTCCCTAAACTGTTTATTACATGATACAACAACATCACACATCAGTCCACCCCTGGGCGGGAGTCTTAAGAATAAAATGTGAGCGGTTGAAGTCGATCATACCTTCGTCTTTCATCCTGCCAAGTTCAGTTGACAGACCACTGCGGTCCACCGAAAGAAAGTCGGCGAGCTGCTGTCTGGAAAATGGAATGTCAAATTCGTTGCTGCCGTGTCTGTGCATCTCGGATGAAAGGTATGAGAGCAGCTTATCTCTCGTTGTTTTCTGGCTCATGTGCTTTGATTTCTCACCGAGTTTCAGATTTTTGCCAGCGAGATCGCACAGGAGATTTCTTATCATCTGGTTGTGTCTGCCGCATGTCACCGGGCAGGTGGTGAGCATTTTCTGGACATTCAGAAACATTACGGAGCAGGCGGCTTCAGCATATACGCTGACGTCGAGTACAGAGCCAGGGGTGCAGGCGTAGGATTCTGCAAATGTGTGACCTGGCAGGATGGCGGACATGACACTCTGGCCGCCCCAATAATCCTCCTGTATAACTATCGCTTTGCCCGTCAGCAGCAAGCCAATGTATTCCGTTGTATTCCCAGCCATGAGAATGCACTCGTTCTTTTTATAATTTTTTGTTATTGCTCCAAGGCAGTCCAGCACGGAATCCGTGTCCTCGGCGGATATACCTGAGAAAAGACTGGAGTTCAATAAAATGTCTACATATTTATTCATATGAATACCTCGTATATTTTATTATAATAGTATAGCATTTCAAATGTTGAAAATTCAACATACACAAATGTCCCATCTGGATATAATGACGATGAAAAACAGATATGATTTGGAGTACACATATATGATAAGAAGAGTTATACAGATAGATGAGTACAAGTGCAATGGATGCGGAGCCTGCGCCAATGCGTGCCATGAGGGTGCCATAGGCATGGTAAATGGCAAGGCAAAGCTTCTCAGGGATGACTATTGTGACGGACTTGGTGATTGTCTGCCGTCATGTCCTACAGGAGCCATAACATTTGTGGAGAGGGAGGCGGCTGCGTATGATGAGGCAGCTGTCATTGCGAACAAGCAGGCAAAGCAGGCTTCAGGAAGTGCCGGCGGTGAGGCGGGTTCGGGAGCAGCGCAAAGAGACAGCAATCCCGAAGGCAGTAGCGAAAAAAATCTGGTTCACTCTGGATGTCCAGGGTCCATGGCTAGAAGCATATTCAGAAGACCGGCAGCAG
>JAEDGW010000002.1 GCA_016297325.1 Coprococcus sp. | reverse complement strand
TGGGGTATTGCTTCTGTGATATCGACGGGGATGGTATTTGCGAAATGTTCATCATGGATGGAGATGATGTCATGTATGCCATGTATGCACTGATAAATGGTTCTCCGGAAAATGTTTTCTATGGAAATAGTGTAAATAAGTATGTGATAGAACGCACAGGAGAAAATGCCTGTCTGATACGAAATTATGTTGATAAAGACAGTGATGGCAAAAGATATGACAAGGTGTATAGATACAGCCAGGGCGAGCTGACCGCACAGTATAGTTATCTTGAGGAGCAGAATGTTGTCTATTATGACGATAAAAATTTGACTGAGACATGGGTTGGTAATTCTGGTGATGTTCACTTTTATCTGATGGATAGTTTCAGAAATGCAGATTGGGATAAGATAGCTAATTTTGATGATAGTCTGCCTGATGTAATTCTGGCGGATGCGGCAGGCCTTAAAGTGACATCTGCAGAATCAGAACAGGCTCAGATCGATGATACTTTCAAAGATGCAGAGGTTATCAGTCTGCCACAGAGAACAGGATTTTAATTTAGACAGGCTAACTTGCATATTAGACATGACAATAAGTGCAGCATGTCGTATCATGGTATAATTTTCATGTTTATGGAGGGCGAGAGACATGATCACATACAGTTTGTATTCTGACATAGGAAACAGGGAAAAAAATGAGGATTCCATAGCAGAGTTTCACAGAGATGGACGATATGTATTTGCTGTTGCGGACGGCCTTGGCGGACATGGAAAAGGTGAGGTTGCATCGGCTATGGCGATGGAATCTGCGAGAAAGATATTTGAAAATAAGGGGATACAGGATACAGAGATTTTGTCTGATATATTCGAGAATGCTCAGACAGAGATACTTGGGGCACAGGAGCATGACCGCTCAAATGGGATGAAGACTACGTTGGTAGCTCTTGATGTGTGTGCCGATAAGATACGCTGGGCTCACATAGGCGATTCACGCCTGTACTATTTCCATAACAATAAACTGAAGGAGAGGACACTGGATCACAGTGTTCCGCAGATGCTTGTGCTTGCGCACAAACTGAAGGAGAAGAATATACGAGGCCATGAGGACAGGAACAAGCTGCTCCGTGTGCTTGGAAGCCCATGGGAATCAAAAAAATACGAATGCCGGGAAGCCATTTCTCTTGAAGGGAAACAGGCTTTCTTGTTGTGTACGGATGGATTCTGGGAACTTATAGATGAAAAGACCATGACAAAACTTCTGAAAAAAGCAAAGACAGTAGATGAATGGATGGCATCCATGTCAGAGGTAGTCAAGGCAAATGGCAGGGGTGTGAATATGGATAACAATTCAGCCATAGCGGTGTGGAGCTGCAAGTAACATACGAATAGATAAGGAGTATAGATATGAAGGCAAACCTGGTTATGAAAATAGTGATATCGGTTCTGCTTGCCACAGGACTCGCACTCACATTTGGCAGATATATAAGTGTAGACTATTGGGATTTTGAGAAGGCGGCTGCAAAAGTATATGACAGGACATACGATGAGATGAGTGATCCGGCGTTTGCTGCCTGTGCAGATGCAGTACAGAAAGTGTTTGTGGATGACGATATCACAGATGAGGGATTCTGGATAATCCCGGGAAATGAAGCCGGACTTAACGCATATCAGCTCATGGATGGCCTTTCTTATGTAAACAACATTCAGGGGGACAGACATGATGACGAGAAGTATATATCAGACGGTGTGAAAAAACTTGCCATATTTGTGTATGTGGCATTTATAGCGGCCTGGGTGCTGGCAGTGTCTGGACTTCTGTTCCAGTGGCTTGGAAAAAAGAGGAGAACATACATATTTTCGGCAGTCAGCTATGGTCTTTCTACGATAGCTATGCTGTCAGTCCTTTTTATACCGGTGTTCCTGAAGCATCCATTTGCAAAGTATCTTGTGGATAATTTCTATGCATCTGGAACGATATCTGATGTGGAGACACAGGTGAGGATATTCGGACAGAATTTTCTGGTTCATGCGGCGGGATACGGATACTGGATATTTGTTGCGTGCACAGCATGTTCACTGATCCTTGCGGTGGTTCAGTTCATAGTGCAGTACAGAGTTGACAACAAAGTGATGTTCCAGCCTGCGAGATATCTGAACAAGAGAGGAACGATGATCGGAGTTCAGGGTGCGTATGCAGGAGTTGAGGTGTCACTTGACACACCGATAGTTGTGGGAAGAGATGCATCGTGCAGCCATCTCATCATAGAAAAACAGGGTATAAGCCGCAGACATTGCATGATTGAATATCTGGCGGCGTCACAGAATTATGTGGTTACGGATTATTCGAGCAACGGAACGTTCATTGTGGGAGGCATGAAACTTCAGAAGGGAGTGCCGACATCCATAGATCCGGGCGCTGTCATCAGATTTGGAAACGAGATCGATTCGTTCAGACTGATGTGACAGATGAACTGACAAAGATAATGTGTGACAAATGAGAGGAGACATAAGATGCAGAGAAGATGTCTGAACTGTTTTAATCTTTTCAATCTTGTATATGGCAATGTAAATGAACGCGAGATATGCCCGTTCTGCGGTTACATGGAAGGAACTCCACCGAAGGAGCCTTATCACCTGTACCCTGGAACATGGCTTCATGAAAGATACATTATAGGAACAGTCATAGGATTTGGCGGATTTGGAATCACATATAAGGCGTGGGATAAGGTTCTTGAGACAGTAGTTGCTGTAAAGGAATATTATCCGACGGGACTTGTGCAGAGGGTTCCGGGAGATCCCAGAGTCATTGTCTATACCGGCGAGAGCAGGGAACAGTACCTGTCTGATCTGGACAGATTCCTTGAGGAAGCCAAGAATATGGCGAAGTTCATAGACAATCCGAATATAGTCCATGTGGATGCGTACTTTGAAGAAAACAATACTGCATACCTTATCATGGAGTATCTGGACGGTGTCACACTCAAGAATTACCTCAAATATAAGGGCGGACGGATAGACTGTGCAGAGGCCATACATATAGCTGATGCAGTCATAGATGCGCTCCGCGAGATGCATGCGGGCGGGATCATCCACAGAGATGTGAGCCCGGACAACATCATGCTCTGTAATGACGGAAGAATAAAACTTATAGATTTTGGTGCGGCGAGATTTTCTGATACAGACAAAGAACTCACAAGATCCATCATACTGAAACCGGGATATGCACCGCCGGAGCAGTATCAGTCCAAGAGTATGCAGGGACCGTGGACCGATGTGTATGCACTTGCGGCGACGATGTACAGGGCTGTCACCGGTGTAAGACCTGATGAGTCCATAAACAGAGTCCAGCAGGATGTTGTAAAGACTGCTAAGGAGCTCTGTCCTGAAATCCCTGAGGATATCAGCAATGCGATCATGAAGGGAATGTCCATACATCAGGAGATCAGATTCAAGAATGTGGATGAGTTCAAGCAGGCCATAGACGGCAGGAAAAAGGTTAAGGAACCAAGGAAAGAGCTCAGGACAAGAAAGATAAAGAGAGCGATAACCATAGGAGCAGCACTTGTATTCCTGACAGCACTTTCCCTGGGCGTGTTCTATATATACAGGGACAGAAAGTCTGAGGCGGTACTTTCAGCAGCAGATGTAACTATATGGATCGCAGTTCCGGATGGACAGACCGATAAGGGACTTGAGGCTATGATGGACAGTGCCGTGGAGGCATTTGCCGACAGCCAGAAGAATGTGAATGTAAGCTATGAATTTATCCCGGAGGACGAATATAGTGCAAAGCTCGATAACGCATACGAGAGCGGAGAAATGCCAACTATATACCAGTCCGAATATGCATCAGACAACGTTCAGAGCAGTGCGGATGATCTAACCGATGTGTACCGCTATCTGAATGAGGATGGTATAGATGACTGTTATCTGCTGGAAGAATACGAGGACAGCATAAAGGAAAGTGGAAGTATCCCACTCAGTTTTGAGGCACCGGTTGCCTATGTCAAGAGAAGTTCAGATGTGAAGGATATAGACAGTCTGGTCATAAGCGACTACACACAGATATCAAGTCTGAAGCCGGCTCAATATTATGTGTCTGATAAATGTCAGGATCTGCTGCTGGGATCATTTGACCAGCTTGCAAAAGTTGAAGCATTTGATAAAGCAAGGGCTGATAAATGGGCAAAATATGAAAACGGTGAGATATTCAAGAAGTTTACAGAAGAAGATTCTATGCTGTACTTCTATGGCTCAACCGATGAGTACGCTGAGGTCAATGGACAGTGGGCCGGAAGATATAAGGTTGTGAATATTGATACAGAAAATATAGATGTAAGATTTACAAATGAACTCTCAATCTATGGTGAGGCAGGAAAGAAGGAGAAGAAAGCAGCATCAATGCTCATCAGCTACCTGCTCAAACAGGGAGCACAGGAGGCGGTTTTCCTTGGAACATCATATACGGATGGCACAGACAGCCAGCTTGTAAGCTTGCAGGGACTTCCGCTTAACAAGGAAGCATTTGCAAATTATATAGATACGAACACAGAGCTTACGGTTCTGGAATCGTACACAGACAAATTGAGAGTCGAGTAGACATGGAAGGAGGAATAAGATGTCAGAGAGATTGTGTATGGGATGCATGAAAAAATACAGTGATGCATATAATGCGTGTCCGTATTGTGGATTCCCGGCAGACGCAGGCCCACAGGAACCCTATCATCTTAATCCTGGAACGATAATAGGCGGCAAATATATCGTGGGCAGAGCTGTCGGTTATGGCGGATTCTCTGTAACATATATCGGCTATGACTACAGTATAGAAAAAAGAGTGGCAATAAAGGAATACCTTCCATCTGAATTTGCTACAAGATCACCTGGCACATCGACCGTGTCGATATTCAGCGGGGACAAGGCTGAACAGTTCCACGGCGGTATAGAGAAATTCGTGGACGAGGCAAAGAGACTTGCCAGATTCAGGGGTACTCCGGGAGTGACAGAGGTATATGACGTGGTGATCGAGAATAACACGGCGTATATCGTGATGGAATTCCTTGAGGGAGAGACTCTTAAGAGATATCTGGAGCGTGAGGGCAGGATCGCACCTGAGAGAGCGGTGTCCATGATCCTCCCTATCATAAGAACTCTGGATCAGGTGCATGCGCAAGGGTTGCTGCATAGAGATATATCACCGGACAACATATTCCTCACGAACAGCGGTGAGGTCAAACTGATAGATTTCGGAGCTGCAAGGCAGGCCACATCCACCAGCCACAGCAAGAGCCTGTCGGTCATAGTTACACCTGGCTATGCTCCACCAGAGCAGTACAGAAGCCGCGGTGAGCAGGGATCGTGGACTGATGTGTACGGATGCGGAGCCGTTCTGTACAAGATGATCACAGGTATCACGCCTGAAGATTCCATGGACAGATCGACAAAGGATAATCTGGAGGACGTGTCAAGATTCTCTCTGGATATTCCTGAGAATATAGAGAATGCGATCATGAATGCCCTGAACCTTGAGATAGAGGAGAGAACGCCGGATATGCAGACTCTTTTCTATGAGCTCACAACACAGGACGAAGTAGCCCGTATAAAAGTAAAGAAGAAAAAGATGGATTTCGGCCATTGGCCGCTGTGGATGAAGATATCCGTGCCGGCAGCACTTGCCTGCGTGGCCGTTCTTGGAACTCTCATAGCCACAGGGGTTATCAACTGGCGCAGACTTATACCGAACTATTCGGCGAAGACCAGAGTGCCAAATGTGGTGAATCAGACCGTTGAAGATGCGCAGAAGATTGCAGGAAATAAAAATCTGACGTTTCAGATAGTGGATAAAGTAGAATCAGATACCATACCAAAAGATATGGTGCTAGCCCAGAACATACCGGCCAACACGGAGGTTCAGGAGAAGATGATACTCGAGGTTGTCATATCAGCCGGTGCCGGTCAGGCATATATGCCTGATCTCACAGGATTTTCACAGGATGAGGCTGAAAAGCAGCTGAAAGAGCTGGGCTTATTTGCAAAGACAGATACATCCGAGAGCGAGATACTTAAGGATTACGTGTGTGCCCAGGAATATGAGCCTGGACAGGCAGTGGACAAAGGTACTGAGGTCGGTATCACGATATCGACTGGTATGAGCAGTTACGATACGGGCAAGATCACAACTGTCCCGAAGTTTGTAGGAAGCAAATGGGATGATGCCAGAAGCACTGCCAAGAGCAAGAGCCTGTACATATACAAGACCTCGGCAGAAAACAGCGATACTGCTGAGAAGGGCGAGGTGACAAAACAGGACACAAAGGAGAAGACGAGTGTAAATGTCGGAACACCTGTGGGTGTGGATGTAAGTCTTGGCGTAAATATGACACACGTTCCTGATGTGGTGTACAAAAAGCTCTCCGATGCACAAAAGCTCATGAGTAAGAATAAGCTCAAGGTTGAACTTACCTATGAGAACAGCACAGTGGTTGCAAAGGACAGGATCATATCACAGAGTGTAGAAGCCGGTGAAGAGGTCAAGGTCTGGACTACAGTAACTCTCCATGTGAGTCTCGGTGATGACAGTATAAAGGATGCACCGACATATGAGCAGCCGTCAGACTCTGACAATTACGTAGAGGCAGATGACACCGAAGAGAATCCGACCACAAGAGAGGAATACACCAAAGACCCGGATGCAACTACGGAAGCTCCGGATGATGATCCTTATGATCCGGGATATGATGATTCGGATGATCAGGATTACTGGGATGATACAGAGACTACAGAGACTACAGAATCTACAGAGGATCCGGCTGATGATTACGACTGGGGCATTGATGACACGGACGATGACAGCGATATGGTAGAGGTACCTGATGTTGTGGGAATGTCTGAGGACAAGGCAAAAGAGACCATTATTTCATGCGGCTTTAAAGTTGGAACAGTGAAAAAGTATTCGTCTGCTTATCACGATCATGGAAAAATAATAGATCAGCTTGTTGCAGCTGGAACTAAGGCAGCCACTGGAACGGAGATAGGACTTAATGTCTGTGATAACTCCACGATCACCCAATACAGGTATAGAGATGTGGTTGACTACGATACCACAAGCTCTGAAAGCAGCTCGGCTCCGTCAGGTTATAAATATTACAAGACGGACACAAGTTACTCATATGGCGAATGGGGCGGATGGTCAGAGTGGGGACCTAATTATATAGCCGGAAGTGATACGTGTAATGTGGAATCACAGAGTGGTGCTGTGTTTGGAATTTATGTGGATGGGAACAGAGGCGCTCATGATAAGAATGTAGGAGGCTGTACAAGAAATGAATATTATAGACCGTGGAGCTGGGTTACAACTATGACAGAGCATGACGGAACAGCTTTCCAATGGCCGGGAAGTACAACTGAACGTTACTGGATACCAGATAAGGGAATGTATGTTTGCAGAAACGTCATGGGTTCCGGCGAGTGGACATGGTCAGGAACTGTGTACCGCTATCAGACCAGACAAAAAATAGAAAAGAAGACCTACTGGTATAGAAAACCTATATGGGGATCGTGGTCAGGCTGGAGCGAAAGTGCAGTATATCAGTCTGATACACGGGAAGTAGAGTCGGATACACAATATGTCTATCCGGGATATTAGAAATAACTGCTCAATCCATAATGTGATGGACTAAACAAATGAAACTATAAGGAGAACAAGCGATGGCAGAACGATTGTGCATGGGCTGTATGTCCAGATTTGACGATAGCCGGACTGTGTGTCCAATCTGCGGATATGCCGTGGACACGCCGCCTTGTGAGCCGTACCACCTGATGCCTGGAACAATACTTGGCGGCAAATACATAGTGGGAAAGGCTATAGGTTATGGTGGCTTTTCGGTTACGTACATAGGCTATGACTACAGCATTGAAAAGAAAATAGCGATAAAAGAATATCTGCCATCAGAGTTTGCAACGAGGTCGGCTGGTGTATCTACGGTGTCAGTGTTCAGCGGAGATAGGCAGGAGCAGTTCAACGGCGGTATAAGCAAATTTGTGGATGAGGCCAGAAGACTTGCAAAGTTCAGGGGAACTCCGGGAGTCACGGATGTATATGATGTGCTTGAGGAAAACAACACGGCATACATAGTGATGGAATATCTGGATGGAGAGACGCTGAAGCAATACCTGGCGAGAGAGGGCAGGATAGAACCGTTAAAGGCGGTGGAGATGATGCTCCCTATAGTGAGGACTCTCAAGACCGTTCATGGTCAGGGCCTTCTCCACAGAGATATAGCGCCGGACAACATATTTATCACCAGAAATGGTGATGTGAAACTGATCGATTTCGGAGCGGCGAGACAGGCCACATCGACGGATCACAGCAAAAGTCTGTCGGTCATAGTCAAGCCAGGATATGCACCACCTGAGCAGTATAGGAGCAGAGGGGAACAGGGTGCGTGGACCGATGTGTATGGCTGCGGTGCCACTCTTTACAGGATGGTGACGGGGCAGACTCCGGAAGACTCGATAGACAGGGAGACTCAGGATACCCTTAAACCACCGTCCAGATTTGCTCCGGATATCACGGACAACATTGAAAATGCGATAATGAACGCCATGAGTCTTGAGATAAGCGATAGAACTCCTGATATGGCGAGACTTGAATATGAGCTTACCACTGATGATGTGGTGGCAAGAAATAAGGTCACATCGAGACGAAGAGATTTCGGAAGGTGGCCGGCATGGCTCAAGGTGGTCATGTGTGCAGCGATTCTTGCAGTGTTGACGGTAGGTGTACTGCTTGCGACCAGAGTCATCAAATGGAACGTGAACGGCACGGACACAAGATCCATGACCAGAGTGCCAAATGTCATCAATCTCACGCAGTCTGATGCGGAGAAGATGATCGGCGATATGAATATGAATTTCAAGATCATGGACAAAAAAGAATCTACTGATATTCCAAAGGGATCAGTACTTTCCCAGAATATAAAAGGCGGAGTCGAAGTACAGGAAGGCATGACTCTTGAGATCGTCATATCAGGCGGTGTGGGTCAGGTAGTGATGCCGGATGTGACAGGAATTTCGGGCGAGGCTGCTGTATCAGAACTTGAAAAAATGGGTCTGCATGTAAAATTAGATACTGTTGAAAGTGAGATTGCCCCAGATTATGTAGACAGTCAGAATATCAAGTCTGGAGATACTGTTGATAAAGGAACAGAGGTGGTGCTGAGTGTATCATCAGGTAATCCCGCTTATGATAATTCAAAGATAACCACTGTTCCGAATGTAGCAAGGACAAGCTGGGATAATGCCAGGGAACTTGCCAGACAAAGAAATGTATATATTTACAAAAGCGAAAGTGTCAGAAGCAAGACATTTGACAAGGATATTGTCATGAAGCAGGACCTTAAAGCAGGAGAAAAAACACAGGAGGGATTAAAGCTGGGTGTAAAGGTCTCTCTTGGATATGATAAGGTTACTGTTCCGGATGTTGAGTACAAATCAGTTGACGAGGCGGACAATCTGCTGACGGGCAGCGGACTGAAGGTAAGCCATGGTTATGAGTATAGCGATACCGTTGCAAAGGATCATGTTATATCACAGAGCGTTGAGGCTGGCAAAGAGGTTGATCCGGACACAGAGATCAAGCTTGTTATCAGCAACGGAAGTGAAAATTCGAAGGATGCTTCTACTTCCAGCAGTACGGAATCGACCACAGAATATACCACTGAGGCAACCTACACTGAGACCACGACAGAGATGTCCACAGATGAAGCGACTACAGAAGGACCAACCACAGAAGATTATACTCCGGAAGAGGATGACACATCGGAGCTTGAACCTACGACAGCCATCGTTCCAAGTACAGTTGGTTTCGGAGAGGATGAGGCTATTCGTATGATAAAGGATGCCGGCCTTACAGTTGGAAGTATACAGTACAGGTCATGCCCTGACCTATATTCCGGAACCGTTCTCGAACAGAGCGAGATAGAGTATACAGAGGTGGATATCGGAACGTCAGTTTCACTTATCGTATGTGATAACAGTAAGGTCACATATTACAGATTCAGAGACCGTGATGATGCTTCACCGGACGGCTGGACTGAGTGGAGTGAGTGGAGCGATATTTATCTGGAAGGACATGATGATAATGAGTCTAAGGAAGAATATCTGTGCAAGCCATATTATTAATGGCTTGTTCAAATAACAGAAGGGAGTAATGAGATGCGAAAATCGAAAGCAAAATCCAGAACCCAGGTCATAAATGGTGTGTCTGCGGACGGCGGAGCCATCATAGGCGTCCGGGGATATCTGCAGGGCAGGATCATTGAGCTTCGGGACAATGTTCCGTGCACCATAGGCAGGGATCCACAGATGTGTGATCTGGTTATCATGAACGAAAATGTGAGCCGTGTCCATTGCCGCATATATTTTGATCCTAACATGAAAATGTACGTGGTAAATGACAATTCGACAAATGGCGTTCTCATACAGAACGGCCAGTGGACTCACAGAGGAGACACCGTGGCTGTGCCGAGAGGGACACACATAGCCATAGGAACCCAGAGTGATGAGATATTGCTGCGATAAGTATATAGATATGGAGATGGGATATGAAAATGATAGATAAGAAGGAAAAAAAGGTGAACAGGATAGTAAAGGCCGGACTTGCACTTCTGTGTGCCGGCGCACTTCTTGGCGGTGCTGTGTTTTATGGCGGAAGTGTGCGGGTGAAGGCTGAAGGTGAAGAGGATAAAACTGTAGATGTAAAAGCAGTTTATCATGATGATAATGAGGAGAATAGCTATATTCTTTATGATGATAGTGAGGATATAGATCTGATTGTAAAATCGCAAAGCGGGTCACAGTATATGACAGAAACGCTTTCAGATGAAGACAGAGGTATTGTGGATACAAATGTGTACATAATTTGGGATGCCAGAGTTTTATCAGACGAAAGTACAGATGGAATTCCTGATAGAGAGACTGTGCAGAAGAATATATCTAATTTTTCAAAAGAATGTTCGCATAGTATAAGTTGGATTGATCAAGATGACAGTAATTCACTTAATTTGAAATTATGTATACTTCCACAGCAGTCAATAGATAATATTGAATTTAATGATATAGAGGGTGAGTTAAATTCATACGATGCGAGAATGAAATCTGATGATAATGGTACAACGATCACAGATGGTCAGTTACAGGCATCGATAGAGGCGTTAGAAAATAAAATAGATGATAAAGATTGTAATATAGTCGTTATAATAACGGATCAATCGGGTTATAACACAAATAGATTGGATGAAAAGCAGGCTATTGTGTATAAGGTTTGTGAGGGAAGTAATCCTGAATTAGATGAAGACGTTATTCCTTACACAGGTTGGGAAAATTCAATATTCGATAAAATCAGTACGCTGGATTTGATAAAGATGTATGGAAATATTCGTAAGTATGAAGGAGTATATTATGATGGTAATAATGTAATTGAGTTCTTTGCTAAAAAGAAGGAAAACCCATCTGTTGGCATTAAGCCACTGCCTGATTTAACAACTTCTGAGGTAACTACTGAAGGAGCGGGTAATACAGAAGATGTTACAGAAAAAACTTCAGAAAATAACGACAGCGATACAGTTACTTATGAAATTCTTACTGAAAAAACGGAGATAAGAAGTTCTCAAATAAATATATATATAAGATCTAGTAACGATAATGATGATCTTGAGGATGGAGACGTAACTGTATCTTTAGAGGGAGAGACATTTAAGATACAGAAAGATCCTCAGTATAAAGATAAAAATGTAACAAAGTGGATTGTAGAAGGCAATTTTGAACGTATGGCGACAGCGACAGATGCATCTGATATCAGTTTAGTGGCAGATGTAAAAGGACAGAAATTAGATTTAGGGGTAAAGAAAGCTGGAATAGTTGATAGATTTGTTACCTGGTTTAACGAGAAACTGTCACATAAAATTCTTCTAGTATGTGGATGTTTGATATTCATAATTTTAGTAGTATTTATCATTATAACTATAAGAATAAGTAAGAAGAGAAAGCAGGGAAATAAGACAAGACAGAACGGCATGCCTCATGGCGCTCCATCTTCAAGTCCTGATGTACAGCTCAGAAGTGGCGTAAGTCCTACAGCAGAGACAAATGTACTTGCGAGACGTGCAGGCGAGCAGAATTTGCAAGGGACAATTCCAGCAAACAATACTATGCAGGTTCAGCTTCAGATCATAGGACGTAATCCAAAGATCATCAATACTTATATAAATGGAAGTATATTCGTTGGAAGAGCGAATACCTGTGATGTATTTATAAATGATGCAACTATATCACGTCAGCACTTTGCTCTGGAGTGTGTAAACGGTGAGATGTTTATACAGCCACTTGTTGCCACCAATGGAACAAAACTTAATGGCCAACGGATAAATGATAAACATCAATTATATCCGAACGATAGGATACAGATTGGAACAGTAGGAATAGTTGTAAGGTGGTGATAAATGATGAGTGACAAGGATAATGCACTTGCTGAAGGAACATATCTCAGAGAACGGTATGTGATAAAAAGAATTTTGGGTCGTGGTGGATTTGGATTCACATATGAGGCTTATGACGAGGCAAATGGCAAGAAGTGTGCCATAAAAGAATATTATCCGAGGGACGCAGCAATGCGACTCCCGGATGGCAGAACCCTATATCAGATGACGGACGAGCTTGAGAAGACATATCGTCATGGAATGGACAGATTTATGGAAGAAGCTCAAGTGCTCTGGAAATTACAGGGTGTTCAGTCTGTTGTGGCTGTATATGACTACTTCAATGAGAATAATACCAGTTACTTTGTAATGGAATTCATTGACGGCGTTACACTGAAGAAATTGGTTAAGGATAATGGTAAACTTGACTACAACATAGTTAGGTCAATATTTTTTGATATAGGAACTGGACTTATACAGGTTCACAGTATGGGGGTATTTCATAGGGATATCAAACCCGATAATATCATGTTGACATCTGAGGGCCGTGCAAAACTTATAGACTTTGGAAACGCAAAGAGTATAAAGAGAGACGCAGATGAAGGATATTCCATCATGCTTACACCAAAATTTGCCCCACCGGAACAGTATCAGAAAAATTCTGAACAGGGAACATTCACTGATGTATATGCATTTGCAAGTACGATGTTTTATGCGATGACAGGAACATATATGCCAGAGCCAACAGCAAGATATGCATCAGGTGAACATGTCAATCTGGAGGAAGTTGGATTTCCTAAATTTGTGTCTGATGCGATGAATAAAGCATTGAAGCTCAACTATAAAGAGAGAACTCAGACAATTTACGAATTGCTTATGGATCTCAGATGGTTTACCGATGGTGGGGATACTATCTATAAAGAAGATAATGAAACACAGACGGCTGAAAATAATACTACAGCGGAGCATGCTGGTGTAAAACAGAGACAGCAGGAGGTTGAACAGTCTCATTCATCTAATCAGAATGGCTGGAAGGATGCTTATCTTGATGATCGAGCATTGGATGCAGATAGCCATTGGAATAATGGAGATCATCGAGAGCAGGAATATCAAGATAAGCATCATGATGGTAATGGTGTTGATTTTCAATATGAACAGCGCAGACAGTTTGGTCCTGGAAGAATACCTCATCCGTACATTGTAATAGTGTCTGGTGATAATGCCGGAACAACAGTAGACATTCCAGTGGATAGAGGGGTTATTGTAGGACGAACAAAAAATTATGCGCAGATTATATTTGAACAGGATGAGTTTATAAGTAAGAAGCACTGTGAGGTGTATTACGACAGCATAGAGGATGCACTTTATATTACGGACTATTCAACAAATGGCACATGGGTTAATGGATATAAGTTGAATCGCAATCAGGTGTATGCAGTTGAAAAGGGAAGTATGGTAGTTTTGGCAAATCAAAAATGTTCATTTAAGGTAGGTGTTACATATCAATGAGAGAAGAAGCAGCAAGACAGAATGAGATAGTGACAATAAGACTGACAGAGGATGTAAACTGGGATGCTATAGACAGAACAAGGAATGTTCCGCATATGGAAGTGGGATATTCGACAATCATAGGTACCAGAAGTTATCAACAGGACGCCCTGTTTGTCAAACAGTATGATGGAGATGTGACGCTTGCCGTTGTCTGTGATGGAATGGGGGGGCTCAATGGTGGAGAAGTGGCCAGTAATACAGCTGTGAAGACTTTAGTTGAGGACTTTGACCAGGTGGGAGATTTTTCAAATGTTCCACAGTTTCTTGAGAAAGAGGCTGTAAAGCTTGATGGTTGTGTGGCAGATCTTGAGGACGAATATGGTAATTCCCTTGGAGGGGGATGTACCATTGTGTGTGTAGTCACAAAGGGTAATCAGATGTATTTCTTATCAGTTGGTGACAGCCGAATATACGTGGTAAGAGATGGAAATATACAGGCTATTAACAGAGATCACAATTTCAGGCTCCAGCTTGACACTATGCTCCGTGAAGGTCAGATCACACAGGATGAGTATAGACAGCAGGAGGATCAGGCGGAGGCACTTATCAGTTTCCTCGGAATAGGAAATGTGTCTCTCATAGATCACAACACAGAGCCGCTCATGCTCTGTGAGAACGATCTGATCATCTTGTGCAGTGATGGACTTTATAAGAGGCTTAGCAATGAAGCCATTCTGGATATAGTTGATGACAATCAGAACAGTATGCAGAATATTGCCGAGAGACTTAATCAGGTAGTTATGCAGCTGACACAGAGAAATCAGGATAACACGTCTATTATTCTGCTGAAGTATGGCAGATAATAAGCAGCGGGCGAAAAGCCTTTGCTGTATATATAAAAAAACAACAGGAGGATGAAAATTATGAATTTAACAAGGTGTGCAAAAGGGCATTACTATGATATGGACAAGTTTTCAACCTGTCCTCATTGCTCTAATGTAAGCGAAGGAATGGGTGAGACTGTAAGATATACTCAGCCAGCACCCGGAATGGGACCTGGAGCAGGCGGACCAATGATGGGTGGAAACATTAATCCGGGAATGAATATGGGCATGAACAACAGCATGGGACCAACATTTGGAACGCCAGGTGCAAATGGAGATACGCCAACTGTTGACTACACTAAGCCTACAAGTGATATTGCTGACATGATAAATAAGTCAAAGAACCAGGCGAATAAGGATGATGAGGATTCCTCAACAATCGCATTTGGCAATATAAATGCAAAGACAGATGTAGTTGGCTGGGTTGTAATCATTGATGGAGATGACAAGGGCAAGAGTTTCAACCTCAAGACAGGAAGAAACTTCATTGGTAGAAATGCAAGTCAGGATGTAGTTCTGGCTAAGGATAAGGCTGTATCAAGAGAGAAGCATGCGATCATCGTATACGAGCCAAGACAGAGAAAGTTCCTCGTTCAGCCAGGTGATTCAAGAGGACTTTTCTATGTAAACGACAATGTTGTCCTTGGATCAGAGGAGCTCAAGCCATATGATGTCATCCTTGTAGGTAAGACACAGCTTGCATTTATCCCATTCTGTGGCGAGAAGTTCAGCTGGGAAAATGGAATAGAGAAGGGAGAGTAGGAATATGTCATACACAGGAAAAATTAATTTCGTTCGAGGAGAATTACAGGGCAGCAGCATAGATCTGCAGCCGGGCAAACAGCAGGTACTTGGTAGAAATGGTGCAAACTGCAACATCTTCTTCCAGTCAGACAGAGTCAGCAGAGTTCATTGTGCAATATCATTCAACGAGAGCACAGGACGTCTGACACTGCTCAACTATTCAACATCAGGAACTACTGTAAATGGAAGAGAGCTGGGACCACAGCAGACAGTAGAGCTTGACAATGGTGCAAAGGTAAGACTTGGCCATTCAGACAATGAGTTCACATTTACAGCTCAGCAGCAGAACACCATAGTCAACGTCCCTAAGAAGTCTGGAATTATCAGCAAGCTCAGAAGAAACTATGTTGCAAGGGCAGACAGAGGCGCAACTATATTCGAGGATTTCTGGGTTGACGATGACGAGAAGGAGATCGCAACTCTTGGAAATGACAGAGTGCTCAACTACTTCACAGGTAACGGTATTCTGAAGAACAGAGCAGTTCTGACAAATAAGAGACTGTACATAAATGAGCATCACGGTATTCTGTCATATTCATACAAGAGATATATAGTAGAGGTTGACGAGATCACTTCAACAGAGGTTATGAAGAGAAATCCTATATGGAGTCTGGTCATGGCGGGACTTTGGCTTATACTTGGTATTGTTCTCGCTGCTGTATCAAATGTATTTGCATTGTTCCTTGTTGGTTTTGCAATTGCCCTTGGACAGGTATTTGCATATCTGAAGATGTGGGGAAGCTGGTTCGTTGTTTATTTCCCAGGTGGCTGGGTGAAGTTCGGTCTTAAGAATTACTCGTTGTATCAGACTGTAGAATTCCAGAGAGCTATATGTTCCCTTAAGTCTCAGGAGAAGAGATACGCTGATTCATAAGATAGGCGTAGCTTTGATATTTAACAAATACTGAAGAGACAGGAGGAATACTATGGGAAATAACGGCGCAAAGCTCAAATTCGTTTCGGGTGAGTATGCAGGTGCAGAGATAGATCTTGCTCCATTTGCAGATGTGACACTTGGAAGGAATCCTGAGATTGCGAATTTCGTATTTAATAGTGAAGGCGTCAGTAGAAGACACTGTATTATACAGTACAACCCAAATGACAGGCGTTTTCGAGTGACAGACCTTTCATCTTCTGGAACGATAATAAATAATGTCAAGAAGATGGAGAGAGGAAATGTGGAATATTTAAGTGCCGGAGATACACTAAAGATAGGACATTCAAGTAATGTAGTACAGCTTGTGGCACCTCCTAAAATGGAGAATACAGGAGTGCGTCCTGCTCCTGGATATGGTGGATATTCAGGTGGTCAGAATATGGGTGAGACTGGAGTCCTTGGAGGACAGGACAGAGCGACAGTAAAGATGGGCCCTGGAATGGTATCTAGTCATCCAAATGGTCCTGGCTACCAGAATAATTATCAGAATATGGGCCGTGGACCTGTAAATGGTGGAGCGTATAATACCCCAAATAATCAGAATGTGGCACCATGGAGTGATGGTAGTAAGAGTGTTTCAAAAGAGCCTTCAGATGTATTAGGAATAATAGGTATTTGCATTGGCGGTATAGCTTGTTTAGTTGCGCTTGGGTTTCTGTTATACCTTTGTGGTGATTATTTCAAGGCTAAGTGTCTTGTATTTGTAGCATTACATTCTGGATGGATGTGGGTGATATTGCTGGCAGCTATAGCCGGACTTGTACTTGGAATAATATATCTTATACAAATGTCTGGAACCAGGGGAGAACATCCGAAATGGATGGGCGTGGTTGCTATTGTAGGTGCGGTTCTTGCAATCACAATAGTGATTATTATATATGTCAGTGCAATTACTGTATCTGCATCAGATATATATGAGTATGGACTCAAGATTGGCAACGACCTGGTTGATGATTATAGCAAATATCTGGGATTTTGATTTATAAGGAAAGGAGAATGATATGAATTCATTTTCAATGGTATTATCTACAGATATTTTGAGCCTGATCGTGACAAGGTATGTGTTGTACATAGCATCAATTGCCATATTTGTTATAGCAATTATAGCATTTGGTATTGCAAAGATAGTAAAGAAACCTAAAAAACGTACAAATTTACCTGGTGTAATCGCATTTATATTGGCGCTCATTCCGTTTATAGCTTCAATTAGCTGTCTTATCATGGCGATGGGTGACAATTTCAAAGTTAAGAGTTTGGTTCTAATGTCGACAATTGGACAATTTATGATAGCTGCTGCTGGTGTGCCAGTGGTATCTATAATCTTGGGAATCATATATCTGGTGCGCATGAGAGATGAGGCTTCAAAGCCTAAGTGGCTTGGAGCTTGTGCAATACAGTTGTCTCTTGCATCAATAGTTATAGTTGCGGTTATGTATTACAGTGCCCTTACGGTTTCGTATGCTGATATGCTGGAATATGGTCTCAGCGCAGGTGGCAGTCTGTTAGATATACTAGGATTTTAAAGTGATTATGTAACAAAACAGGCGGTATCTGTTTGAGGTGATCTGATGATATTTAGGGACGGACACCTCAGATACCGCCATTTAAGTTATATGGCAAATAAAAAAACAGCAAAGAGGGAGTCAGGAGATTGAATAGATGAAAAAAAATATAAGAATAATGGTCTGCGTAATAGTTGTGGCAGCGCTTACTGTTGGATTTACAGGGTGCTCGAATATACAGGAAAAATATAACATATATCAGAATGCAAAGTGGCAGACTTTATTACAGGATGGATGGTATCCATATCAGGGAGACGATTCCTATGGTAAGGATGCATCAAATGATGATAAATGGATTGATGATGACACTGAAAATAGTACGCAGGAGGCAGGGGCAACAGAGCATAGTGATGATGGCAGTAATAAGACGGAAGTTTATGCTAGTGATCTGCGATATAAAACAGGTCTGTATCATACAAACAGAACGGCTTGGACAGCTCCAACAATGTGTAATGACATATATGATATTGCAAAAGCAGTAGACAGCTATGTGCTTGCAGGATGTCGTGACGAACTGAAGCTTTACATTAATGATGTAGCAGATAGTGATATAAAGAATATGAATGATTATATGACACAATCATTTGGATGGGGAGATCAGTATCTTAATGGGAGTGACTCAGATGGAGATTATATAACTATTGATCTCAAGTATGAAGATAGTTATTACGTGTATATGTATATAGTTTATGGAGTGCCGATACCTGAGGATAACTCCAGAGCACTTGCTATATATAATATCTTGCAGGCAATCTATAAAGAAACAGACTTAACAAAATTCGACGATTTTTATACGGAACTTTTTTACCATGATGTGGTTACTTATGTAGGTGTATATAATGACGCAGCAGCTGATTCTATAACCAATGGTGAAGCGGCTACAGAGAAATACGGTAATGCATTTACAGTTTATGGGACGCTTGTCGATGGGAGCTGTGTATGTGAAGGATATGCGAAGACGCTTGATTTGCTTTTTAGGCTGTCGGGGATGGAATCATACTATGTTATAGGAAAAGCGGATACCAATGGAGATAATGCGATACAGAATTCGAATGATGATGCAGGTCACGCATGGAACATAGTATCGATTGATGGTGATTGGTATCAGCTGGATGTAACATGGGACGATAGTACGGAGCTTAAGGATGCGCTTGGTATAGAGGATTATTATATGTACTTCAACATATCAGATGAAGTAGCGGGTGCTGAGAGAACTTGGGATACAAAGTTATATCCAGAATGTAATTCTATGGATATGAATTACTATATATATACTGGAAGATATATGCAGAATCATTCACAGTTTTCAGATTATTTGAATAATCAAGATTCTGATGAAAAGGATATATATGATCTGGCAGTTGCAGACTATAGTGATGTTGCATATGACAATAGTGATATAGTGTACGGCGAAAATATTACAGATGATTACACTGTCCTGTTTGTGAATAGGTAATGGCATACACCGTCTGGTGAAACAAGCTGAGGGGAGGTAATGGCATGTATGACGCAAACATAAAGAGATACTGTGCTGATTCGGTTCAGCTTTGGACGGGAGGATCAAGGGGATTACTTACCAGGGAATCTGCGTCCCAGGTAAAAGTGATCACAGAAAACCATATAAGTTCACAGAGACAGGGATATATCTGTTCTGACAATATTCATGTACTGCATGACAATCCATTTGATGTGGCAAAAAGACATATAGGAAGCGGGAAGACTGTTGTGGTACATTTCCTTGATCCAAAGGATATAAGTGGAGGATGTATGGTAGGGCGCGCTTCCAGACAGGCGGTGATGTGTGCCAGAAGCAATATGTATCCGTGTATGGATTCGGCTAAAGTACGTGAAGGATTTGTCACATACAGTAAATATCAGTTTCATTCATATGACAGTGACCGGCTGGTCTATATTCCGGCAGTGGCTGTGTATAGGGATGCGATGCTGAACGTCATGCAGGAAAAAGACTGGTTTTCTGTGGATATGATAGCTGCGCCGGTTCCATATATGCCGGGAGCCCAATCCGGCGAGGTTTATTTCAATGCAAAGGTTCTCATGGCGGTGTATAAGAGCCGTTTTAAGAATATATTTGAGACTGCACTTTCAGAATCCGTCAACAATATAGTATTTGACGATATGGGATGTGACGAGAATATGTGTCCGCCGGCGCTCATAGCTATAGCACTCAGAGAGGCCATAAAGGAGGGCGGCTATGCCGGAATGTTCTGGCAGATCATATGTGCTGTTGACGAGCCATACAGTCAGTGTATGACCGGAAAAGCGTCCATAGCAGGTAGGTTTGAGGATGCATTTTTCAGGACGGAGACATCCAGAGAGTATATACGGAGGATGGAGTCCATGCCATATACACCGCCAAAGGAGACGCTGGAGATCATCGACGGCCCTATACTTGGGGATGCATCCCGAATAGAGAGATTTGTGAGATGGCGTGCCGGAAACAGATATTTTGGCAAACAATTCTCTATATTTGGCGACGGTATCAGTACACTTGCCGGATTTAATCCCCCGGGATATGAAGTGTATTACACCGGGGACAACTGCAATAAATGCGGTGTCTACCATATGAAGGACACATGGTGGGGAAGGTTGATAGATTATTACGGCGGGCATCTCCTCGTAAATAATTCCTGGAAGGGAAGCATGGTTACATATGATAGATACGGAAGCAGAAAAGATTATTCGGCTGGCTGCAGCGATGAGAGGACAAGCCACCTGCATGTGGGAAGCGTAGAGCCTGATGTGATCATCATTTATATGGGTATAAATGACTGGAAGCAGGGAGCGTATGCGGAGCGGCCGATGTATGATCGTGTATCGGAAGGGTTGGCAGATGAACTTATGATTCCATAAGCACACTTTTGGGCTACAACCCTCCGGACTATAAAGTTTTTTACTCACCTTTGGAAGCGCAGGAGACCGATATCAGGAACATGGAAGATACGTGGTGGGGAAAGCTGATAGATCACCTTGACGGATACCTGTTGGTGAACAATTCCTGGTCTGGAAGCCGGGTGTCATATGATCCTGATTCGGATATTTTTGAAGGCTCTGCTGGCTGCAGCAATGAGCGGACGTCGGCGCTTCACATAAATAATGTATATCCGGATGTGATTATCGTGTATATGGGGACAAATGACTGGGGATTTGGTGTTCCGCTCAAAGAAAGTATATTTGGCAAAAAGGGTGAATCTACATTTGCCACGGCATACGAGACCATGCTGGTGAAGTTGAAGCACAATTATCCAGGTGCGGAGATATGGTGCGTTTCGCTCAATTGTACATATATGTCAGCGGACAGCAGCTTTGTGTTCCCAAGAATGGTAAACGATGTAGAGATCGACAAATTCAATAAAGAGATACATTCATTGTGCAAATTCTATGAGTGCCGATATATAGATACGGCATCAACCGGGCTCAGATATGACTCAATAGATGGCACACATCCAAACAAACGTGGAATGATGGAGCTTGCGGAGGCGATTATCAGATTGACAGACAGATTGTAAATGAGACAAGCTTGATATAGATTGATGCAAAAATGAGGGAGGACAGATATGAAAAAGAAAAACTATAAGATGGCAGCAGGACTTACTATTGTCGCTGCCTGCATAACGTGTATCGCTACCGGCTGCCAGAGTATGAATGATAAGCTCAGGGATATGCAGTCTCAGATGGCAACAAGTGAGGCGGGAAGATATACAACTGACTCTGACACAGGAAATGATTCTAAGAGTACAGAAGCTATAAGACGTGGATCTATATCTGAGAGACAGACTACTGAGGAGGATAGGACAGAAGAAAAAGTTACAGATGAGCAGACTACTGAAGCAAAATCTGAGACCGAACAGTTATCAGAGGAGAACACGACGGAGGAAGAATATGCTTCTGCAGATGATTTCTTCCGTGCAAAATATGTGGAGATAATGAATAAATATATTGAGCTCAACATATCAGGGATAACATATGAAGAGCTAAATAATCTGGAATTTCCATATGAAGTGGCAAACAATTTATATGCTAGATATAATGCATATATAGCGTGTGGCGATCTCAGCAATATAGGTTATGCTATAGAAGATCTCGATGGTGACGGGATAAAGGAACTTATACTGGCAGATATGAATTCAGCTCTTATATATGAGATATACACACTGGATGGCGACATGCCAAAGCTTGTCTCTGCCAGTTGGGACAGGGCGAACACAAAATATTGCGGAGATCATTTCTGTACAGAGGGTTCAAATGGAGCAGCAAACTTCGTAATTTCATATGAAACTTTTCACGGAGGAGGGATGCGCTCCGAATACTACCTTTACACTGATCTTCTGGAAAATGGCGACATGGGATTTTTCTACACTACAAACAGTTTTATGGATAGAGAGTCCGACAAGCTTATAACACAGAACGAGTATGACGTCATAAAAGAGGAAGCAGAGAGTGGTATGTGCGTGTATCCAGGGCTTGAGCTTATGGCGGAGCCTTGATGAATTGATATATGAGAAAATCTGAACCAGAAATAACTTCCATTTCCGAGCATCAGCAGTTACTATAATAAGGTCGAAGTGTATACTGTGACCTTATTTAAAAGGAGGTACAAATGTTATATCTCATATCCGACATTCACGGAGATCTCAAGGCGTTCAAGAAAATATTGAAAATGATAGACTTTAACAGCGGCAAAGACCACATGATAGTCATGGGGGATATCTTTGACTGGAATGATGAAGGCGTTCCTCTTTTGGAATTTATGGCACCTTATATTGAGGATGGTTCTATGGAGCTCATAAAAGGTAATCATGAATTGTTTGCACAGATGTATATTATGGGAACTATGTCAGAGAGACAGTGGACAGCATTCGGAGGAGAGGCGACACTTCGGGATATAAAGAGACTGACACTTGATGACCAGATGAAGCTGCAGGAATACCTAGTGCATTTGCCGCATTATGTGGAGATCGTATCACCTGTGTACGGAGACAGTATCGTGACGCATTCTGGAATTCATTGCGGCTCCTACGTGAGAAATGACGATCGCTCCATCAATGTTGCAAGGTCAATAGAGTGCGCAGTCAGGCGGGATGAGTACAGATATTTGATATCGACGGATATACATCATATTCCCGCAGCAGATAAGCGGGCACTAGACAGATACATATTCTGTGGTCATGTGAGTACCCATATGCTTAATGAGACAGGGGCACATGATATATATAAGACTAAATATTACACAGACCTGGATGCCGGAGCCGGGGATAGAAGACGTGGTGGAAGGCTTGCGTGCTATTGTGTTGACGAGGATAGCTGTGTGTATGTATGAGATTGGTTTTTCGGACTTCCGGTAGCAGGAGTTGGCAGCCACAATGAAAAAGCCAATGTCATCATAATATTGGGGGCAGGCCCCTAAAAGTTTTTAAAGTGTCATGTAGAGGTAAATTGGAGAAAGATTTACAAATAGAAAAACTAATATACGGAGGCGGAGAAAGATGAAAAAATACGATCAGAAAATTCTAAGAACTGCAATACCGGCATTTGTTATATCAGCCATATGTTATGCAGCTATGTGGGGAATAATGACAAGAACGGAGAATACATTTTTTGCTGGATATATAGGCGGTGGAGGTGCAGTCAGCCAGATAAGGAATATTCTTATATGTGTTCTTGTAGGGGCAATCCTTTTTGTTTTGCCACTTGAGAAGATTTGTGATAAGACATATGGCGCAGTGCGCTATTGCGGATCGCTTTTTACAGACAAAAAGAAATTTAGAGATGCGGCTGCGTTGTTTGTGCTTACTCTTCTGTATGTCGTTATCTGCTGGGCAAGTGTCACATTTTCAATACATACCGACAGTGGACTAGATGACGGCGGACATTGGGGATTATTCGGCTCGGGAAGTGACGAAATATATGCTGTGGTGATAACTATACTTGCGTTTGTAGTTATGGTAAAGGGTGTGGACCTGGTAAAGAAAAGATGGAGTGGAGTTTTGTTCTGGTTCCTCATCGAACTTGCAAATGCTGTGAGTGTAAAACTTGTGACTGCCAAAGATGATCTCACATTGGCTATTGTATGTGCAGAAACCGTTATGTTTATCGTATACATGGCTGTTCAGCACAGGTTTAATATTGTGACTTGTATTTTATCACTGCTTTGTGGGGCGGTGCTTATATTTGCCGGATGTGATGATGTATTTACCAGTAAGAATAAGATTTCAGGATCGTCGATCATGGATGAACTGGATCAGACTGGAAGTATGCCGGACAGGATTTTTGGAGCGAGATATAATATTACGATAATTAAGCAACAGGCTGGAATTGGCTTATGTATACTATGGTTTATATTGCTTGTGATTTTATCAATTGCAGTCGTTGCATCTGCAGCAAAGCTTATGAAAGTATCTGCCAGACGGGGAACATTTGTGCTTGGAATATATATGATAGAGGCATTTCTGATCATATATGCTATATTTGCGGAAATGGGATTTATCAAGCCGGCAGTGACGCTTTTGCTGCATATGAACGAGGTGGTTCCGGTTATGATATTGGGATTTAGGTTGTTTTTCAGACTCCCGGCAGCAGAATCTGGCAGCAACAATGAAAATGTTAAAACAAATGTATAAACAAAAAGCTCAGATATTGAACATTGAACGCTCAAAGCATAGAAATAAAATATAGAGAAGGTGTACTCAGAATGATAAATTCATCGACAGATAAAAAGGAACATGATGAAAAGCAGATCAGAGATAATTACCGTAAACTCACAAAATCTCTTATCGCAAAAGCCCTCACCATCACCACCATGGAAAGTGCAACCTCAGGGCAGATAGCTTCCCTCATCACAGACACGGAAGGATCCTCAGCGGTGCTTAATGGCGCATTTGTCACATACTGCAATGAGGCAAAGATCATGCAGGGGGTTCCGGCGGAGATCATAGATAGGTACACAGTCTATTCAAAGGAGACTGCGGGGGAGATGGCGAAGGCGTGCCGCAGGGCATACGATGCGAATATAGGAATAGGCGTTACAGGGACCATGGGCAATGTTGATCCGGCAAATCCGGATGCGTCGGTTCCGGGACAGGTGTATTTTGCCATAGATATAGACGGCGATGAGAGGGCATATTATGTAGAGCTTCCGCCGCAGCCGACAAGGCTTGCGTATAAGCTTGCGGTGGCGGAGGAGATATATGAGGTTCTGGCGGAGAGGTTAGATATATGAAATTGAATCTTTTCAATTGCGCCTGCTATCTGTTATAATGAAAAACAGCGCAAAAAATGAAAGGGGCAAACGGAGGGATAACAGATGAGAAAGATAACATATTGTCCAAAGTGCGGCACGGAGCAGATGCCGGGATCAAGATTCTGCCAGTCCTGTGGTGGCGCCACGGCTGAAAAGATGGTAGATGACAATGGTCAGCCGGCGGGAGGCCAGTGGAATGGGATGAACCAGAATCCACAGATGGGAATGAATCAGAACTGGCAGCCGGGCATGAACCAGCAGATGGGAATGAATCAGAGACCACAGCCAGGCATGAATCAGCCACAGCAGATGGGAATGAATCAGAGACCACAGCCAGGCATGAACCAGCCGCAGCAGATGGGAATGAACCAGAGGCCGCAGCCAGGCATGAACCAGCCGCAGCAGATGAACATGAATCAGCAGCCAGGCATGAATCAGCCGCAGCAGATGAATATGAATCAGCAGTCAGGCATGAATCAGTCACCACAGCCAGGAGGCGGTAACAACTTGAATAAGCCTGACGGTGATGGCGGTAAGAATAGCACGATGATCATCGTATGTATCATAGTGGCTGCAGTGGTTATCGGAGTCGGAGTCGGCTGCCTGATCATATTTGGCGGCAAACTGTTCGGCAAGAAGACATCAGGAACTACAGAGACGCAGACCACAGAGGCAAAGTCTACAGAGGATACAAATGTGACCACAGAGGCAGCGACAGAGGAGATCACAGAGGCAAAGTCAACAGAGGATACAATGGTAACCACAGAGGCAGCGTCAGAGGAGATCACAGAGGCAACTACATCTGTAGATGCTTCCACAGAGGCCGGAACAAATGGATCAGTCCAGAGCGGCGGTGAGAATGCGGGATATACAGATGCAGAGCTTTCAAGCGCAGCGGTTGATTACTGTAAGCTTGTGTATGGATTTGAGAATCCATCAGCAAAGGTCGGCAAGGCAAAAAATGGCAAGGTTGACATAACTATATCAGTTACCATTGACGGTACTACAGGTGAGATTGGCACCATGAGCATAGACAAACTCACCGCAAGCGGTACAGGATGCAAGGGCGAGAAGGCTGACCTTCAGGATCCTAACTCTGCGAATGTGGATATACATTACATAATTCCGTACAGTGACAGCCGTATGCTTTCAGACAGTGATCTTCAGGGTATATCACGTTCTGATCTGACATTGGCGAGAAATGAGATATATGCACGCCATGGAAGAATGTTCAAGGATGATGATATCAGGGCATATTTCGAGAGTCAGGCATGGTATGCCGGAATTGTTCCTGCAGATCAGTTCAGTGAGTCAGTTCTCAGCAAGACGGAGAAGGCAAATATATCGACGATCAAGGCGTATGAGGACTATCTGGACGGTGATTCAGATACAGGCAGCAGCACTGTGACAAATGGTGATTATATCATACCTGACAGCAGCACAAGATATCTCTCTGACAGCGATGTGAGGGGACTTGATGACCATACACTGATGCTTGCTAGAAATGAGATATATGCAAGACATGGACGTAAGTTCAATGACGCTGAGATCAGGGCATATTTTGAGAGCAAGTCATGGTATTATCCTACAATTGATCCTGCTGACTTCACTGAAGATATGCTTTCAGACGTCGAAAAAGCAAATATTGCATTCATAAAATCATACGAAGATTAAAAAAATTAAATTTAGGGGTTGATTTTTAGAAATATTTGGAGTATTTTATATTTAACAATTAAATGATAAGAAATGGACAAAGGTGTTCTCAAAAAGGAGGACACCTTTCTCTTTTTTTGAGGATACGTCAAGGATTCATTTTTAATCAAGAAAAGGAGTAGTAATTATGATGAACAAAATTTCGGCCGTATTTGGCTCACACGTATTCTCAGATCAGGTCATGAGAGAGAGACTTCCAAAGGCAGTTTACAAGTCACTCAAGGCGACTATTGACAAGGGCGAGCCTCTCGATACATCAATCGCAGATTCAGTTGCAGCAGCCATGAAGGAATGGGCAATGGAGCTTGGCGCAACACATTATACACATTGGTTCCAGCCACTTACAGAGACAACAGCAGAGAAGCATGATTCATTCGTAAGCACAGTCGGTGACGGCGGCGTTATCCTCCAGTTCACAGGCAAGGAGCTCATCAAGTCAGAGCCGGATGCTTCATCATTCCCTTCAGGCGGTCTCCGTGAGACATGTGCAGCAAGAGGATATACAGCATGGGATTGTACATCACCAGCATTTGTAAAGACAACAGATGAGGGAACATGTATCCTCTGCATACCTGCAGCATTCACATCATATACAGGAGAGTCACTTGATTACAAGACACCTCTTCTCCGTTCAATGGATGCCATCAGCAAGGAAGCTCTTAAGGCTCTTGCAATGTTCGGCAACACAACAGCCAAGAAAGTTACTTCATCAGTTGGTCCTGAGCAGGAGTACTTCCTGATCGACAAGAAGAAATTTGCAAAGAGAACAGATCTTAAGCTCTGCGGACGTACACTTTTCGGAGCGATGCCTCCAAAGGGACAGGAGCTTGACGATCAGTATTTCGCAGCGATCAAGGATAAGATCGCATCATACATGACAGAGCTGAACGAGGAGCTGTGGAAGTACGGTATCCTTGCAAAGACACAGCACAACGAGGTTGCTCCTGCACAGCATGAGCTTGCACCAATCTTCTCAACAACCAACATCGCCACAGATCAGAACCATCTGGTTATGGCAACCATGAAGAAGATCGCAGCAAAGCATGACCTTGAGTGTGTACTCCATGAGAAGCCATTTGCCGGTGTAAATGGTTCAGGTAAGCACAACAACTGGTCGATCTCAACAGACGAGGGCGAGAACCTCATCGATCCAGGCAAGCATCCTGAGACAAATCTTCAGTTCCAGTTCTTCCTTGCAGCAGTTCTGGCAGCAGTAGATAACAATGCAGAGCTTCTGAGACTTTCCGCTTCATCAGCAGGAAATGATCACAGACTGGGAGCTAATGAGGCACCTCCAGCAATCATCTCAGCATTCCTTGGAGAGCAGCTTCAGTCGATCGTTGAGCAGATCATCGAGAAGGGCGAGGCAACAGAGTCGCCAAAGGGCAAGACATATGTATCAGGTGCATCAACACTTCCTACATTTACAATGGATGCCACAGATAGAAACAGAACATCACCATTTGCATTCACAGGTAACAAGTTCGAGTTCAGAATGGTTGGTTCAACACAGTCCATCGCATTCCCAATGATGGTATTAAATACAATAGTTGCAGATCAGATCAAGAAGATGACAGATGAGCTTGAGGGCGCAGAAGACTTCGAGACAGCCTGCAAGGCACTCATCAGAAGAGAACTCACAGCACATCAGAGAATCATCTTCAACGGCAACGGCTACTCAGATGAGTGGGTTGAGGAGGCAGCAAAGCGTGGCCTTCCAAATATCAAGTGCATGGTTGACGCTGTTCCTTATCTTGCAGCAGACAAGAGCGTCAAGATCTTCGAGGGACTTGGCGTCATGAACAAGGCAGAGCTTGAGGCGAGAGCTGATGTAATGCTTGAGAACTATGCAAAGAAGATCAACATCGAGGCACTCACCATGATCGAGATGTCAAATGAGGAGATCATCCCAGCCGTTATGGAATATCAGGCAGAGCTTGCAAAGGGTGCTGCAGAGATTAAGGCTCTCGGAATTGATCCTACAGTTCAGGTATCACTTCTGAACACCATCTCAGAGAAGCTCACAGAGCTCAAGAGCGCTACAGTAGCCCTTGAGGAGCTGGTTGCAAAGGCAGCAGATTATGAGGGAGATACAGAGGCCTGGGCTAAGTACTTCCACAACACAGTATTTGCAGCATTTGACTCAGTGAGAAAGCCTGCTGATGAGCTTGAGAAGGAACTTCCAAAGACAGCTTGGCCATTCCCAACATATGAGCAGCTTCTGTTCGAGCAGTAAGATACAGTTTGATTTTCAAATACCTTCTAAATTCTATATAAAATTGCTTAAGGGCACTCTGCCTGCGCATGTCGCAGGTGGGGTGCTTTTTTACTTGCCCCTTCTATTATATTTTGATATGATAATAAAATGCGTTGTGATGTATTATCTGAATTGACATCAGAATAGGAGCAGAATTTGAAGAATTTATATATAGCAGAGAAACCCAGCGTGGCGAGACAGTTTGCGGATGTGCTGGGGGTGAAGGGCAATGCGGGAAATGGTTATCTGGAATCTGACACAGCGGTTGTAACATGGTGTGTGGGACATTTGATAACCATGAGCTATCCGGACGCCTATGATCCGAATTTGAAGAAGTGGAGCCTTACAACGATTCCATTTATTCCAACTGAATACAAATACGAGGTGCTGCCAGATACGAAGAAGCAGTTCAACATCGTGGCGGGACTTCTGAACAGAGATGACATAGGCTGTATCTATGTCGCAACGGATTCGGGACGCGAAGGAGAGTATATATACCGATTGGTTGACTCCATGGCCCATGTGACCGGTAAAGAGAAGCGCCGTGTGTGGATAGATTCCCAGACGGAGGAAGAGATCCTCAGAGGTATCAGAGAGGCAAAGCCGCTCTCAGAGTATGACAGCCTGAGCGATGCGGCGTACCTTAGAGCCCAGGAGGACTATCTCATGGGTATCAACTTCTCAAGGGCACTGTCCCTCAAGTTTTCAAATGTGGTTCAGAGATATCTCGGCATGGACAGATGTGTCATAGCGGTTGGCCGTGTCATGACCTGTGTACTTGGGATCATCGTTAAAAGGGAGCGTGAGATAAGAGAGTTTGTCAAGACACCGTTCTACAGGCTTGTGGCAAATGTGGGCGAGGAAGGCCAGACATTTGACGCTGAGTGGAAGGCTGTCAAGGGCACAAAGTATTTCGAGTCGCCGCTTCTATATAAAGAGAACGGATTCAAGGAAAGAGCTGCGGCGGAAAAGCTGCTTGAGGAGCTTAAGGTGGGCGAGCCGGAGGTTGTCATCGAGGCGATAGAGCGCAAGAAGGAGAAGAAACAGCCGCCGATGCTGTACAATCTTGCGGAGCTTCAGAATGACTGTTCATCCCTCTTCAAGATAAGTCCGTCCGACACGCTGAAGATAGTTCAGGAGCTCTACGAGAAGAAGCTTGTCACATATCCGAGAACCGATGCCAGAGTGCTTTCAACTGCGGTGGCAAAGGAGATTGGCAGGAATATATCGGGCCTTAAGAATTTCCAGCCGGTTCGTGAGTTTGCACAGGGGGCGATGGAGAGCGGCACATATAAGGGCATAGCAAAGACCAAGTATGTGAATGACAAACAGATCACCGACCACTACGCCATCATACCGACAGGTCAGGGATTTGGCGCATTAAAGAGCCTTGCGCCGACTGCGCTCAAGGTGTATGAGATCATATGCAGGAGATTCCTGAGCATATTCTACCCACCTGCTGAGTATCAGAAGGTGGCCATGACACTCTCAAAGAATGGCGAGAAGTTATTTGCCAATTTCAAGTATCTCATAAGTGAGGGGTATCTGAAAGTTGCCGCAAACAGTTTCTCCAAGAAGAAGGACGAGCCAAAGTACAGCAGAGAGTTCATTGAGAGGCTGGCGAAGATAAGAAAAGGTGATAAGCTTGAGGTACAGAATATAGACATAAAGGAGGGCGAGACATCACCTCCTAAGAGATACAACTCAGGTTCGCTGATCCTGACAATGGAGAATGCGGGACAGTTCATCGAGGATGAGGCGCTCAGAGAGCAGATCAAGGGTGCCGGAATCGGAACGAGTGCCACCAGGGACGGAATTATCACGAAGCTTGAGAAGAACAAATACATATCGCTGAACAAGAAGACGCAGATAGTTACACCGACATTTCTGGGTGAGATAATATATGACATAGTGTATTATTCTATCAATGGCCTTTTAAGAGCTGATCTCACGGCGAGCTGGGAGAAGGGGCTTGAAGGTGTGGCTGAGGGACAGATATCCAGGCAGGAATATACGGACAAGATGACCACATTTGTCACGAAGTACACGAATCTTGTGAAGCAGATACAGAACCAGAACGGGATAACCGGTGTGTTTGACAGGACGAAGGTTTTCTACACAAAAAGCGGTTCACCGAAAAAGGACACAAAGTCAGAAGCGAAGGCGGTGAAAACGGATCCGCAATAATTGCGCATAATGAAATAAAGGTGTATAACATAGTAAGTGAAAGTGCGTGAGGTGTAACTCAAGGTTACTATCAAATTTATATGAGGAGAATTATTATGGAAGATATACAGTCAGTTGTAACAATAAAGGAACTTTACACTCTGAATCAGACTATGGCAAAGCCAATGCTTGAAAAGCTTACATATCCATGGGAGGCGCTACCTCTTATCAAGGATTTTGTGCTGGAGCTTGGCAGGAGTCTTGACATGGATGAATATAACGAGGTTGATGAGAATGTGTGGATCCACAAGAGCTGCAAGGTATATCCTACAGCAACCATACTTGGTCCGACAGTCATATGCGCAGGTACTGAGGTGCGCCCTGGTGCGTTCATCAGAGGCAGCGTCCTGGTGGGCGAGAACTGTGTGATCGGTAATTCCACAGAGCTTAAGAATGTCATCATATTCAACAATGTGCAGGTTCCACATTACAACTATGTTGGAGATTCGATCCTGGGATTCAAGTCCCATATGGGAGCTGGCAGCATCACATCAAATGTTAAGTCGGACAAGACTCTTGTTCATGTGAAAGGAATGTCATGCGGAAAGACATTTGACATTGCAACGGGACTTAAGAAATTCGGTGCTATGCTTGGCGACAATGTTGAAGTTGGATGCAACAGTGTGCTGAATCCGGGAACGGTCATAGGATGCCACAGCAACATATATCCTGTGTCAAGAGTGAGAGGATATGTGCCTGCTGAGAGCATTTTCAAGGATAAGGACAACGTGGTGCCAAAGCACTAGGATCAGCGGCGTTTACAGGGCTGATGCAGGATGAAAAACGTGATACTGCAGTGGCGCAGAAAAAAAGGACAGATACGTATGTATTATAAATGCGTTACATACATATCTGTCCTTTTTGGATAGAGGAGTTTTGTCAGTTGACAACTGCATCTGTCAGGGCATTTCTTATGGAATCGACTATGAGTCTGGTGGTGTAGGTGTTGTCTCCTGAAGGAGTGATATCGTCTACGGATGATATGTAGTGAAGCTGTGTGTTGATGTCCTCAAGTGATGATTCAAGGAGTGGGTACATGGTTGTTACAGCTTCATCTACCTGTTTGAATGACACGTCGGTGATATAGTTTTCGTCCACAGTGACCATCACAGATAAAGTGTTGTCACCGAGGACCAGAGGTGATGTGTATGTTCCCGGGGTATATCGGATCTCGGAGACTTTGTCAGAAGGATCGGTCTGTGCAGAAGTCTGGACACTTTTACCGGAACTATTGGCATCATCTTTGTCCTTGAACATGTTGATCATTATGATCACAAACACGATGATAAGTGCGAGAAGGATTGCTGTATAGATCAGTTCTTTTGACTTTAACACTATTAATTTTGTTGATGACATAGTTTGATCTCCCTGCTTTTTATTTATACATTCTATTCAGGGGCATCAGATTTTATGACGTTAGGTATGTGATAAACTATGCGGTTTTATTTGAAGTTTAGCAGAGAGGAGATTTGCGTATGTCGATACAGTTTGTGCTCGGTGCAGCCGGGTCGGGTAAGACGGAATATGTTCTGGACACACTCATTAGGGAGTCCATGGCATGCGATACGTTGAATTATTTTTATGTTGTGCCGGAGCAGTTCACCATGGAAGCCCAGAGAGATATAGTGACAAGGCATCCACGCCATGGAACCATGAACATAGATGCCATAGGACTGAACCGGCTTGCGTACCGGGTGTTCGATGAACTGTCGGTGAATCCCGGACAAGTGCTTGAGGATTTCGGAAAAAGCATGCTCATCAAGAAGATACTGATGGAGCAGAAGGATGAACTGCTTGTCTACGGAAGCTATATGAACAAGCTTGGATTTGTGGATGAGATGAAGTCCATGATGTCGGAGCTGTTCCAGTATGCGGTTGACAGAACTGACATTGACCAGGCCATGGAGCTGATGGACAAGGATTCTCCGACTTACAGAAAGCTTCACGATGTCCGCCTCATATACGAGAAATTTGAGGAGTACAATTCGCAGGACAACTATATAGTGGCGGAGCAGCTCACTGAGCTCTTGGCGGACAATCTTGACAGGTCAAAGATCCTTGCGGACAGCCATCTGTATTTTGATGGATTTACAGGTTTCACACCTGTCCAGATGAACCTGATAAGGAAGATGATGGGTCATGTCAGAAGTATCACATTTGTATTTGACATAGCTCCGGATCAGATAAGTCTTGCAAGACCAAAGGAGTATGAGCTGTTCAGACTTACAAAGGAAACTATGATTGATCTGTGCAAGGCAGCGCAGGAGGAGCACGTTGATATACTTGAGAATGTGGTCATGTGCAGCGGCGAGGTTCCATACCGTTTCAGGGCAAATTCCGAGCTGGCGGAGCTTGAGAAAAATCTGTTCAGATATCCACATGGAAAAAGAAATGGGATCACGGAAAACATACAGCTCATATCCACGGACAGGGCAAAGAATGAGGCAATGTTCACAGCTTCAAAGATAAGGGATCTCGTCAGAAATCACGGATATAGATATAAAGATATCGCAGTTGTGGCAGGAGACCTGAGCGATGTGGCGGGCTATTACAGACAGGCCATGGATGAGTACAGGATACCTGTGTTCATAGATGAAAATGCTGCGCTTGCCGGTGATCCATGTTCAGACACCGTCAGGGCTTTCCTTGCTGTCATGTCGGACAATTTCTCATTTGACAGTGTGTTCAGGCTTTTGAAATCCGGTATGACAGATGTTGACCGTGACGATATGGAACGCATGGAAAACTATGCTCTAAAGCGCAATCTCAGAGGCCTTAAGGGCTGGCAGAAGGAGATAACCGATGAGAAGGATCCAGCCTATGCGGCAGATATGAATTCCATAAGATCACAGATCATGGATATATTTGGAACAGAGTATATAGATGTGTTCAGACCGACAAGTCCTGCTTCCAAGAATACGGTGCGCACTTATACGGAGTCGTTATATCATTTCCTCATGGAGCTTGGCGTGTGGGACAAGCTGGAAAAGCGCAAGGAGCTGCTGTACGGTGAGGAGAGATTTGACGAGGGTGATGCCTACGGTCAGATATTTGACAAGATGATCACCCTCATGGACAAGATGGTGACTATACTTGGCGATGAGAAGCTGACTGTCCGTGAATATGCAGGCATACTTGATACAGGAATCACAGATATGAAGATCGGAATCGTTCCGCCAACTGTGGACAGGGTTGTTGTGGGCGATATGACCAGATCGAGGCTCAACCATGTGAAGGTCGTATTCTTCACCGGGGTAAATGAAGGAATCATACCGAAGCCTGCAAAGAAAGGCAAGATACTTTCAGGGGCGGATAGACAGCGCCTTGAGGAGTGCGGAGTCACCCTGGCTCCTTCTGACAGGACAAATGCTTACACGGAGCAGTTCTATATATATACGATCATGACCAAGCCTTCGGATCAGCTATATATCGTGTACAGGAAGATGAGTGAGGACTTCAGAGAGTCCAAGCCTTCATACCTTGTGGACAGGGTGAGGGGGATATTCCCGGATATCGCTACGCAGGATTATGATGCGGATGCCCAGATCCCTGAGACGGTGAACTCTGCCCTGAAGTATGTGATAGATCGATCGGAAAAAGATGACAGCGATGATACATGGAAGCTTGTCAGCAGGATGCTCCTGGATATGGGGTGTGGCAGGCAGATAGACGCCATAGCGGCTGGCCGTTCATTTACCAACTCGGCCATGAAACTGCCCGCTGATGTGGTGAAGATGATCTACGGTGACAACCTTGCCCTCAGCGTGTCAAGACTTGAGAGATATGCCGAGTGCCAGTTCAAATATTTCCTGACCTATGGTCTGGGACTTACCGAGCGGGAGACTTATCAGATCAATGCGGCAAATGTGGGAAATATACTCCACAGCACCATGGAGAAGGTGTTCAATTACGTGAAGACATTCAGGGAGAATGACTGGGTGCACATAGATGATGATGAGCTTATGGAAAAGACCGTGGAGTTTGCGGACAGCTCTGCCGCCGAGGAGGCACAGGCTTTCTTTGAGGACAGTTCCAGATCAGGATATATGCGAGAACTGCTTGCCGATATCGCTGTCAGGACGACCAGGACTCTCAGAACTTTTATAATGTGCGGTGAGATGCATCCGGACAATTTTGAGAGACGTTTCAACACTGCAAAGGATGGAATAGATGATTATGTGTTTGGTCTTTCAAATGGCCTTACGATGAGCCTTAACGGTGTGATAGACAGAATAGATGAGTACAGCGGTGATGGCGAGGCATATTTCAGGATAGTCGATTACAAATCCTCGGATAAGGTAATAGATATAGACAAGGTGCTTGGAGGTCTTCAGATGCAGCTTGTGACATACGGTGCCATAGCATATGAGCTGGAAAAGAGACGGCTTAAGAAGCATGGGGATGTAGTTGGCAGGGTCCATGTCGGCGGACTTCTCTATTATACATTTGCCGATCCTGTGGCAGATGTCACTGGACTTGGAGATAAGGTCAGATACAACGAGCAGGAATCCGGATTTGAGACTGAAGAGAACGTGCAGTTTGGAAATGTCGTTGTGGACGCGTTTGAGAGAGCATTGTTAAGCGAATCAAGGTACTCAGGAATAGTAAGTGACAGCCAGAAAACAGTGTCAGTCATGGATAGAAATATGGCCACGGTAAAGACTGCCCAGAGGCTTCAGGAGACACTCATCATGGATCTGATGGAGGCAAACAGAAGGAACATAGAAAGACTTGGCGGCGGGATATCTAAGGGACAGATAGACATAAATCCTGTCAGACAGGGCGATGTGAATGCATGTAAGTATTGCGGATTTAAGGGTGTGTGCGCATTTGATGATAAATATTCAGGCAACAGATATTCCCGTATATACAGCGAAGAGCAGGATGCCTATCATGAGAAGTCTGATGAGATAGAACAGATATCAAAGGCTATGAAGAGTTTGGGTGATGAGATAAAAAAGGTCAAGAAGAAGTATGACGGTGCCAGAAAGAAGTATGATACGGCGCAAAAGAAAGTGGATGACCGGGGTGATAAGGCTACACAGAAGATGAGAGATGATCTGGAGCTTGCCGCGGAAAAACTGGCAGATGCTGAGGAGACACTGAGGGATATAGAGAGCGGTGCTGAGAAGCTTAAAGTCAGGGCGGCGCAGCTTGGAATGGAGATAAAGACAGAATCAGGTGATGAGGGCCAGACAGCAGAAGATGCGGGAAAGGAGAGTTGATGATATGGGCAGTGAGCAGAAAGTAGAAAATGAAATAAAGTGGACGCCCCAGCAGGCTCATGTCATAGACACCAGAAAGGGCAATCTTCTGGTTGCGGCTGCGGCTGGCTCCGGAAAGACGGCTGTGCTTGTTGAGAGGATCATTCAGATGGTGTCAGGTTTTGACGCCAGAGGAGAACGGATAGAAGGCTATGAGCCGGTGGATGTGGATGAACTCCTTGTTGTTACATTTACCAATGCGGCGGCAGCCCAGATGAAAGAGAAAGTTGGCAGGGAGCTGCAGAAGAAGATAGACATGCTGCAGAAGGATAACAGGAGCGATGAGCATCTGATCCGTCAGATGACGCTCATCAATCATGCCGAGATATGTACGATAGACAGTTTCTGTCTTCGGATAGTCAAGGAATATTTTGCAAAGGTTCAGCTCGACTCGGCATTTGACATAGGGGATGCCACTGAGATGAAGATCATCCGAAAGGATGTCTGCGATCAGGTCATGGAGATGTGCTATGAGGACGAGAATCTTGTGCCTGGATTTCTGCACCTGGTGAAGACATTTGCCTCAAAGGAGAAGGATGGAGCCATTACAGATATCATAGAAAAGATAATGGGTGCTATATCCAGTTATCCGGATCCGCACCAGTGGATAGAAAATGCCAGACACGCTCTGACTCTGGGAGTGGATCATGACGCTTCGGTTCAGGAAAAACGCAAGGCGGTTATGAAGATGCCGATGGTCGCAGCATTTGCAGGGCGGGTTCACAGCATGCTCTGCGCTGCACTGGATATGGCAAAGGAGTGCCAGAAATATGCCACAGAAAGTTACGGCCTTGCGGCGTATGGCCTCAGGATAGATCAGGATGTACTGATGATACAGGATATGGTTAATAGCTGCGGTGGCTTGTCTGACCCGAAAAAGGGAGATCTCTTTGTGCTCTGCGACATATACAGCGCATCTATCAGGCCTGCGGGGCAGAAGATGGAGAAGAATGCGGACGGACAGAGCATATGTTACGCATTTGACAGGCTGGTGACTACCGGCGCTGACGCAGATCCGGACAAACGCGATATGATCAAGGCAAGGCGTGAAGTCTACAAGAAGATGATAAATGATATCATAGCCTATTCTGTAGACGTGGACGACATAATAAGCCAGATGAAGATGATGGCGCCTACACTTACCGCTGTGCTCGACCTGACTGAGCTTTATATGGATGAGCTTATGAAGGTGAAGATGGAGAAGAATCTCTTCGAGTTCCATGATATAGAGGAGTTTGCGTATCGAATACTCTGCGATGGCGTGAAGGATGGCAGGCCTGTGCCATCTGAGATTGGGCGTGAGGTGGCTGCAAGATACAGGGAGATACTTATAGATGAGTATCAGGACAGCAACTTTATACAGGAATATATACTCGGAAGTGTGGCCGGCCATGGAGAGAACATCAACAATATGTTCATGGTGGGAGACATGAAGCAGAGTATCTACAAATTCAGGATGGCAAGACCAGATCTGTTCATAGGCAAATATGACACTTATGTAAGACTTGCGGATGACGAGGAGGCAAAGGCGGATGCCGTTGGAAACTGCATACTTCTGTCCAGAAATTTCCGAAGTGAGATAAATGTGTTAAAGACCGTGAACTCTATATTCTCACAGGTCATGAGGCGTGAGATCGGGGATATAGAATATGACGCAGCGGCGCAGCTCAATTCAAGATATGCAATCTCTGGGGATGTCATGATTGAGCCTGCTGATGTGTATCAGGGACCTAAGTCAGAACTCATACTTATAGACAACAATATGAGTGAAGTGGATCCATATACAGATGTGACAAAGACTGAGGTTGAAGCTGAGTACATAGCCGGCAAGATAAAACAGATCGTCGATGGCCCGGAGCCTGTTTTTGTGGACGGCGGGAAGAGAAAAGCCGAGTACAGGGATATAGTTGTGTTGCTCAGAAGTGTTTCCTCTGCGTCGTCAGATTATGAGAAGGTGTTTGAGGCTGTCGGAGTGCCTCTTTATATAGAGAGCGAGAAGGGATATTTTGATGCTGCCGAGATAAGTGTTCTTGTAAGCATGTTGTCCATTGTCGACAACAGCTATGTTGATATAGATCTTGCGGCGGTTCTCCGGTCGCCTCTTGCAGGACTTAATGAGGAGGAACTTGCGCGCATTGCGGGTGAGTACAGAGTTCAGTATGAGAAGGATGCAAAGGATTACAATGTGAGACTGTACGACAAGGTCATGGATTATATGGAATGCCATGAGGGGGAGGATATCCCCGCTGTAAAGAAGCTCGGTGCATTTTTGAACATGCTGGACTATCTGAAGGAGAACAAGAATTATATGTCTATAAGCGACATTATAAGGTATGTTCTGGATGAGACTGGATACTACTGGTTCGCAGGTGCCAGACCTATGGGAAAACGCAGGCAGGCGAACATAGATATGCTCATGCGCAAGGCTGATGATTTTGAGAAGAACAGCAAGGGTGTATTTAACTTCATCCGCTATGTGAGTGAGCTTAGGACAAATGATCTGGACTTTGCCGAGGCTGACGTGGTGGGTGAGAATGAGAATGTTGTCAGGGTCATGACCATGCACAAGAGTAAGGGGCTGGAATTCCCGATCGTGTTTGTGGCAGGGCTTGGCAAAGAGTTCAACCAGATGGATATGAAGGAGAATGTGCTCGTCCATCAGGACTATTATCTGGCGTGCAATCAGATCGATGTAAAATCCCGTGTGAAACGTGATTCTTTTATCAGAAAGGTCATGACAGACACGATCAGATCGGAGACTTATGCTGAAGAAATGCGTATTCTGTATGTGGCGCTCACAAGGGCAAAGGAGAAGCTTTACATGACGGCATGCATTAAGGACATGGATTCATTCACTGAGAACTGCCGGAGTTATGTGCTTGGTAAGAGAATGAACTATGCAGCAGTCATGAGTGCCAGATGTTATGCAGCGTGGATCTATACTGCTCTCTGTTACACGGAATGTGATGAATATGTTGTTATTGACACTGTTAAGGCTGACAGCTTTGTCGGAATCCCGGATGATGTGGACGCCCAGACATCTGATGAAAGTTTGATTGAGAATGAAATATATACAGAAGATAAAGAGAAATCTGAAACTGAGAGCAGTGTGGATGCCAGTCTGTGTGACAAGATACGTGAGGGTATAGAATACGAGTATGGCTATAAGAGTTCCGGACTTAGGAGCAAGATGTCCATAACTGAGATCAAGAGACTCCAGTCACAGGGCGAGGAGATCGAATCCGCCGGAAACAGCGTGCAGAAGGTGTACAAGCGGAAGGAGAATGCTCCGGTTCCCGCATTTATGTGCGAAGAGCGTGTGGTTCATGGCAACGAGATAGGAACTATATATCACAAGATCATGGAGCTTGCTGATTTTGGCCAGACAGACGTCTCCGGAGCGGAAAGGGATGTCCTCCGTGTGTTTGAGCTCGGGCTGTTTGATGATGTGTACAGGGATCGGATACGCCCTGAAAAGATACACAAGATGATACAGAGTGAGCTCGGACAGAGAATGGCTGCAGCAGACAGTTCTGGCAGGCTTTTCAGGGAGAGACAGTTTTACATGATGATGACTCCCGGGGAGATAAACAGTGCATACCGTGACTGCGGAGATGAGACCATAGTGGTGCAGGGAATAATAGATGCGTATTTTATAGAAGACGGAGAGATAGTGCTCATGGACTACAAGACTGACACCGTGAAGAATGTGCAGGATCTGGTCACAAAGTATCATGTCCAGCTTGAAAAATACGCAGATGTCCTTGAAAAATTGACAGGACTAAAAGTTAAGGAAAAAGTTATATATTCATTCTGTCTTGACACAACAGTAAACTTGTAAACAGCCCTTTCAGTTGGTATAATAAATGGTGGCAAAAATGTCATTATGATCTGGGAAAGGATAAACGTATGATAATAGCGGAGAATCTGAAGAAAGTGTACGGCGGGGATTTTGTATCGGTGAACAATCTGAGTTTCCATATAAACAAAGGTGAGATAGTCGGATTTGTCGGACAGAACGGAGCAGGCAAGACGACTACCATCAAGATGCTCACAGGAATACTCATGCCCACAGAGGGTCGGGTTGTGATAAATGGCCATGACATGAGTAAAGAACCAATACAGGCCAAGCAGTCCATGGGATATATAGCAGATAATCCTGATATCTTTCTCAGACTGACAGGTTTTGAATATGTTAATTTTATTGCGGACATATATGGGGTATCCACGAATGACCGCAAGAAGAGGATAGAGCAGATGGCGGAGAGATTCGGCATGGAGGACAGCCTGAACAGACAGATGGTGAGCTATTCACATGGCATGCGCCAGAAGATGATGGTCATAGCTGCACTTGTGCACAATCCACCTGTATGGATCCTGGACGAGCCTATGACAGGACTTGATCCTAATGCTGCATATGAGCTCAAGAAGATGATGAGAGAGCACGCAGATGCAGGCAACTGTGTATTTTTCTCAACACATGTTCTTGAGGTGGCAGAGAAGTTATGTGATAAGATAATCATGATACGCAAGGGACAGGATATATATCAGGGGACCCTTGAGGCGCTTGAGGCACAGCATAAGAACAAATCTCTTGAGGAGATTTTTGTGGAGATGACGCATGAAGAATTTTAGAACGCTGCTCAAAATGATCACGAAGAATAACGACATGGAGATGCCTGAACACGGCGAGAAGGCCAAGACCTACAAAGTGATGGGAATTATCGCCATGTGCTGTATCATGATACCGTGCTGCTTCGTGGTCGGATTTATAGTTTATATTATGACCTCAGCACTCAGAGAGGCAGGCGGAGATGTGCAGGGACTCAACCTTGTGGTACAGCTGATGTCTGTATTTGGAGTCATATTCAGCATAATGGTCATATTCAATCTGCTTTATTTTTCGTCAGATCTGGATCACCTTTTGCCGCTTCCTGTAAAGCCGGCTGAGCTTGTTGCAGCCAAATTCACGCATGCATATTTTGCAGAGAGTGTTATGGAGTTCATGATCCTGTTCTGTGGATTTATAGGATATTTTGTTGCGGCGGACATAAAGATCGTATCAGTTATTACTTCGCTGATAGGAGTATTTCTGCTCCCGGTGCTGCCACTTGTTTACTGTGGTATATTTTCACTTATCGTGATGGCATTTTTCAGCAGGGCGAAGCTTCTCCGCAACGTGGATTTTATGGTGGGAATAGCCATAGCTGTGTTTGCAGGACTTTTTGCATGGTCATTTGCACAGATGGATTCTGTAAATATAAATAATTACATAGACAGTCTTAAAAATGGTGACAATATATTTATAAATATCATGAATAAGGTATTTTTCACCGTTCCGCTCTTTTTAAAGGCGGTTGGAGAGAACAGTATACTTTATATGCTGCTGTTCATTCTGGTGAATGCTGCATGTATAGGATTGCTGTTATTCCTCGGTAACAAACTTTACCTTAAGGGTGTGTACCTTGTGTCGTCCACCGGAAGATCCGGCAGGAGAAACAGGGACAGGATAAAGGAAGAAAGCTTTGCGATAAACACGCCTTTTAAGTCATATATGAAGAAGGAAGTAAAGACACTGGTCAGAACGCCGGCGTACAGAAAATATTGCGTGGTTGTAAATGTCATATGGCCGATCATTGTGATCGCACTTTTCAATATACCTGCGACGGCTGATTCCATCAGGTCATTCAGAACTACATTTGAAAAGGGATATTTCCTCTCAGATGCTATCATGCTCATAGCAGTTACGGCTGTGGCATTCTTTGCGACAGCGATGAACAGTATCGCATCCACATCATTTACAAGGGAGGGAAGTCATATATCATTTATGAAGCACATCCCTATGGCTTATGATATCCAGGTGCGTGTCAAGGTATGGATAAGCATGATATTCAGCGGTGTGACTATAATCATAACCACAGCTATACTGTGTGTATATATGGACTGCAGTCTGGTCGACAGCATATATTACGTGGTGATCGGAGTTATCTGTTCAGGAATATGCACATACACGGGAACCATTCTGGATTCCACCCATCCAAAGCTTGACTGGGAGGACGAGTATGGCGCACTCAGAGGCAATCTGAATGCATTCTTCAACATGGCTATAGCGATAGTGACAGCCATAGTTTTGTGTGCAATCGGGTATATCATATTCAGATTTACCATGGTTCAGTCGTACATTGTGTATATAATATATTTTGTGATAGCGGGAGCCATGTTCCTCATACTAAGAAGAAACACTATGATAAAGTCTACAACGAATATAGACACCGATGTTTATAGCGAGTGATGATGTGTCAGCAAACTGCCTGAGACGGACAAAAAATGGCTGATGCTCAATATAAGGAGGTATAGATCATGACACAGAAAAATGCATGGAGTAAATACAAAAAGGATGAGATCAAGGAGCTTGAGAGCCTGTGCAAGGACTACAGAGAATTCCTTGACAACGGCAAGACTGAGCGCGAGTGCGTGAAGGAGATAGTTAAACAGGCCGAGGATAAGGGCTTCCGCGATATAAGGAAGATCATCAAGAACAAAGAGAAGATAGAGGCAGGCGACAAGGTATATGCTGTGTGGATGAACAAGACAGTAGCAATGTTCACCATAGGAAAGAAGAAACTTGAAAAGGGAATGAATATACTTGGAGCACACATCGATTCCCCGAGAATGGATGTGAAGCAGAATCCTCTTTATGAGAAGGGCGGATTTGCATATCTTGACACACATTATTACGGTGGTATCAAGAAGTACCAGTGGGTTACACTTCCACTTGCGATACACGGTGTGATAGCAAAGACAGATGGAGAGGTTGTGAATGTCAATATAGGAGAGGACAAGAACGATCCTGTATTCTGTGTCACAGATCTGCTTATACATCTCTCACAGGAGCAGCTCAAGAAGAGAGCGGATTCTGTCATCGAGGGTGAGCAGCTTGATATCCTTTTTGCCAGCAGACCTCTGGCAGGAAAGGAGAAGGAGGCTGTCAAGGAAGCAGCACTTGAACTTCTGGAGAAGAAGTATGGCATGAAGGAAGAAGATTTTCTCTCAGCAGAGCTTGAGATAGTTCCTGCCGGAAAGTCAAGAAACTGTGGCATAGATGAGAGCATGATCATGGCGTATGGACAGGATGACAGAGTGTGTGCATTCACATCACTTGTGGCCATGCTGGAAGTTGGATCACCTGATAAGACTACATGCTGTCTCCTGACTGACAAGGAAGAGATAGGAAGTGTTGGCGCAACAGGAATGCAGTCACATTTCTTTGAGAATACTGTTGCAGAGATCATGAATGCCATGGGAGATTTCTCAGAACTGTCACTCAGAAGATGTCTTGCATCATCAAGGATGCTTTCATCTGATGTATCTGCCGGCTTTGATCCGACATTTGAGTCTGCATTTGACAAGAAGAACGCAGCTATATTTGGCGAGGGAATGGTATTCAACAAATTCACCGGTTCAAGAGGTAAATCCGGTTCAAACGATGCAAATGCAGAATATATGGCAGCCATAAGAAAGATCATGGACGATGCCGAGATCACATACCAGACAGCAGAGCTTGGCAAGGTTGATGTCGGCGGCGGCGGAACGATCGCATATATACTTTCACTGTATGGAATGGAAGTCATCGACTGTGGCGTTGCGGTGCTGAACATGCACGCTCCATGGGAAGTGACATCCAAGGCTGATATATACGAGACCAAGAAGGGATATGTTGCATTCCTCAAGGAGGCGTGATCATTTCCCGGGGATTTTCGGAGGAATAAATGAGAGAGCAGCTTAGGAAATTTACAATACTTGTGACTATGATAGCCGTGGCGATTGTGATGTCGTCACGGCTTGAAGTGTTTGCTGATGAAAATTTTACATCGAATTACAACCAGAGGACATTTGCAGATGACGAGGGATTTGACAGCGGCGCAGCCAACTGCGTATGCCAGTCCACAAGTGGATATATATGGATAGGAACAGACAATGGACTATACAGATATGACGGAAGTGAATTTACACTGTTTCCGCTGGATTCAAATGAGGACGGAACAAAGTATTCCATCAACTGCATTTATCTGACTGCAGATGACAAGCTGTATGTCGGAACAGACAACTATGGACTGTATGTGTACAATGACGGAACATTCCACAGGGTGTCTGAGATGTACAATCTCGGTGTGTCATCCATCAATGCAATGTATGAGGACAGTGACAAGAATCTGTGGATGGCATGTTCGTCAGGAATCTACTGCATGGATAAGGATGGCGTCCAGACGATCACAGATGAGAGGATATCGGGTCTCAGCATAGGAAACATATCCGGTTACAATGGAACTGTATATGCCGTTGCAAATAATGATGTTCTCATAACTGTGTATGCCGACAGACAGATTATCGTATCATCGAAGACTGAGTACGGTATAGACGATATAAATTCACTGTACGTTGATGCAAGGGGAAACAGGTATTACGGTTCTGCCGGATACAGCATACTCAAGATAACTGCAAAGGGCACAGTGTCTGTCATAAATACGGGAAGCCTTCACGGAATTAACAGGATGTATTCTGATGGAAGCCGTATATGGGTGCTTGCCGATGACGGTGTTGGCTATCTGACATCCAAAGGCAAGATCGTGACGGTTGGAAGCCTCAAATTCAACGAGTCAATGAGTGATATGACCTGTGATTTTGAGGGGAACTACTGGTTCACATCATATAGAAAAGGCCTTCTTTTACTTGAGCAGAGCAAGTTTCAGGATGTGACGATGAAGTACGGCATAGGCAATTCCATCGTCAACTGTGTAACCAGCTACAATGGCAATCTGTTCATAGGAACTGATGAAGGACTCTATGTGGTTGATTCCAAGGGCAAATTGATCTCTGCAAGTGATAATGAGCTCATAAGCAAATTGTATGGAATAAGTATAAGAGATCTGTATGTGGACTCTTCGGATCATCTGTGGATAGCCACGTACAAGATATACGGTGTTATCCGTGTAAGCAGGAACTGGCAGTACAAGTGTTTTAACAGAGGCGAGTCCTCACTTATCAGCAATGCTGTGAACTGTGTGACAGAGATGAGATCTGGATATATGGCTGTGGGAACCGAGAATGGTATCTCAGTCATAGGTCAGGATGATGTCATAAAGAGCCTTTCAAGAATGGATGGCCTTGACAATCCGGATATCATAAGTCTGTATGTGGATGCCGATGGACAGTTATATGCGGGTTCAAACGGAGCCGGAGTGTTTATTGTGGACGATGACTACAATGTGAGCGCTTTAAGCCTTGATGACAACCAGAAGATGAGTGTTGTGTCGTCCATGGTTCAGGGCAGCAGCGGACTCTGGATAGGAACAGACAATGGCCTATATTATCAGGAAGGTACAGTCAGACAGATAACCACTGTGGATAATACGAACAGTATATATGATCTGATACTTGACGATGACGGATATCTCTGGATATTTGGTTCAAGAGGAATGTACAGGTATTACGAGAAGGATATACTTAGCAGTGCTGATCCGGAGTACATAAGCTTCTCCAAGAACGATGGAATCATATCAAATATAGTGGAGAAATCAACCAACTATGTCTCCAAGACAGGAATAGTGTATGTGTGCTGTGATGAGGGGCTGTGCAAGATAAATCTCGGCGCAGAATATGTGAATGAGGTTGCTCCAAAGGTTCGTATAGCATCGGTGGAGGTTGATGGATCGGAATACCAGTTTTCAGATCTGGATGGACACATAGATGTGCCAAAGAATACGAACAGGATCACGGTAAAGTTCTCAGTTCTTAGTTATGTAAACCGAGCAGACATCACTGTTGACTATCATCTTGAGGGATTTGAGAGCGAGAGCCGTACCCTCACCGGAAATGACAGGATGGAGGTTGAATACACCAACCTTGAGGGAGGCACATACACATTTGTCCTCTCTGCGAAGAATGCAGACGGCATAGAGTGTGACGAGCCTCTGACATTTGTGATAAACAAGGAACTGGGCTTTTTTGAGACAAATCTTGCAAAGCTTCTGATAGTTCTCGTAGTCATGCTGCTCATACTGATAGGTATCGTGGTGGCGAGAAGTATATTCAGACTTCTCAGAAGACAGAATGAACAGGTTGAGGAGCTCAGTAAGAAGAGTGAAGAGGCGGAGAAGTCAAATCAGGCGAAGAATGATTATGTAAACTATCTGAACCATGAGATACGAACACCGCTGAACAATATCATAGCCATCTCGGAGATGGCCATGAGAAACTGCGGCGATGTGCAGAGTGAGGAGTATTCACAGTACAGTGCTATGTATGCAGCAGGAAGAGAGATCCTTGATATGTCAGATGGTATATCAAGACTTTCAAATCTCAAGGATGACATCATTGATCCGGCATACAATCAGTATTTTGCATCGGATCTCATAGATGAGCTTGCCGAGAAATTCAAGTCGGCGGTGAACAGGGATCTGGTGGATCTCAAGGTCAGCATTGAGGACAACATCCCGAATGGACTTATAGGAGATATGGCTGCTGTAAGGACGATACTTGAGAACATATTTGCATGGTCTGCAAGTACCACAAAAGAGGGATATATAAGTGTGGATGTCGACTGGCGTCTTGCAAGGAGAGCGGATGAGGATTCTGATGAAGCTGAGGCTGAGGACTATACTGTAAGCGAGTATTCAGAACTCATAGAGGAGCCGGAGACAGAGATCTCAAGGATATTTGACAGAGATCATGATGAGATATACCTTGATTTCAAGATATCGGATACGGGACTTGGCGTAAAAGAGGAAAGACTTGGCACTCTGTTTGAACTTGATGATTCCTATGAGAAATCAGACATAGGAATGTTCAGAGTCAGTCTTGGCCTTGCTATAGCAAAGGAGCTTGTGCGTATGCTGGACGGAAGCATAAGCGCAGAGAGCATATACGGAGCCGGAACTACCATAAGGTTCAGTATCAAGCAGTCGGTATTTGATTATAGTTATGTAAACTACAATGAGCGCAAGAGGAAGGAGATGGCGAGAAGAAATGCCAATTCCCATCTGTGGCTTCCTGATGTTCGCATTCTCATAGTTGATGATTCGGAGATCACACTTCAGGTTGAGAAGACTATATTTGACACATATGGACTTGCCTGCGATGTGGCAACTTCTGGATTCGATGCGCTTGATAACGTCATGGTGAACAACTATGACATGGTGTTCATAGATACGGTTATGCCGGTCATGGATGGACTTGATACCGTGAGGGAGATCAGGAATCTCGACGGTGAGGAATTCAAGAAGCTTCCTGTCGTGGCACTCTCGGCGAACACGGTTGATACATCCAGAGAGGAGATACTCACTTCCGGATTCAACGATGTCATAGTAAAGCCTATCGAGCTGGATCAGGCGGAGGCTATGCTTAGGACATATATATCTGAGGAGAAGATAAAGGAGAAGGACAATGAGCTGTCCCAGACCGAGGACGATATCAATTATATAGAGGATGCGGTTCTTCTTGGCAGATTCGTGGCGGTTGAGGATGCGGTCAGAGCCATGGGCGGCAATTTCCAGACGTTCAATATGTTCCTCAGAAGCTACAGGGATGAGTACCGGGATGAGGTGCAGATGCTCAGGACGTATATTGACGACGATGTCAGAAGATACAAGAATATAATACATGACATCAAGAGCAGCAGTGCGAATATAAGTGCATACGGAATAGAGCGTAAGGCAGCCAATCTTGAGTCGGCTATAAATATAGGAAACCAGCAGTATGCGAAGGATAATACCAGGGATTTCGTAGCCATAATGAACGATTTCTTCAAGCAGATCGACAAATATATGGCGAGAATAGAGCATACGGATGAGACCGAGGCCGTTGAAAAAGAATTCAAAGAGGGTATAAACAAGGGCAAACTCAAGGAGCTCAGGGCATTCTTACGTGCTGGAGACAGAGAGCCGGTTGAGGGAATCATGAGAGATATTGACAGATATCAGTATGGAGATATCGACACAGAGTTTTTGACAGCCCTTAGGGAATATCTGAATATGGGAGATTATCAGACATCCAGTGAGATGATCGACCAGTATCTCAACAGTATATAAATAAAATTAAAATAAAGAAAAGAGGAAAATGAAGATGAGAGTAGCAATAATCATGGGATCAACAAGTGATCTTTCAAAGGTGGAGCCAGCGGTTGGAATACTTAAAGGTTATGGTGTGGAAGTCGATGTGAGATGTCTTTCAGCACACAGAGCACATGCCGGACTTTCAGAGTTCATAGAGGAGGCAAACAACAACGGCACAGAGGTTATCATAGCCGCAGCAGGAATGGCTGCCGCACTTCCTGGAGTTGTTGCATCCCAGACAGTTATACCTGTAATAGGTGTTCCACTTTCAGGTGCTACACTTGATGGAATGGATGCACTCCTTTCAATAGTTCAGATGCCTTCAGGAATACCTGTTGCGACAGTTGCCATAAACGGAAGCAAGAATGCTGCATATCTTGCACTCCAGATCATCGGTGTGAACAATGAGTCAATAAGACTCAAACTCATGGATGAGAGAAAAGAGATGGAAAAGGCTGCCATGAAGGCAAATGAAGAAGTTATAGAGAAATTCAAGTAATAGGTAGACATGGCAATGATCCCTTTTTGAGGGATTATTGCTTTACAACATAAAAATGTAATGTTAGTATGTGGAGTGGATGGTATTCGAAAGAAACCGTACCTGAATTTATCCCTGTAAAGGGATGCTCACTAATATTTACATGCAGATTTAAGCAGGTGATAGTATGAGGATTGGATTTGTTGGAGCTGGAAAAGTTGGATTCACATTTGGCAGATATATCGCGCAGAGGAGCACCTCATCAGCGGTTATCCTTCCGAATGGAGAAAGACTCAGTGTGAGCGGTTATTACAGTGCCCACATAGAAAGTGCAGAGGAGGCAGCTTCATTTACCGACACCGTTACATACGATAGCTTGGAGAAGCTTTGCGGATATAGTGATGTGATATTTCTCACAGTTCCGGATGGAAGTATATCTGAAGTGTGGGAGAAGATGAAGGATCTTGACCTTACGGGCAGGATCATATGTCATGCCAGTGGAGCCATGACATCAGATATTTTCTCAGGTATAACAGAGGCTGGTGCCTTTGGTTATTCGATTCATCCTATGTATGCAATTAGTTCAAAGTACGAATCCTACAAAGAATTGGACAGAGCATTTTTTACAGTTGAAGGCCATGACAGATATGCAGATGCTATCTGTGATGTGATAAAAGCCTTTGGCAATGACTGTGTGCGCATAAGTGGCACAGATAAGGTGAAGTATCACAGTGCGTCGGTTTTTGCCAGCAATCTCGTCACAGGTCTTCTGGCAGTATCACAGGATCTGCTCATGCAGTGTGGCTTTGAAGAGGAGCAGGCAGTGCGTGCGATCAGACCACTCTTCCTTGGAAATGCAAATGCGGCTGCGGACAAAGGTCCGGTTGAAAGCCTCACAGGTCCGGTGGAGAGATGTGATACAGGCACGGTCATAAAGCATCTTCAGGTGCTTGACGGTGATGTCAGGAATGCTTATATCGCAGTGTCCAGATGCCTTGTGTCTGTCGCAGAGAAGAAACACGGTGACAGGGACTATGGGAAATTACGAGAAGCTTTGGACGGAATAGGAGAATTATAATTATGAAGAACACAACGACAACACTCATGCAGATGAAGGGAACAGACAAGAAGATCTCTATGATCACTGCCTATGACTACACCACAGCAAAAATACTTGATGAGTGTGGAGTCAACACTATACTTGTGGGTGACTCACTTGGCAACACGATACTTGGATATGAGGATACGATCTCCGTTACAGTGGATGACATGATCCATCACAGTGCTGCAGTGGCAAGAGGTGCGAAGAATGCGCTGGTTGTAACAGATATGCCGTTCATGTCATATCAGGCAAGTGTGTATGATGCGGTTGTGAATGCCGGAAGGATCATGAAGGAGGGCCGTGCAGGTGCGGTCAAGCTTGAGGGTGGCAAGGACATGTGTCCACAGATCAGTGCGATCGTCAAGGCCAGCATACCTGTATGTGCACACCTTGGACTTACACCTCAGTCCATCAATGCATTTGGCGGATTCAAGGTGCAGGGCAAGACTGAGGCCGCTGCGAAGAAACTCATAGAGGATGCAAAGGCAGTTGAGGAGGCAGGAGCATACATGCTCGTTCTCGAGTGCGTTCCGGAGAAGCTTGCAAAGATAGTGACAGAGAGCATCAGCATACCAACGATCGGTATAGGTGCAGGACGTTACTGTGACGGACAGGTACTTGTAAATCAGGATATGTTTGGAATGTTCTCAGACTTTGTTCCTAAGTTCGTCAAGCAGTTTGCAAATGTGGGCGATGCCATGAGAGGTGCTGTTAAGGCATATATAGATGAGATAAATGCCGGCACATTCCCGGGACCGGAGCATACATATAAGATCGATGACGAGGTTATCGAGAAGCTGTATTAGAATAAATCATACTGAAGACATACGTATCTGACCCGCCCGGGCAGGTACTTAGGAATAGGAGAGAAATATCATGGTCATATTAAAGAAAATAGAAGAAGTAAGAGCACAGGTTAAAGAGTGGAAGAAGCAGGGACTTACAGTTGGTCTTGTGCCAACTATGGGCTACCTTCATGAGGGACATCAGAGTCTTATAAAGAAGTCAGTGGAGCAGAATGACAGAACAGTTGTAAGTGTATTTGTCAATCCTATACAGTTTGGACCAAACGAGGATCTTGAGAGCTATCCTAGAGATCTTGAGGCAGATGCAAAACTCTGTGAGGCGACAGGGGCAGATATCATATTTAATCCTGAACCAGAGGAGATGTACGCAGATGGATTTGTGTCATTTATCAATATGACAGGTCTTCCAAATGCGCTCTGTGGTCTGACAAGACCTATACATTTCAAGGGTGTGTGCACAGTTGTCGGTAAGCTGTTCAACATAGTTACACCTGACAGAGCATACTTTGGACAGAAGGATGCACAGCAGCTCGCGATCATCATGAGAATGGTAAAGGATCTCAACTTTGATATAGAGATAGTTGGCTGTCCTATCATCAGAGAGGAAGACGGACTTGCAAAGAGCTCAAGAAATATCTACCTCACACCAGAGGAGAGAAAGGCTGCAGTTGTACTCAGCAAGGCAGTTAAGCTTGGACAGAGTATGATAGCAGACGGAGAGAGAGAGGCTGCAAAGATAGTTGGAGCCATGAAGGATCTCATCTCAGCAGAGCCACTGGCAACCATAGATTATGTGGAGATGGTAAATATGGACACCATGCAGTCCATAGACAAGGCTGAGGGACATGTACTGTGTGCCATGGCAGTCAAATTTGGCAAGGCCAGACTCATAGATAACTTTATCGAAAACCTGTAAGATCTTCTGCTTGGATCTGTATGCGATCATGTATTGCACAGATTTCATGAATAAAGAAAGGATAACAGAATAATTATGTTACGTGGAAAGACAGTTGTGCTGGGCGTTACAGGCAGTATTGCGGCGTATAAGATTGCGAATCTTGCCAGTATGCTTGTGAAAAAACATGCAGATGTGCATGTGATAATGACCAGAAATGCTGTGAATTTTATAAATCCGATCACATTTGAGACACTGACGGGCAATAAGTGTCTTGTGGATACATTTGACAGGAATTTCCAGTTCAACGTTGAACACGTCTCCCTTGCAAAGAAGGCTGACGTGTTCATGGTTGCACCGGCTTCGGCAAATATCATAGGCAAGATCGCAAATGGAATTGCTGATGATATGTTAAGTACGACCATCATGCCGGCAAAATGCCCGAAGATCATCGCTCCGGCAATGAATACCGGTATGCTTGAGAATCCTATAGTTCAGGATAACATAAAAAAACTTGCATCCTATGGATATGAGATAGTAGATTCAGCCACGGGATATCTTGCATGTGGTGATACTGGCAAGGGCAAACTTCCCGATGCGGAGGTTCTTCAGGATTACATTCTGAAAGCCATAGCAAAGGAAAAAGATATGGCGGGTGTGAAACTTCTTGTTACCGCCGGACCTACACAGGAGGCCATAGATCCTGTCAGATATATAACCAATCATTCCACAGGAAAGATGGGTTATGCCATAGCACAGCAGGCTATGCTCAGGGGCGCAGATGTGACTCTGGTGACAGGAAAGGTGGAGATAGATCCGCCAAGATTTGTGAATGTAGTTGACATAACATCTGCCCAGGATATGTATGATGCTGTGATGTCCAGAAGCAGGGAGCAGGACATCATCATTAAGGCTGCAGCTGTGGCTGATTATAAGCCGGCAGAGGTTGCAGAACACAAGATAAAGAAGAAAGACAGTGACATGAGTATACCTCTCACAAGGACGAAGGATATACTTCTGGCACTTGGAACCCAGAGAATGAACGAGGGGATAAAGAATCAGATCATCTGTGGATTCTCGATGGAGACGAGGGATCTCATTGAGAATTCAAGGAAAAAGATAGATTCAAAACATATAGATATGATTGCGGCAAATAATTTAAAAGTCGCGGGAGCGGGATTTGGTGTAGACACCAACGTTCTCACTCTTATAACAAATGATGCGATCAGTGAATTGCCAATGATGTCAAAGGAAGAGTGCGCAGACGTTCTTCTTGACAGGATCATGGAGATGCGTACTGCTGATCAGTCATAGTAGGAGTATTATTTTGAAGCAAATAGATAGAAAAAAACTCAGAATAATTTGTTCTGTGTTGTTTGTGCTTTATATTATCTGTATAGTTTATTTCCTTATATTCAGTGATATGTTTGGAAGAGGCGGATACGAGGAGCGAAGATATAATCTGTACCCGTTTCAGGAGATAAGACGTTTTATAACATATGGAGATCAGATGACGGGATGGAGCGTTTTTCTGAATCTGTATGGCAACATAATTGCTTTTGTCCCATATGGCATGCTGCTCAGATGGGTGAGAAATAAGAATACGACATTTTGGCAGGCTTTGCTGTATTCGGCTGGGTTTTCCCTGGCGATAGAGGTCGTACAGTACATAACCAAGCTCGGTGTGTTTGATGTGGATGACATAATCATGAACACTCTTGGTGGAATCATAGGATACTGTATTTATTATGTTTCGGCAAAGCTGCTTAGGAGATATCATGCAAAGAAGTAAAGATTTCAAAGTGTCGGCGCCGGGGCTGCCGACGGATTCGATCATAAGTTATTTCCTCGGTGGATTCGGCGGACTGTTCGTGCTTATATCTATTATCAAATCCATAGCCACTCAGGGAAAAGTCCAGAGGGTGTATGGAGTTCTTATGGTGAGTGCCATGATAATGACGTTCACCGGTGCGATATTTTCGATAATAGGTTACAGGGCAGACAACGGCGGAATCACTGCAAAGAAGATGGCTATCATACTTAACATAGTGGTTTTTGCCATATCTGTTATATTTTTGTTGATGGGATTATAGGAAAGGATGCAGGATGAATTATTACAACAATCTTACAGAAGAATTTGACGATATAGAAGAGCGTTATGAGCTGGTGATACACAGGATCAGACAGATAACTCATGAGGATGTTGTAAAGATGCCTTACAGGGATTATTTTACCCATGTAGCTGACTTTATAGCCAGGATAGGTGATGTGCTTGAACTGGTGAAGGATGACATAGCTGCAGGAAGAAGTCTGTCCCAGCTTCAGGCTATGAACCACGGTCTCTACAGTGACATACTCGGAGATAACTACAACACAAGCTATGCCAATTACAGGTATATAACAGAAGAATTCTATAAGGACTACGAGAGAGATAAGGAAGAGATCGCTAGGATTGCACAGCTTCTTGGTTTTGTGTACAACGAGATCAGAGGAATGACAGTATATGCATTTGAGGGTAGGGTAGTTGACATAACTTTGCTGGCAGAACTTTTTGTGCAGATATACTTCATGTTCCAGGATGATTTCAGTGTAAAAGAGCTGGAGTCAGCAATATATTATTTTGAGAATGATTATGCAGAGTATTTTATCTCATACAGGATAAAGGAGCAGTTGTCCCCGGATCTTTCATTTGCGACTGACATCATCATGAACAGTGATCTTGAGGATGTGTCGTACCTCTACAGATACGGAGAATATGTTGGGTCAAATGAACTTGACACTGCCATATTCCTTAGTTCTCTGTCACAGGATGAGATAGATTCCATGGCACATACCTTCACTGAGGGATACAGGCTTGGATTTGAGGCGGCCGGTATAGATCTGTCGAAGAAAAAGACTGTGAACATAAGATATTTCCTCGGCCAGGAGAGGATGATCAGAGCTGCCATACTTCAGTTCAGGGAGATGGGGCTGGAGCCGATATGTTACCGCTATGCGACAGCACGTATCAACAGGCGACTGATCAACAGGATAGGATACTCGTCAAGTGTGCCAAACAAGCAGCTTGAGTATGATCACAGGATGGATGAGGCGCTTTTCATGGACAAGAAGCTCATGGAGAGAAAACTCGAGGTACTCAGACAGGCATATAAGAGCCTGGCATACGAGGCTTCTGTCTATGCAGGCCCGGCGGTTGTGGAAGTGTTCGGCGAGGCACCATTTGAGCCTGAAACTTGCGAGTATGATCCTGTTCTTGACAAGAGACAGCAGGAGATCCAGGTGGAATATCAGACCATGAGTTCACAGATCGTAAATGAATATATCGCCCAGGACAAATGCAGTTTCACAATAATCGCATACCCTGTATCAGAGATCGGTGACAATTACAGAGAGATATTCAGGGAGACAGTCAGGATAAACACACTTGACAATGATCTGTTCAGGAAAGTACATCAGCACATCATAGATGAGCTTGACAAAGCTGCTTATGTACGTGTCATTGGTCAGGGGGATAATTCAACTGACATGACTGTGATGATGCATGACCTGCAGGATCCGTCAAAGGAGACCAATTTCGAGAACTGCGTGGCTGATGTCAACATTCCGGTGGGAGAGGTGTTTACATCACCTAAGCTTACAGGTACACACGGCGTGCTGAATGTGAGCGAGGTATTCCTTAACGGATTAAAATACGTAAATCTGAAGCTGACATTTGAGGATGGCAGGATAGCGGATTACACCTGTGACAATTATGCTGACGAAGAGGCTGACAGGAAATTCATAAAGGAGAATCTCCTCGGCGGACGGGATACGCTGCCTATAGGAGAATTTGCAATAGGAACAAATACCACGGCATATGTCATGGCAAATAAGTACGATATAGTGTACAAGCTTCCTATCCTTATTGTGGAGAAGATGGGACCTCACTTTGCAGTGGGAGACACCTGTTATAGCTGGAGTGAGGACAACAGATTGTACAATCCAGACGGCAAGGAGATCGTTGCCAAGGACAATGAGTGTTCTATACTCAGAAAGACAGATGTAGCGAAGGCGTATTTTAACTGCCACACAGATATCACTATACCATATGATGAGATAGGCGGAATATATTCCGTTCATCCTGATGGCACCAAGACGGCTATCATAGAAAATGGAAGATTTGCCCTGCCGGGTACAGAGAAACTGAACGAGGCGTTTGAGGCTTAGGCTTAGCGCTTTGAAAATATGAAGGTATAGGACAGAAAAATTGTAGAAAAAAGTCTGACCTATAGGGGAGCTATAGGATAAAAGAGACTTATAGGACAAAACGTGTTGATGAAAAACGGCTTCAGCCCAGATAAATAAAGGGCTGAAGCCGTTTTGTTTTTTGTAAAATATTGAAAAATTCCAAAGTGCCGGATGAAGTTCTTTTATACCTTAAAGTCCTTTTATGACTTCTATTTTATGATGGACATTCTCTTGTATCGCTTGTTCGAGTAGAGGGCATTATCTGCCTGGGAGAGAAGATCCTCAATGGTCTGGTCTCCGTCACAGACAAACTCTGTCACACCAACACTCATCTCAATGAAATATGGCTTGCCGCATGTCGCATTCAGCTCTGCGGACAGTGTCTTTATCTTCTCCTGAACCTGTACTATGTAATCAGAATCTTTGATAAATGCGAAACATACAAATTCATCGCCGCCGATCCTTCCGATGACATCATGTGGTCCGAAGCTTCTGGACAGGATGTTGGCGATATTCCTCAGGGCGAAATCACCGTCCTTGTGTCCGAACTTATCATTCACAACCTTCAGTGAATCCATGTCGGCGAAGAGCAGGATAGCTTTCATTCCGTGGTTTGAAGGAATGTTGATGTAGTATTCAACCCTCTCCATGAAGCCTCGCCTGTTGTATATTCCTGTGAGCTCATCTGATGTTGAAAGGTGGTTCAGCAGCTCGTTCTTTTCATGGATCTCATTCAGAGACATCTTGAGCTGCTCCTGGGTTATGTTCTGTTCGCGGAGCAGTGTCATATACTTGAGTGCAGCTCCGAGCTGCAGGCTTGTGGAGTATATGCTGCTGAAGTTGTCCACATCTGTGTTGCAGATGAACAGACCCAGGTGGTCGTCATTTGTAAATATAGGGACTATGACGGAAGTAAACCTCTTGTCATAGTATGTGTACTCATTGTCAAATATCTCTACTGACGGAACTCTTCTCGATTCGCCGAATAGTACCTGACAGTTGTTCTGGTTGTAGAACGCCTGGAGAAACAGGGATTTCGGAACATCCCAGCTTCCCGATTCGGTGATGCGGATAGGATCGTCGTAAGTATATATGTAAGCTCCATCATAGTTGAGTCCCTGAAGTTTGTTCAGGATAGAAGAGTAGGTCTTATCTATATCCTCTCCGTATGTCAGAGTGTCTCTTGTTATGTATATGGATGACCAGCTCAGCATCTTGTTGGACTGAATCGTGCTGTACAGTCTGTTCGATATGAACAGCGATATGGCGTTTGTTATATCTGCGTTCAGTCTGCTGAACTGTAGTCTCTTGTCCGGTGACAGGTGACAGCTTGACACTATGGATGTAAGAGTCCTGAATACGTAAGCAATCTTCTGCACGGAATAGAAGCGTGTCAGATCTGAGTTCAGTATATTCATCAGCTTGTCGATTATATCAAACTGTGATATGGATTCGTCGGATTCCTTTATAACGGTCACAATATCGGTCAAAATGGCGTCAAATGATGTTATCACCGCATTGTAATAGAAGGAATCTGATATCTCGCTGAACAACTGGTGGCAGAGTATAGATACTATGTCTGCTGTGTCATGGGAGAACAGATCATCGTCACCTTCGACTATATCTCTTTCAGAACACAATCTGCAGCCACATGAAAGTCTTCTGAGAAAATGTGAGTCGAGGACTTCTGAACGGACATTCCCGGTTCTGGCAAGTTTCACAGCGCCGTACACAGCCCTGTGTCCCAGCTCACATGCATTGATGTTGACTGTTGTGAGTGGAGGATCCATATTGACAGATGCTGTGGCGTCGTCAAATCCAACAACGGATACATCCTCACCGATGCGGATTCCTCTTGCCTTCATCTCAGCATATCCGCCCATGGCCATGTGGTCATTTGCAAATACTATTGCATCCATATCTGGATTCGCATCTATGAGCTGTGCTACTTCGTCGCGGCAGAATTCTGAGAAGTCGCCGTGGACGATCATGTTGTCCTTCACGTTCATTCCGTTTTCAGCCAGAACGCTGCGGTATATTCCGAGACGCTGTTCACTGTCGTCATTGTCCTCCTTGCCTGCTACAAAACATATATGCTTCTTTCCGTGCTCCCTGATCAGGTGCTCGATGGCGGTCCTCATACCACTTGAGTTGTCAGTCCTTATGCATGGATATCCCGGAATCTCTTCTTCAAGTGTGATGGTTGGGATTCCCTTGAAATGTGATAAGAAGGTATCGATATCCTTCTCTGACAGAAAAGATGATATAGCTCCCGTGGAGACGATCAGAGCGTCAAGACACTCAGGGTGTGCATAGTAGAAGATAGAGTTGTACTGATAATCATACAGCTGGTTTGCCGGATCATAGAAAGATGCGCTGAGGAACATTCCTGGGAATACAATGAGATTGCAATCCAGTTCACACGCAGCAGCTTCAGCACCCTTGCACACTTCGTTCGTATAGTCGTTATCAAGGTGGCATGTAAATATACCGATATTCAGTCTGTTATTAGTCATGTGGGCACTCCTTTAAATCTTCTATGATAAAATTATCTTCTGTTATGTTTGTGCTGACAATACAAAAATCTACATTGTATTATATCACACTGAATTGACCTTATCAATTTGTAATCATATCAATCTTTACAAAGTATTCGATATAAACTATAATTTATGGGAATATTTGAAAAACAGCGCTCTTGCGCTATTTACAAAACAGATAACAGGAGGACAAGAAATTGGATTACAAGAATGCCGGAGTAGATATTGAAGCTGGATACAAGTCAGTGGAGCTTATGAAGAAGCACATCAAGACTACCATGAGACCAGAGGTACTTGGCGGAATCGGTGGATTTGCAGGAGCTTTCAGCCTTGCTAAGATCAAGGATATGGAAGAGCCTATACTTCTGTCAGGAACAGACGGATGCGGAACAAAAGTTCAGCTCGCTTATATTATGGATAAGCATGACACCATCGGAATCGACGCAGTGGCAATGTGTGTGAATGATATCGCATGCTCTGGTGGAGAGCCACTTTTCTTCCTCGATTATATAGCATGTGGCAAGAACTATCCTGAGAAGATTGCAACTATAGTAAGCGGTGTTGCAGAGGGATGTAACCAGTCAGGAGCTGCCCTTGTAGGTGGTGAGACAGCAGAGCATCCAGGTCTTATGCCTGAGGATGAGTATGACCTTGCAGGATTTGCAGTTGGTGTTGTAGAGAAGAAAGATCTCATCACAGGAGAGAACATCAAGCCGGGAGATACACTTATCGGTATCGCTTCAAGCGGAGTGCACAGCAATGGATTCTCACTTGTAAGAAAGGTATTCGAGATGACAAAGGAGTCTCTTGATACATATTATGACGAGCTGGGCAAGACCCTCGGTGAGGCACTCATCGAGCCTACAAGAATATATGTAAAGGCACTCAAGTCTGTAAAGGATGCAGGTGTCACAGTTAAGGGATGCAGCCATATCACAGGCGGTGGATTCTATGAGAACATTCCAAGAATGCTTCCAGACGGTGTGCGTGCACAGGTTAAGAAGGATTCATACGAGATTCCAGCTATATTCAAGCTCCTTGCAAAGAAGGGCGACATAGACGAGCACATGATGTACAACACATACAACATGGGTGTTGGTATGTGCCTTGCTATAGATCCAGCAGACGTAGACAAGACTATTGCAGCTATAGAGGCTGCCGGCGACAAGGCATTTGTTCTCGGTACAGTAGTAGCTGGTGAAAAGGGAGTAGACTTATGCTAAAGGTTGCAGTTCTGGTGTCAGGTGGCGGAACAAATCTTCAGGCCATCATAGATGCCATAGAGAATAAAGTCATAACAGATACAGAGATAGTTGCAGTCATAAGCAACAACAGGAATGCATTTGCACTTGAGAGAGCGGAGAAGGCAGGAATCGCGGCGTATGTAGTAAGCCCTAAGGATTACGATGACAGAGCGAAGTTCAATGAGGCTCTTCTCGCAAAGCTTCAGGAGACCGGTGCGGATCTTGTGGTTCTTGCAGGATATCTTGTGGTGATCCCTGAGATAGTAATAGATGCATATCCGAACAAGATAATTAATATACATCCATCACTTATACCTTCATTCTGCGGAACAGGATATTATGGACTCAAAGTTCATGAGGCAGCCCTTGCAAGAGGTGTAAAGGTGGTAGGTGCCACAGTACATTTTGTAGACAAAGGCACAGACACGGGACCTATCATCATGCAGAAGGCTGTTGAGGTAAAGAATGGCGATACACCAAAGATCCTGCAGCAGCGTGTGATGGAGCAGGCAGAGTGGAAGCTCATGCCGGCGGTCATTGACAAGATAGCTCACGGCAAGGTACATGTGGAAGATGGTATTGCAGTAGTTGAGGAGTAATCTGAAAATTTCTGAATGGTTTCCAGAAATAAGATATAGAGGAATCCGACAGGAAGACTCAGAATTAATAAATAGTTTTCAGAGAGAAACACAAGATTTAAGTTTGACATGACCAGGAGGAATATCCATGAAAGTATTGGTAGTAGGAAGCGGCGGAAGAGAGCATGCTATAGTTACAAGTATTTCAAAGAGTGATAAGGTATCAAAGATATATTGTGCACCTGGCAACGCAGGTATCGCAGCACTTGCAGAGTGCGTTGATATAGGCGTTATGGATTTTGACAGGCTGGTTGCATTTGCAAAGGAGAAGGAGATAGATCTGGTTGTTGTAGCACCGGATGATCCACTCGTCGCTGGTGCGGTTGATGCATTTGAGGCTGCTGGAATCAGAGCGTTTGGACCTCGCGCAAATGCTGCTATCATAGAGGGATCAAAGGCATTCTCAAAGGATCTCATGAAGAAGTATGGCATACCTACAGCAGCTTATGAGAACTTTACAGACGCAGATTCAGCACTGAAATATCTCGAGACAGCTTCATTTCCTATAGTTTTAAAGGCTGACGGACTTGCACTTGGCAAGGGCGTTCTCATATGCAATGACCTTGAGGAGGCAAAGGCAGGTGTCAAAGAGATCATGCTTGACAAGCACTTTGGTTCAGCTGGAAATACCATGGTAATAGAGGAGTTCATGACAGGACGTGAGGTATCAGTCCTCTGCTTCTGTGATGGAACAACCATCAAGCCTATGACTTCAGCACAGGATCACAAGAGAGCAAAGGATGGAGATCAGGGACTCAACACAGGTGGAATGGGAACATTCTCACCAAGTCCTTTCTATACAAAAGAGATAGACGAGTATTGCATGGAGAATATCTACAAGCCAACCATGGCAGCTATGAAGGCAGAGGGCAGAGAGTTCAAGGGAGTTCTGTTCTGTGGACTTATGATGACACCTAACGGTGTTAAGGTCCTTGAGTACAATGCAAGATTTGGCGATCCTGAGGCTCAGGTAGTCCTTCCACGTATGAAGAATGATATCATCGATGTCATGGAGGCATGTATCGACGGAACACTCGATAAGGTAGATCTTCAGTTTGAGGACAACGCAGCAGTGTGTGTAGTTCTTGCATCTGATGGATATCCTGTGTCATACAAGAAGGGTTATCCTATAAGTGGTCTTGAGAAGTTTGATGGCAAGGATGATTACTTTGTATTCCATGCCGGAACAAAGTTTGACGGTGATCAGATCGTGACAAATGGCGGTCGTGTACTCGGTGTTACAGCAAAGGGCAAGGATCTCTTTGAGGCTCGTGCGAATGCATATGCAGCTACAGAGTGGATCACATTTGAGAACAAATATATGAGACATGATATAGGAAAAGCGATAGACGAGCAGTAATAGGTTCATTTGAATATATTATATGAGCCGGAGGTGTGATCCGGCGAAACAACGGAGGAGGTTTTGAAATACTTTGATTCAAAACCTCTTTTGTATTCTGTAATACATATGCTATAATGAAGCACGCTGATGCGTGCGCAGGTCATCATGCTGAAGCATGATGACAGGTAATGAAGCACGCTATTAATTAAGCAATCATGGATTAGAGGTGAATTGAATGAAATTACCATATAGCGAAGAAAGCGAGATAGTGATAAAGGAGGCAAACCGCATAGCGAAGAAACTGGGACAGAATTTCGTGGGAAGCGAACATCTGATAGTTGCCCTGGCATCTGTCTCTGATACAACTGCGTACAGCATTCTGAATGCAAATGGACTGGATATAATCAAGATCATTGATGCACTGAAGTTTACGCTGGAGCCGGGCGGTGTTGTCACTGGCGAAAAGGATAAATACACGAAAAGTGCAAGAAAGATACTGGATGATTCACAATATGAGGCAAAAAGGCTCGGATCAAACGAGGTTGGAACCGAACATTTGCTGATCGCACTTATAAAAATCAAGGATTGTGTGGCAATGAAGCTTATGGCTTCGGAAAATGTGAATGTACAGAAAGTATATACAGATATACTTATGGCGTGTGGATATGATGCCAATTCTGCAAAAAAAGAATATTCCATGCTGAAAAAGTCCCGGAATACTGAGCGCACAGCTACACCTACTCTGGATCAGTATTCAAGAGACCTCACAAGAGAGGCCAAGATGGGAGGACTTGATCCTGTAGTTGGCAGAGAGAAAGAGATAGAGCGTGTGCTTCAGATACTCAGCAGACGTATGAAGAACAACCCATGCATGGTTGGAGAACCCGGAGTTGGCAAAACTGCGGTTGTAGAGGGAATAGCGTATCTCATAGCCCATGATGATGTACCTGAGACTGTCAGGGGAAAGAGACTGCTTTCTCTTGATCTGTCAAGTATGGTGGCAGGCTCAAAGTATCGTGGAGAATTCGAGGACAGGATAAAGAAGGTTATCCATGAGGTCAAGGCTGACGGCAATGTCATATTATTTGTGGATGAGCTTCACACGCTTATAGGTGCCGGAGGTGCTGAGGGTGCAATAGATGCTTCAAATATCCTTAAACCATCTCTGTCAAGGGGCGAGATACAGATGATAGGTGCCACGACCCAGAATGAATACAGAAAATATATAGAGAAGGATGCTGCACTTGAGAGAAGATTCCAGCCGGTATATGTGAATGAACCTACCAGGGATGAGGCTGTGGAGATCCTGAAAGGACTCAGGGACTGTTATGAGCAGTATCATGGCGTGGATATAAGTGATGATGCCGTGGAAGCCGCTGTAGACCTTTCCACAAGATATATAACGGACAGATTCCTTCCAGATAAAGCGATAGATCTCATGGATGAGGCTTGTTCGCGCAAAAAGCTTGGCTTTTCAACGATCGGACATGCACAGGAGAAGAAAAAAGCTGTTGAAGCTGAACTTGTAACTCTGGATAAAGATCTTGAAGCTGCGATCATAGCGGGAGATATAGAAGCCGCAGGTGAGATACGCACCAGGCAGAAAGAACTATCCAAAAAAATTGCAAAGAAGAATTCGGGAACTGGCAGAAGCATAACTATAACAGAGAGCGATATTGCTGATGTTGTGTCAGTGTGGACAAAAATCCCTGTGAGCAGGCTTACGGAGAAAGAATCAAAGAGATTGGAAAGACTGGAGACAGAGCTGCACAAGCGCGTAGTTGGTCAGGAAGAAGCAGTATCTGCTGTTGCAAAGGCGATAAAGAGAAGCCGTGTCGGACTCAAGGATCCGAAGAGACCTATGGGATCATTCCTTTTCCTTGGACCTACTGGAGTCGGTAAGACGGAACTTTCAAAGGCACTTGCCGAGATAGTATTTGGCAGTGAGGATGCACTTATCAGGGTGGATATGTCGGAGTATATGGAAAAACACAGCGTATCAAAGATGATAGGATCGCCTCCGGGATATGTTGGATTTGAGGAAGGCGGACAGCTCAGTGAGAAAGTCAGGACAAATCCGTATTCAGTAGTGCTGTTTGATGAGATAGAGAAGGCTCACAGTGACGTGTTCAACATACTGCTCCAGGTTCTTGATGACGGACATATAACGGATTCACAGGGCAGGAAGGTAGACTTTAAGAACACGATCATAATCATGACATCGAATACCGGAGCTGACAGGATAGTGGATCCAAAGACATTGGGATTTGTAACTGTCAAGGATGAGTCAAAGGAACATGAGACCATGAAGGGAAATGTCATGGATGAACTCAAGAAGAATTTCAGACCGGAATTCCTCAACAGAATTGATGATATCATAGTGTTCCATGCCCTAAATGAGAAGAATGTCAGGGATATAACAGGCCTTATGCTTCATGAACTTGCAGGCAGAGTAGAGAGGCAGATGGAGATTAGTCTCCGATTCTCCGATTCTGTAAAGAAATTTATCTTTGAGAAAGGCTATGACAAGAAATTTGGTGCGAGACCGCTCCGCCGTGCTATACAGACACATCTTGAGGATGGCCTTGCCGAGGCTATATTGAGGGGCGAGGTAAAGAAAGGGGATACTGTGAATGTATCGATCCATAAGATTAAAGGTGCACAGGTAGACGCAGATAAAAAAGAACAGGTGACATTTACAGTTAAGAAAAAATAAACTATAAAAATTTGGTGAAGTTGCATAATTTTGTAGAAAAAATTAATGCATTACGGTATAATAAAAAGCACTAACGGATGGTGTACAAAAGATACAAATACAAACTTTCGTTTGGTGATATAGACAAATCAACAGGAGGATAAAAGAAGTGGCAGTAGTAAACGAATTGATAAACGCGCAGGGAGAAGCTTTGGAGTTTGGTAATTATGAGCTCGGAGCAAAGACGAAGAAGGATGGTTTTGAATTCCAGGGAGATATATATAAGATCAAGACTTTTAATGAGATTACAAAGCTGGAGAAGAATGGAATGTTTGTATACGAGTCAGTGCCTGGAACAGCAGTTCATGGTTTCAAGGCTGATGAGAACGATGTTTCATTTGTCGTTGAGGGATCTGAGAATGCATCTATTACACTTGAGCTTGAGCCAGAGACAGAGTACAAGGTTCATGTAGATGATGTTTATGTAGGCAAGAACAAGACTAATCTTGGCGGCAAGATGAGCATAAGTGTTGATCTTGAAGAGGGAAGACCTGTAAAGGTAGATGTTAAGAGAGCATTTGACTAATAATAGAATACACAGGAGATATTTATGGCAAAAGCAAAACAGGTGTTTTTTTGCCAGGAATGTGGATTTGAATCGACAAAGTGGATGGGACAGTGCCCAGGATGTAAGGCATGGAATTCATTTTGTGAGGAGAAAGTGACAGTAGGCGCCAAGAGCCAGTCCGGTAAAAGGGCTGTCGTGGCGCCTACAAGCATTTTGGAGGTGGAGACCACTGACGAGACGCGGTTCACCACAGGAATTGGCGAGTTAAACAGAGTATTAGGCGGTGGAATAGTGAGCGGATCCCTGGTCCTTGTAGGCGGCGATCCAGGAATAGGAAAGTCCACCATATTACTGCAGATGTGCAGGAACATGTCTGAGATGGGACAGAAGATACTTTATGTATCAGGAGAGGAGTCCCTGTCACAGATAAAGATGCGCGCAGAGAGAATAGGCAATTTCACAAAGGATATGCTGCTCCTCTGTGTAAATAATCTGGAAGATGTGGAGGAGTATGTAAAAAAAGATACTCCAAAAGTTATAGTTATAGATTCCATACAGACGATAGTTACAGACGATGTAGAATCTGCTCCGGGAAGTGTATCCCAGGTTAAAGAGGTGACTGCCAGACTGATGAGGATGGCAAAGCAGACGGGAATAGCTATATTCATAGTCGGACATGTGACCAAGGAAGGAACAGTAGCCGGTCCAAGGACTCTTGAACACATGGTAGATACAGTTCTGTATTTTGAGGGCGAAAGGAACGCAGGATTCAGAGTGCTCCGTGCTGTCAAAAACAGATTTGGCTCTACAAATGAAATAGGTGTATTTGAGATGAAGGGAACAGGGCTTGCCGAGGTGAAGAATCCGTCACAGCTCATGCTGGATGGCAGACCAGACGATACGTCTGGATCTGTGGTTGTATGTACAATGGAGGGAACAAGACCGATACTTCTGGAGATACAGGCTCTTGTCTGCCAGTCAAGTTTCAATCTGCCAAGAAGAACGAGTGTAGGTCTTGACTACAACAGAGTGAACCTTCTGCTTGCTGTGCTGGAGAAAAGAGGTGGCATAGTGATGGCTGGCTGCGATGCCTATGTGAATATAGCCGGAGGAATGCGCATTGATGACCCGTCGGCAGATCTTGGAATTGTATTTGCACTTGTCTCTAGTTTTAAGAATCGTGCTATACCATCCGATATGGTCATGTTCGGAGAGCTGGGATTATCGGGAGAGGTACGTGGCGTATCAGGAGCGGAACAGAGAGTGCGTGAGGCATCTAAGATGGGATTTAAGATATGTATCATACCAAAATCCAATCTCGATAATGTGAAGAAGATGAAAGATCTTGGTGACATGAAAGTGGTAGGTGTGGCGAATTTGCAGCAGGCATTGGAGTATATATAGAGCAATATATGTAAACGTGTAAAGCAATATATAGAACAATATACACTAATACATAATGTAATATACAGAACAATATACTCTGATGTAATGAAAATATATTTCTGATGTAGTGAAAATATATTTCTGATGTAGGGACAATGTATTCTAATATAAGAATATTATATTCTTACATATTCAAATTTTAGAGTATTATATTAAATGAAAAGATACAATAATGATGACAAGAACGGCCATAGTATCAGCTGATGCTGTGGCCATTTTTCTTATTTTGCAGATTTTGCAGAATTCAGGAAAAAGTGCTTGACATTGTAAAATGATGGTGGTATCTTATAAAAGCTGTCGCGTGAGACGGTGTCGAAAACATCAATAGAACATCAGATTTTGAGATTTATTCGCAATATAATCACCCGATTATGATACGAAATCAGTTTATAAGAGCTGACGAAATGACTTGAAAAAAGATGAAAAAAGTTGTTGACATTAAGAAATGAATGTGATAGTATTTAGAAGTTGTCGCTGA
>JAEDGW010000031.1 GCA_016297325.1 Coprococcus sp. | reverse complement strand
TCCACTTACCTCCATTGTTATTTTAAGGCACAAAAAAAAGACCTCTTTCATCGCAGAGTCTACAATAACACAATTGTACAGTGCAAGTCAAGAAGTCTTTTATATTATTTGCCATAAATATGTCTGATCTTATACTTTATCTGGCTCCGGAGCTCATATCCTTTATCATACCGATAAGCTCCATATCAGATTCTGTAAGTTTGACGTTTGTACAGATGGCTTTTCCGTCCGTATCCGTGATCTTTACTTCTATTATATAGCCTTCCTTTATACCGCTTGCCGACGCAGCTCTCAGGAATAATGGGAATTTCGGATGGTTCTGTACGAACTTCTCCCAGGCGCCCTTGATCTTAAAAAGCATCGCAGGATTCATCGCCATAGTTTTCGGCCTCCTTTAGTTGAATTTCTACTATATAATCTGTCCGGTTATCTTGAAGTCATGAAGCCTATCGCCCCGAAGAGCCCTTTGCTTCCCAGGTACATGATCACACCTGCCATGATAACTCCAAGCATGACCATGACGACACTCTTCTTCCAGTCAAGTTCGAGGAAGCTCGCTGCCAGAGTTCCTGTCCACGCCCCTGTTCCAGGAAGTGGGATGCCTACAAACAGCAGCAGTGCAATATATACACCTGCACCTGACTTCTCCATAAGCTTTTTGCCACCACGCTCACCTTTATCCAGACACCATGTAAAAAACTTTCCTATAAATCTCTTATCCTTGCCCCACTCAAGCACTCTTCTGGCAAACCAGTAAATAAATGGAACCGGGATCATATTGCCTATAACACACACTATAAATGACGGCAGAGATGGCAGACCAAATCCGACTGAATATGGAATTGCGCCCCTCAGCTCAATAATAGGTACCATCGACAACAGAAAGATAAACAAATATTTTTTAAACATAATTACCTCTTCTATATTCTATATGGGTTATGTCATCCAATCCGTATCTTCCGAATTCTATTCCTCAGTACCCTCTTCTGCATCATCATCCGCATCGTCTACAAGATCAGCTCTTACATAAAATGGCTCTGCCAGCTCTTTAACCTTCTGGCCAAGTGGATTATCGGTCTTGACAAATGCAATCTCTATGCCAAATGCATGTGGCTTCATCGCAGGTATCAATGCAGATAAAAGCGGTCTCTCATCACCAAGCATATCCAATGCTACAAGATATTTATCCTCTTTCTTCTCTTCCTCCATCATCTGGATATACGCTCTCTCAACAACAGGATACTTCACAAGAAGTTTTGAGCACTCTTCAAGCATCTGCACAGGCTGATATCTTGGAGTTCTGAGTTTTACTGTTGAACCTGGTGTAAGCTTCTTCTGTACAAGATTCTTGTTTGAGAAATTGTGATAATCTATCATCAATTCTGCAGGTATACAACAATTTTCTGTAAATGGATTTATTACAATTCCTGAGATAGCACCCTTTGAGCTTACGACCATATCTGACAACTGCTTATATGGAAGCAATATCTTCTGAAAACTATCATCAAACTGCGATGCATTGAGTGTATCTTCATCTGTAAAGCAAGGTAATACTTTGTCTCCACTCTGGTTTGTCAGGAGAGCAAAATTAACTTTTATGTTCTTGTCAAGGACTATCTTGCCGTTCTCGTCAGGCTGTGGCTCTTTATCAAACTTGGCAGGCACAATGAGAACAGCCTTCAGTATAGCCTCAAAAAGAGTCTTCATTGTATCCCCTTCCTGTTTATCTTTCAAAGCCCTCATGGCCTCCAGCAGCTCAGGATTAGTTACCTTCTTTCCAATATCTTTTACATCCATATTACTATGTATCCTTTCATTTTTATAATTAGTATATTTTTATATTGCTCTATTCATCAACGCCTTGTACAAACTATCTGCCGACCTGGCAAAGTACCGTATATCTCTTAACAGTCTCTACATATCTGTCTTCATCAGCTCTTGCCTGTTCCGAATGCTTTGAGATCACAAGGTCAGGTCTCACATCAGGCAGCTCCTTTCCAATCTTATCTGTGAATGTATTAAACAGCTCCTGCCCACCTGCATATGTCGCCATCGGAATCTCTACAACACCCTTTGATGTTGCAAATACATATCCCCTATTCACATGATAAAAAGGTTCTATATCCTTTGCCCAGCTCCTGATATCATCCATATCGTATTTTCTCCAGAAGAACGGAACCTTACTGAAATATATCGCTTTATCATCCAGTTTCACCGCCGATGACACCACTATACGGCAAAACAGAGCCAGCACAACGCTTATCGCAAATCCTGCAATGACTGCTGTTCTTCCCATAACTTTTGTCAGGCTGTCGATTCCAAACACTACAATGATTATCAATAACAGAATGATAAAACAGACGATAAACACCATAGGGCCTACTATCGTATATCCTCTCATGCATCCGTGTTTATCCTTGTGGCATCTGCCATAGTAGCTTATGCGGGATGGCTTCATGCCGAGATCCTCGCCGCAGAGCGGACAATACTTCTGGTTTACTGTGCTGTTTGCCGGTATAGATTTGCCGCAGTGAGGGCATCTGAAAAATATCGTGTTGATAAGTCCCGAAAGCAGCGCCAGAGCTACAAAAATTACCCATCCATAAAATATATTGCCAGCAAATGCAAAGCCAAATATACACAAAACTCCTATAACCGGAAGAATGACAGTAAGTAGTTTCGATATATATAATCTCATATTATTTCCTCCTATGCACCTGCACACAAGCGCATATTCTTTTTAATTATATCATATCTCTGCTTTTTTTCAACTCACCACAGGGAACAACTGTCTGCAGAGTCTTTTCCCACTCTCTGTTCTGAATATATTGCCATAAGCCTTAGTGATCGTATCCCTGTCTGCCTGATCCTCGTACAGATTCACAAGGAAATCTGCCTCAACAAGTATCTGGTAATCCAGTCCCTTGATATCCCTGTAAGTATGGTGATGTCCGACCAGATAACATACACGGTCCGTCAATTCCTCTCCGGCTTCCACACTCCTAAGAAGTCTCTTTGCCTCCGGCGGTCCCTCCTTCTCCTGAAGTGTACCATTGTTATATCCATATTTCATCTCTGCGTTCTTTATTCCTATATCATGAACCAGTGCTGCGATCTCGAGGATCTCCAGCTCGTCCGCCGGCATCCCCTCACATTCCCCTATAAGTTTTGCAAATGAATGAACCTTCAGGAAATGATGCACTCTTCTTGAGTCTCCGGAATAATACTCTATCATCTTCTCTTTTACTATAGAAATCAGATCTCTGCTCATAATATCTACCCTTTCGCGACTAAATACTTATATGATCTAATGACTCGTATCATTCTACCACCTGCCACAACTGATAGTCTACTTATTTATAAACATTTAATCTTTATAACAAAGCACTTCATTATAGAATGACTTTATATAGAATACCAGCACGCATTGTTTTTTTTATGCACAGATAGTATAATTTATATGTTCACGGTGCTGGTACATACCGGCAATAAACGATTGATAATACTTACACATATATCTACTTCTTATCCGGGTATGTGTGATTTTTATGGAGATAAATTATGGATTCACGTGCGATTGGAATTTTTGATTCAGGATTTGGCGGCATCAGCGTATTGAAAGATATAGTAGAGCTCATGCCGAATGAAGATTATTTATATTATGGAGACTCGGCAAATGCGCCATATGGAACAAAACCGATTGAAACTATCATGACTCTGTCTGAAAGATGCACAAGTTTTCTTCTTGCAAAGGATGTCAAAGCTATCGTCATAGCGTGCAACACTGCGACAAGCGTCGCCGCTTCCAAACTCAGGGAACAGTACCCTTCCATTCCCATCATCGGAATAGAACCGGCATTAAAGCCCGCCGTTCTGTGGAAGGAGCACGACAAGGTGGCTGTCATGGCCACCCCTGCAACTCTGTCCCTCCCCAAATTTAACGATCTTATGGATCACTATTCAAAGGACTCAGACATATACCCTGTCCCATGTCCGGGACTTGCCGATTATGTGGAAAAGGGAATATTGGACGGAGATGAACTCACTGAATTTATCAGAGGTCTTCTGGCGCCTGCACTTAAGCACAACATCGATGCCATCGTACTTGGATGTACACACTATCCATTTGTTGAAAAGGTGATCCAGAAAATAGCCGGCCCAGAGGTAAAGATATTTAACGGTGCCCACGGAACAGCCTTAGAGCTTCAGCGCAGGCTGCGCATCGCAGAACTCCTCACACCGTCCCAAAAGAGTGGCAAAGTGGAATTCTTCAACAGCAATCCGGATCCAGCCGAGATCAGCCTATGCCACCAGCTTTTTGAGGCTTAAATGACGGACGGCTCAAAACATATATGTTTTGAGCCTGACTATGACTTATTATTCAAAATTGTTTTTTGGTATTGTTAAAACGCATATGGTCTATCCCATACCTTGAGTTTTGTCCCTATGTCATGGACAAGTGCATATGTATAACACTCATATGCCCATGCGACATCCTCGGTTGGCATGCCCTCTATGGATACGAGGATGATCTCATCGTCGGATTCCCTGCCAGGTTTCTTGCCACGGATTATCTCTCCGAATGTAGTTATGGAATCTCTCTCGATGAGTCCGTCTTTTACCATGTATACGAAGTCCTCTCCCATACATCCTGTATGGAGTCTGTTGCCCTCCTCATCGTATCCCACGTTGTCTTCTTCTGCGTAGTTCTCGTACATTCCATAATTGTCTATGACCTTTTTCAGGTCTGCTATGCTCCTGTGTTCCATATTGAAGGTACTTGTAGAAATGACAAGTGCTCCTGGCTTTAGCCACTCTCTTTTATACACCGGCCACTCGCCCTCTTTACAGGACACTGCCTCTGTTATGATGTCGGCATCCTTAAGTGCCTCCTCCATATCCTTGCATATGATTATGTTCTTTACTTCAGGATAGTTCTCTTCTATATATTCCTTCATCTTAATTGCATTTGATGAAGTCGGTGAGCTTCCCTTTATCTTGATAGTGTCTATGTCAAATCTCTGTGACATGATGGCTCTGAGACTTGATCTGCAGATGACTCCCGGGCCGACAAGTGTGAGCACCTTTGAATCGTTTCTTGCCAGAAGCTTTGCTGCAAGCCCAGGCATGGCACCTGTTCTCATGGAGCTCAGAAGATTTCCTGACATGTATGCAAGCGGCTTTCCTGTCTCCACATCGTTGAGCATCATCATCAGTATGGAACGAGGGAGTCCTATAGCTCTGTTGTTGCCATTTGAACCGTACCACTTCTCTCCTGCCACATGGAATCTGCCTCCAAGGTACGCCGGCATGGCTATGAATCTCCTGTCTCTTGCATTGTTGACAGGGAAGTTCTCTATCGGAGACTTCTTTGGAAAATATAACATAAGGCCGTGGGCGTCATTGTATGGGCCACCCATGAGGAAATCTCCGTCCTCCATAAGTCCCATGGTCTCCTCCATGACATCCACGCATCTTCCCGGATTGAGAACACCCGCATCTATCATATCCTCCTCACTGAGGTATAAAAAGCTTATATTCTGTTTGTCTGATTCTACATTGCTCTTTCTCCCTGCCGCTTCTGATTCTACGTCACGATTCTTCATAAGCATTACCAAACCTTTCTCTCGTCATATATCAGCTATATTTTATGTTATTTTTATTTACTATCACTATTTTGTCAATCTCAAATAGTATATTCATCAAGATATTTTTTCGTGTATCCTGTCTGCTTTACGGCACATGATCACTATGCATATAATGGACACTGTACTTATCAACACGCTGGAATCCATGACCGCCGTGAGTCCGTATCTGGAGTTGATAAAACCGCAAAGCAGCGCTCCAATCCCTTCGCCTGCTCCCACTGTAAATGCATTTATCAGGGCCATTCCCTTCACGACATCTGAGGGCGATAGCATCTCCTCCACAAGATACACGCTTCCGGAGTAGAACAGTCCAAATCCAAGCATCTCACAGCTCTGGGATATGATTATCACCCACACGCTGTCTGAGAATGCTGCGAACATGTTTTTGAACGTCATAAACACTGCACAGCACAGCATGATCTTGTCCAGTGATATCCGCTTCCGGAACTTTATGAGCAGGAACGCCGATGGCACCTCACTTATCGCCATGATGAATTCCGCTGTTCCGTAGTGGAAGTTGCTTCCTCCAAGTCTCTCGAACACATTTATCAGGAATGTCGTTCCCACATTGTAGCCCATGAACATCACCGCCGATCCGATGAGGAACCATCTGTACTTCGGGTATCTGGTGAGAAGATATCCTGTGGTGTGAACTGCTGTATTTTTTATCGCGGCTACGTCTGTACCTCCATGAACTTTCTGTCCTGATGTGGCTTCATCTGTGCTGTCTGGATCCGGCTGCGATAATCTGTTTTTATCAGAGTCTGTCCTTGCTACTCTGTCACCATCCCCTCCACCGATTCCATGCGCCGCCCCTGCTGCCGTATCACTCATAACCAGCACCGCCGCCAGCATGAATCCCGTGAACAGCATCTGAAGTATGAGCAGCCTGTTAGCATCATAGGTGTCACAGAAGATCCCAAACAATACACACGCCACAGCCCAGGCACATGAACCTGCTGCCCTGCACATTGGGTAATTGATGTTCCTGCCGCCATTCATATACTGTATGGACAGTGAGTCTATGAGGGGCGATATACATGTAAACGTGGCTCCAAATCCCACGAATAAAAATATCGTCTGAACAAACGTCAATGTATACTTATAGAATACAAATGTCAACACCAGTGCGGCGAACGTCAAAACTGCGATAATGTGCCTGAGCGATATCCTTGAAGCATACCTGTCAGAGAATGCTCCTATGATTATCTGGAACACTCCTGTAGAAAACAGTTTCACCGCATTTATGACTCCTATCTGATCCTCGGCAAATCCCTTGTATTGAAGCATCTGTGTGAGGTATGCATATGCAGATGCCGCACATATCCAGAACATCATCTGAAGTATTGCGTATTTTATATTTAGAACCCGGTTTTCCCGTGTTCCAAATGTTTTTTTATCCTGTGCTTTTACCGAAGCTCTCATAGGCAGCCCCTATCTTGAGGACTTGATCTCCATGAGCGCATCAGTCTCGGCGGATATGGCATCCGCATTGAATGTATTCAGCATGAATATCCTGCTCTTCATGTCATCTGTGAGTACACAGAGTGGGTTGTCCTTCAGGTCATCATCAAGATATTCAACTGCCGCATCATTTGCACATACAAACTGGAAAGTATTTGTGAGCTCTGCTGATATGTCAGGTCTGAGTATAAAGTTCAGGAACAGCTCTGCCTCCTTCTTGTGCTTTGATCCTTTCAGAAGGACCATGGTATCCATGGACAGTGAGCACTGCTCTTTATCCATGACGACCTCGAGATCCGGATTCTCTTTCATAGCCTGCAGAGCCTCGCCGCTGTACATATACGCCAGTGCAACCTCTCCCTTTGCCATACTGTCTCTGGTATCAGGTGATGATGCAAATGCCTTGATGTATGGATTGAGCTCCTTCACATACTCCTTGCCCTTTTCCAGATCATCCAGATTCTGTGATGTCGGATCTATGTCACAGCCCACAAGGCCTACACCGCTTATCGCCTGTGGATCGTCCACGATAAGTATGTTGTTCTTCAGATGCTCGTCCTTCAGATCCTCCATGGTGTGCACCTCTATGCCGTACTCATCAAGCATCTTCTTGTTGGCTATCCATGCACATGAAGTTCCCATGTATGGCACGCAGTATTCTCCATTCGGATCACACTCCATCGTCCTGTATGTCTCATCTATATTGTTGTAATTGGTGATCACATCCTTGTCGAGCGGCTCAAGGAGATCATTGGCCTTCATGGACTCCACATAGAAATTCGATGGCACTGCTATGTCATAGTCTGTACCGCCTCCAGCAAGGAGCTTTGCGAGCATCTCATCATTTGACTCAAATGTGGTCTCAACGACTTTGATACCATACTCCTCCTCAAACTTGTCCAACACATCCTGTGTCATGTACTCTGCCCAGTTGTACAGATATATCTCCTTTGCATATCCGTCCGCTGTCTTCTCCTCATCTTTGCTGCCACAGGCAGTCATTGTAAATACCATTGTCGCTGCAAGCGCCGCAGCAACCATCTTTTTCATTTTTCCTCTTGTCATAATCATTTCCTCCTTTTATTTAACAGCGGCCGATTGAACATCAGCCAGTTTGAAGTAACCATACTTTGTAAATGGGGTCAGGCCCCTATGTACCTCACTCCACTTTATGATGGGGGTCAGGCCCCTGTGTCCCCAGCCGCTATGATGCAGACCAGACCATCTTGCCGCCTATATAAGTTGCCGTAACCTGCGTCTTGTAGATTTCTTCTTTCGGTATAGTCAGGACATCGGTATCCAGCAGTACAAAATCTGCATCCTTTCCAATCTCTAGTGAACCCTTGGAATCCTCAAGTCTGTTCTGGTATGCACCTCCGTATGTGAGCACCTGCAGTCCGTCATCTACACTGATGGTCTCTCCTGTTCCCATCTCCTCCATCTCAGGGTGTCCCGGCTGTTTTCTGTTCACCATGATATGAAGTGCATCCATGGTCCTAGGCGGCACCGTCACAGGGAAGTCGCTGGCGCAGCTTGTGACTATGCCCGCATCCGTGATGGATCTCATATAGTATTCTCTGGAAGCTCTGTCCTCACCGAGGAATGGGCTCTCAAGAGTGTCATAGTATATGCTGTTTCTGAAATGCCAGTATGGATTGGTGACAGCCACCACACCAAGCTCCTTCATCCTGTCCACATGTTCAGGCACCATGACCTGCAGATGGGTTATGGCATCTCGGTAATCTCTGGTCTCATCTGTCTGTCCGTACTCATATGCGTTCAGCACCTCATCTATCGCCGCATCTCCTATGGCATGGGCGTGTATGTCGTAGCCCTTATCCAACGCCCTCTTTACTATTCCATTCATGCGGTCCTGGCTGAGCATCGGCTCGCCGGTATCTCCCGGTGCATCCGCATAGTCTGCTCTTAGCAGCGCCGTGTGTCCTTCAACCACACCATCGGCAAATATCTTTAAAGTGTTCACCTGTATCTTCGGTGAGTATTTGAACTCCTCGTGGTATTTGTCCAGAAGTCCTAGTACCTCGTCCTCGTCGTCCACAGGTTCAAATGTATATGCCACCCTGAATGTTATCTTGAGTTTGTTTTCCCTATTCAGAAGTGCGTACCCCTGGAATCTCTCATCGTAATTTCTCTTCCTGTCAAGCATCGGCTCAAATGCTGTCGTTACGCCCTGTGACAATGCCAGATCCTGATAATACTCTATGGCTGTCGCAAAGTTCTCCGGCGTCATGACCGGGAATACGCTGTCAAACAGGTTGCCCGCCATCTCCTTGAACCAGCCAGTAGGCTTGCTTGTTCCCGGATATCTGACAATCACTCCATTTGCCACCTCAGGAGTGGTCTCATCTACCCCTGCAAGCTTCATGGCCTTTGTATTTGCCCAGAAGGAATGGTGATCCTCGCTTATAAATATCATTGCCTTATCCGGTTCTATTGCATCCAGTATGTCAGCAGTTGGCCCAAGCTCTCCAAATACACCATTCTCGTATCCGCTGCCGCTGATGACCTCCTCATCCGGATGTGCCTTTATGTATTCCTTGATGGCATCCACATACTGATCTATACTCTCAAGATTGGATAGATGCGCTCCGTATACCAGCTCTGTGGTGCTGGATATATGTGCATGTCCCTCTGTCATACCCGGGATTACCAGACCTTTATCATGTTCTATGATCTGTGTGCTGTCACCTCTATAGACCGCAGCGCCTGCTCTGTCTCCCACATATATGATCCTGCCATCTGCCACCGCCAAGGCCTCTGCCATGCTTCGTTCCTTGTCCGCCGTGTATATCTTTCCATACACTATAAGGTCTGCCTTCATCTCTGTATCTGTATTCATCTGCACGCCTCCTTATCTTGAACATCTTCTGATCCTTAGTCCTACTGTGCATCTATCTTTCGTATGTCTCTGATCTCCCTGCGCTTTGTTATGAACCTTCCGAGTGCTCCCGCAAGGAGGTACACAAAGACTATTCCAACTATCATGAGTGTTGATATGACGTATACATTTGTGGTGATCTTGCCTCTGACCATTCCGTATACCTTGATAGGAAATGTGATGTCTCCGGCTCCCGAAACAAAGTAGCTGATGATAACATCATCTATCGAGAGTGTGATGGAAAGCAGTGCTCCGGATATGATTCCCGGTGTCAGCATCGGTATGGTGACACGCTTTAACGTGTGCCACTGATTTGCTCCGAGATCCATGGCAGCCTCCTCTATGGAGCTGTCAAAGTCTGCAATTCTTGATCTAAGTGTGATGATGACAAATGGCAGACAGAACGTTACGTGTGCGAACACCATAGTCGCAAATCCCATGGTCATTCCCATCTTGGAAAATGATGCAAGTGATGCAAGTCCTATGACCAGCTCAGGAATGACTATCGGCACGTATAAAAGTCCGTTGATGAACTTCTTGAGCTTGAACTCGTACCTGTAAAGTCCTATGGTCGCAAGGGTTCCAAGCACCACCGATATGACCATGGATACCACTGCCAGCTCTATGGACAGCCAGAAGTTATTAAGAAGTGAATCCCCTTTAAAAACCTCCAGATACCATTTGAGTGTGAATCCGTCAAATACCATATTTGTATTGTTCTTGTTGAACGAGAACAGGATGATGACAAATACCGGCATATACAGAAACAGATATACAAGTGCCATGAATATGACCGATCCCACACCCATTTTCTTCTTTTCTTTTCGCTTCATATCCATCCCTCCTTATGCTAGATCATCCAGATCTCCAACCTTGCTGTAAGCCTTCAGGACAACCAGAGTGAAGATGATCAGAAGTACCGAGAACGCTGCTCCAAGCGGCCAGTTACGTGCCACAAGGAACTGATTCTGTATCAGATTGCCAAGGTATGCAGCACTGCCGCCGCCCATGACATCCGATATGAAGAATGCTCCAAGGCTTGGTATAAATACCTGTATAGTTCCTGCGAATACTCCAGGGAGAGTCATCGGAAGTATGACTCTGAAAAACGTCCTCACCTTTCTGGCTCCCAGATCGTATGACGCCTCTATCAGTGAGTGATCCAGCTTGGATATGCTGCTCTGAAGCGGCAGTACCATGAACGGGAAGAAGGTGTACACCATTCCGAAGAGCACCGCTCCCTCTGAATACATCATCTGTATCGGCTGATCTATGATCCCCAGCTTTATCAGCAACGTATTTACAAAACCACTGTCCCTAAGGATGTTTGACCATCCGTTCAGCCTTATCAGACCATTTACCCAGAATGGAAGCATGATGAGAAGTGTCAGCATGCCACGCACCTTTGCCGGAACCTTGCACAACATATATGCAAATGGATATGAGATTATGAGACATACCACACTGGTCTCAAATGCAAGCACTATGGATTTCCACATAACCGAAAGGTACAGCGGATCGAATATCCTCTTGTAGCTGTCTATGGAGAACTTGTACACCACGCCACCATAGGAGCCCTTGGTCATAAAGCTTATGACCACTACATATATAAGTGGTATGAGCAGGAAGAACAGAAGCCACAGTGAAGTGGGTCCCACCATGCACAGTATAGGCAGGGTGTTCTTCCTCTCCTTTTTCTTTTTTTCTTTCATCGCAAAGCCTCCTTACATAGCCGAAACTCATGCCGGTCATCATCGCCCGGCAGCCATTTCTATTTAAGAACTGCATCCTCTATGGCGTCGTACATCTTGTCCTCCTTGGTATGGATGACCACCGCCTTGTCTGGTTCCCAGTACACTGATACTGCCGTACCAGCCGGGTACACCGCTGAATCGGGATGATTGTTGACTTTTACTTCCTTGCCATTTGGCAGTTCTACTATCGTCTTAAGAACTGATCCCACATAGATCTGATCCTTGACAATTCCCTTGAGTGTGAATCCATCCACCGGTTTATCTGACAGATGCGTATTCTCAGGTCGTACCGATATGTACACGATCTCCTCTTTTACGAAGCCCTCTCCCTTCGCCATGACTCTGCCGTTCTCCATCATGAGTCCCAGCTCGTCACCTGCTATGGTGTCCACATTTGCCTCGAAGATATTGGACTCGCCTATGAAGCTTGCAACGAATTTGGTCTGAGGTCTCTCATATATCTCCTTGGCTGTGCCAATCTGCTCGAAGTGTCCCTGATGCATGACCGCGATCCTGTCGCTCATGGTCAGCGCCTCCTCCTGATCGTGGGTTACATATACAAATGTGATCCCAAGCTTCTTCTGCAGTCTCTTGAGCTCCACCTGCATCTGCTTTCTAAGCTTCAGGTCAAGTGCACCCAGTGGCTCATCAAGCAGCAGTACCTTAGGTGAGTTGACCAGCGCTCTTGCTATGGCAACTCGCTGTTTCTGTCCACCTGACATCTGTGAAGGCTTTCTCTTTTCAAATCCGTGAAGCTGTACAAGTTCCAGCATCTCCATGACCTTCTTTTTGATCTCCTTCTTGTCCATCTTCTTCTCGACGAGGCCAAATGCGATATTGTCGAATACCGTCATATGTGGGAACAGGGCATAGCTCTGAAACACCGTATTCACGTCTCTGTTATAAGGAGCCAGTTCAGTGACATCCTTGTTCTCTATAAATACACTTCCCTCAGTGGGTGTCTCAAAACCCGCTATGATACGAAGTGTGGTTGTCTTGCCACATCCCGACGATCCCAGCAGCGTCAGGAACTCTCCCTCATATATGTCAAGGCTTATCGGTTTTAAAACCTGATTATCGCCAAATGACTTCGTAATATTCTTAAGCTGTACTATTGCCTTTCTATCTTCCATCAGCAGCTCACCTCGCTCTTTTCTAATGTGATGATCAAAGTATTGACTCTCCGTGTTCTCCTGTCCTTATCCTCATGACGTCATCCACATCCGTTATGAATATCTTGCCGTCACCGACCTGACCAGTGGAAAGCTTTTCGCATATCTCTGTCAGGATATCTTCCAGATCTTCGTCCAGGATTACCGTCATGACATAGAGCTTTGGCAGAAGATTAACCTCCATACCAAGCTTTTTAAATTCCTCACTGTAGCCTTTCTGATGACCGCAGCCCATAGCCGACATAACAGTGAGTCCGCTGTATTCATTCTTGCTGAGTATCTTCTTGAGTGGTTCAAGCTTCTCTGGTCTTATGATGAGTTCGATCTTCTTCATATCCATTCCTCCTTACAAAAAAAAGAGAGCAGCGGAGTCATATTCCTATGAGCTCCTTTGCTCTCTTTCATGTGTTCTTGTTTTTAATTTTCACTCATTGTAGAGTCTGGTATTATACCAGGGTCAATGTTTTTTGCCAATTCTTTGATTGTTTATTTTATTCAGCGACTACGGTTTATTTTGGTAACTGCTAAATGCTGTAACTTTGTTTTGTTAAGTCTTGTTCAATTGCTTTTCAACATTATGGAATTCACTGCCTCGATCAGATCCACAACGCTGCTTCTCATGTCTGTTCATTATGGACTATCTCATAAATGGCATGTCCCACAGCTTGAGCTTTGTTCCTATGCCTTCCCTGAGCGCCCTCTGATAGCACTCATAGCCCCAGCCGACATCAAGTATCGGCATGCCGCCAAGGCTCACAAGAAAGATCTCGTCATCACTTGTTCTGCCCGGCTCAAGGCCGCGCATTATGTTGCCCAGATGTCTGATCTCGCTCTTTTCTATCCAGCCATCTGTCACCATATTTACAAAATGTATACCCGGTGTTCCAAGGGATATCCTGTTGCCATCCTCATCCCACTCCTGATATACATTTACATATTCCTCATACATCTGTATGTTGTCCACGACCTTCGTCACATGATCTCTGACAAATTCCAGATCCATATCCATAGTTCCAGATGATATGATAGTACATCCCGGCTTCACCCATGCCGGATCTATGACAGGCCATTTTCTCGGCTCAACAGATACCGCCTCCGCTATGATATCTGCATCCCTCACAGCTTCTTCGAGAGTTCCACAGATGACTATCTCCTTGAGATTTTTATAATTTTCCCTGGCGTAATCCGCCAGCTCATGGGCCGTGTGTGAAGTCTTCGAGCTGCCCTTGATCTTAAGCACTTCTATATCCGGAAACTTTGCCATGATAGCCATAAGGCTTGTCCTTCCGATCACTCCTGCGCCTAAGATCGTCAGAACCTTGCTTTCCTTCCTCGCAAGATACATGGCAGTAAGTCCTGGCATTGCTCCCGTCCTCATGGCACTTAAGAGGTTAGCCGACATATACGCCAGCGGCTGTCCGGTCTCCACGTCATTTAATGTCGCCATGAGTATGGATCTCGGCAGACCCTTGTGTGAATTTCTGCCATTTGAGCCATACCACTTCTCACCGCACATATGAAATCTTCCGCCGAGATATGCCGGCATCGCCATGAATCTTCTATCCGCCGAATCCGCAAGTGGGAAATTCGGAATGTCCGACTTCTCCGGGAATATGAGCTGTACACCGTGGTCGTTATGCGCTCTGCCACCCATGAGATAGTCTCCCTCGCTGAGGAGTGTTATGACCTCCCCTATGGTGTCCACGGCTCTGTCTGCATCCAGTACGCCCGCCTTTATCATGTCCTCTTCATTCAGAAATAAGAATTCAACCTTGCTGTCCATACTGCCACCTCCTGATGTATTTCCTGTCATCCTCAAAATATCTGATCTTTGCTATCCTTACCACAGTCCAACTGTATGCGCCTCAAATCATACACTTTGCGATGTTGTTACTTGATCTTCTTAAAACATCTTCTATAAATCTCCACTACATCATCCTTCGACAGAGGCACCCTGCAATACTCAAGTCCCTCTGCTGCCGCCTTCTCAGCCATCTCGTCAAAGTCTTTCTCATACGGAACGCCCAGCTCACCGAGATCCGAGGTCAGTCCCATATCCTCATATAACTTCTGTGTCTTTGAGATAGCTTCATGGGCTATATCATAAGGATCCTTTGTCCTGTCTATATCCCACACGTTCACACCGTAATTCACCAGAACCGGAAGACTCTTCTCATTAAGAATGTAATCCATCAGAACCGGAGTGATGATCGCAAGTCCGTGTCCATGCGTTATGTCATAGTATGCACTGAGCTGATGCTCTATGGAGTGCGCCGGCCATGGGCCATCCTTGCCACACGCTATGAATCCGTTTATCGCCCACTCCGATGCCCAGAGGATATTTGCCCTGGCGTCATAATTGTCAGGCTCAGATACTGCCACCGGACCGTACTTGATAAGTGTTTTAAGGAGAGCCTCCATCATGCGGTCCTGCATGTATGTGTCGCCGTTATCTGCAAAATATACCTCAAATATATGGTTCATGATGTCCGCCACACCTGCTGCCGTCTGGTACGCAGGAACGGAAAATGTATACTCAGGATCAAGTATCGCATACGCCGGATAGAGCAGATCAGATGCTATATCCTTCTTCTGCTTTGTCTCCTCATTTGTGATAACTGCAAATGGATCCATCTCTGATCCCGTCGCTGCCATGGTTGCAACAGCTATGATAGGCATGGCTTTCTCAATCTTCTCCGGATGTCCGACCAGATCCCATGGATCACCGTCGTAGCACGCTCCTGCTGCTATAGCCTTGGAACAGTCTATGGTGCTTCCGCCACCTACGGGAAGTATCACCTTCACATCATTTTCCTCACACAGCTTTACTCCCTTCTTCACAGTTGTGAGTCTTGGGTTTGGTTCCACGCCCGAAAGCTCAATATGGGAAATGTGACTACAGTCAAGTAACTTGATTATCCTGTCGTACAGTCCTGTTCTCTTTATACTTCCGCCTCCGTACACCAGCAGAACACTGTCTCCGTATTCGCTGATGTACCCCGGCAGATCATCGATGGCGCCCTTGCCAAATGATACCTTTGTAGGAATATTGTAAAAGAAATTCTCCATGATATGTCTCTCCTTTTTCTATCTGTTATCATTGATACTATTAACTCTCTGAAGTTTTCTTATCCTGCTCCACAGAATTACTTCACCAACAATATACGACCATGATTGATACGCTGTCTACCTGACAACCTTGAATCTATCGCCCCTGAGGAGCTTGCCAGATATTATTACAGTTTACAACGTAATGCTATCTCACGGCTTTAAATCTATCATACCGTAGAGACGATATATCCACCACCGTCTTCTCACCGAGCGCCATCTGGGAGAGCATAAGTCCAACTGCCGGTGCCGTTCCAAATCCATGTCCGGTGAATCCACATGCCAGGATAAGTCCCGGCACCTCGTCAACCTCGCTTATGACAGGAACTCCGTCATAACAGAGATCAAGCCATCCGCCCCATGTTCTCACGATCTTCGCATCCGCAAGCATCGGTATGTATCCCATGATCGCCCTGCATCCGGCGGATACGGTGAGCGGTGAAGTCTTGAGCTCATCCAGCCCCATATCAGTAGTCTCCTCAAGTCCTGAGTCCGAGCCAAATACAAATGATCCGTGCTGTGACTGGTGTCCATAGAAATCTGCGGATGCAACGCCAAGCATGATGTCGAACATATGAGGCTGTACCTCCGTAACAAGTGCCTCCTCAAAATACTTTGTCATCGGCACATCTATTCCAACTGTCCTTGCGATGAATCTGCTCTCATATCCGGCAGCAAGTATGACCTTGTCCGCCTCAAACACCTCACCGGATTCCAATATGACCTTTCTGAGTTTTCCCTTCACCTTCTCAAGTGCGGCCACCTTTGCATCGGTGAAAAAATTTACCCCCAGCTCTGTTGCCCTCTTATAATACGCAAGAGTCGTCAGCATAGGATTTGCATGTCCATCTGTAGGACACCAGCTTGCGCCGATTATCTCATCCGAGAGGTATGGACATATCTCCTTCACCTCTTTGCCATCTATGATCTTCATGTCTAGTCCGAGTGAGTTTGCATTTGCCGCAAGGTTCCTCAGTTTTTCCATGTGTGCATCCGTTTTGCCAAGTCTGAGGTTGCCCTTCTGGTAATATTCCACATCAACTCCAAGCTCCTCGGAAAGTGCCGGCCACATATTCTGCACTGCATACATAGCGTATGGCAGCTCCCTGACATCTCTTCCCGACTGTCTGACTCCGCCTCCGTTTCGTGAGGAGCCTCCGTGTCCTATGCTCGGACTTCCCTCCAGCACTATAACATCCTTCATTCCGGCCTTTGCCAGATAGTAAGCTGCAGCGCATCCATTTACACCGCCGCCGATTATTATAACCTCTGCTGTATGTTTACTCATGAGCCTCACCTCCATCTCTCGCAAGTATGCGCATCTCCGTAGGTCTCATAGGTGCCCTGGATGTGGCTGGCTCTATGTCAAGAGGTGACACATGAAGCTCCCTTGCCACAATGCCCTTCACCAGCTTGCCACAGGTCTGTCCCTGACACAGCCCCATTCCGCACCTGAGGAATCTTCTTATCTCTTCTATCGTCAGCATTCCCGCATGAACTGCCTGTCTTATCTCGCCCTTTGTGACCTCCTCGCATCTGCACACCAGCATATCGTCATCCGGTGCCGGAACATAAGGTCCTATGGCGTCAAGTTTTTCCCTGATATCTATCATAACCGCACCTCCTTGTATGAGTCTCAGCCCATCTAAAACGTATTACCCATGGGCTGATTTCTATCTGAATTTCTTAAATCGCCGCCTTGAAAAATCTCGCCTTCATCACCATGTCCTTTGGCACCTTCATGGTCAGCAGATTTGTATGGTCAAATGCTTTGGCGCTTCTGACATTTACAACCTCCGCCTCACATACCTCATGTCCATCACGGCCAAGTGCCACGCCCTTAGTTCCTTTCTCAGGAATAGGCAGGAATTCATACGGAAGTGTAACCGTTCCATAGCCATCCCCGGTATCCTCGTCCACCAGGAATATCGCCTGTCCCGAACAGCTTGCGACACACATGCCACAGCCTATACACGGATTCTCCGTCACCGTCGGAAGTGATGTAATATTTGCACCTATGCTTATGCATCCCTTTGGACACGCATCCTGACATGGGTTGCACGGAATGTTCTGGGTGCACTCTATAACCGGATGTATGCCCTTCCTGTGAGTCACTCCCGGATATCTCTCTATCTCGTCATCTGCCACAAATCCGTGCTCCAGCAGATTCATCGATACGCCTATGCCTTCCTCCGTCTTCTCGATCAGCTTGCCTCTGTTCTTCGGTGCAAACATTCCCTCACGGAGACTTCCAAGTGCATCCTCAAGCTCCGATGCCCTGGCTTCCATCTCCGCCTTTTCTATGAATCCAAGATCCTGCGATATGACCGATCCTGCTATCCTGCCCTCGATCATGGCTGAACTTGCCTCCTCTATCCCGGACACATCACCGGCTGCAAATATTCCCGGCACTGAGGTTCTGCCCCATTCGTCACACTCAGGAACATATCCACCCGGAGTGTCCTTCATCTTTACGCCCGCCTGTTTTAAAAGCTGCGACATAGGCGAAAGTCCTACGGCAACGCAGATCGTATCAACGTCAAATGTCTTTTCAGTTCCCTCTATGAAATTGAAATGGCTGTCGACCTGTGCGATCGTCACTCCTGTCACCCTGTCAGTTCCACTTGCCTCAACGATCGTATGTGACAGATAAAACGGAACTCCGCATCTCGAAATCTTTGCCGCATGAACTCCGTATCCTCCGATCCTCGGTGCCGCATCAACCAGTGCCACGACCTCGCAGCCTGCCTGCATAAGCTGATAGCTGACGACAAGTCCGACATTTCCTGAACCAAGCATCAATATCCTGTTACCCGGCTTTATGTGATGGAGGTTCATCATGGTCTGGGCGGCACCTGCTCCAATGACTCCCGGAAGTGTCCAGCCCTTGAAAGTGACCATATTCTCGCTTGCGCCTGTCGCCACAAGCACGCTGTCTCCTTTGAAATGCTTTATCTCATCATCGATCCTGACTGTCACTTCCTTCTCATCGTAAAGTCCAACAACTGTGGCGTTGAGCCTTACATCCACACCAAGTTTATTTGCCTCCTCAAGAAGCTCGTAGCCTATATTGAATCCTCTTATCTTCGCCTTGTGTTCCTTTGAGCCGAAGAACTTATGTATCTGTTTGAAGAGCTGACCGCCGGGCTTTGCATTCTCGTCAAATACTATCGGCTTCATTCCGTTCTTCGCAGCCTCTATCGCAGCGGAAAGTCCTGCCGGACCTGCACCTATCACTATCAGATCGTATCTCTCTATCATAGCGGTCACCTCCTAAAAATCCTTCTCTGCCGACGCACCGTACTGCGTCCTCACATCCATTCCCTCTTCCAGAGGAGTGATGCACGTTCTTATATTTGGCTTGCCATTTACGACCATGACACAGTCCGTGCATCTTCCTATGGCACAGAATACACCTCGCGGCTCATGTCTCTTCTTGGTATATCTGTGTGTCATAACACCTGCCACCCTGAGCGCCGCCGCGATCGGCTCGCCCTCTATCCCCTGAAGCGTCTGTCCATCATATGTGAAATTCACCAGCCTGCCCTCTGGGGTGTCCCCCAATATCGGGTGAGTTAATATCCTATCCATAGCCATTCCTCCTTTTTTTGTGTTCAATTAACTTGGTGAAATGGTAAACCCTTGTATCGTACTAGAGTCAATGTGCTTGATTTGTTTTTGTGGAATTCGTTAGATATGAAGATTTAGCGGGTGGATGGCTTAATTAATTAAAGTATTATCTTGGAAAATAGAATTTGATTAGGTGGTGTGTTACTATACTGACATATACATTATTGGGAGATTATATATTATGAAGAAAAAGGATACGTTTAAGATTGGTGAGTTGTCCAGGCTTTTTGATATTGGAGTGGATTCTATTCGGTATTATGAGAAGGTTGGGATTCTTCATCCGGTCAGAAATGATGAGAATAATTATAGAATGTACACTATCGATGATGTGCGCCGTCTTGCGCTTATCCGGGAGCTGCTGGGGCTCAGTTTTTCTACTGATCAGATCAGGGAATATGATGAGGATAGAAATGTTGACAGCACCACTGCTCTGCTCCGTGCAGAACTTGATGTGGTTGATGCCGAGATCTCCAAGCTGAAAGCCACAAGGGATAGCATACAGAATCGTCTGGACACCATAACCGCACTTGGCAGCCCGGATATACAGAATTCATTTGAGGATGTTGTGATAAAAGAACTTCCAGATCGTGGCTGCGTCATGGTTACTGACGACAATCTTCCCGATGATTACGTATCTTACTACGTAGTCAAATACATGCAGAGCCATCACACCAAGATCGACACCATAGGTGCATGCGACTGTTACACTCTTGACATTGCCGGAAGCAATCCAGACTCCCTATATTATCGTACCAAGAATGTATTTTTCTCAGCCCCATACCTTGAGGCTGATGATTGCAATTACATACTTCCAGCCGGAAGATATCTTTCCCTGACTTACCGCGGATCCCTCACAAAGACAAAGGAGCTGCTGCCTAAGCTTTACAAATACGCAAAAGACCACCAGCTTGAGATAGCCGGTGATCCTGTTGAAATGTGCCATATCGATGATTATGAAACCAACGATGAGGACGAATATATTATTGAACTACAGCTCATGGTGAAGTGAAAATACACTAATGCACTTTCGCCTTACAGATACTCACTCATAAACACCTCAGTGTCAAATGGAGTGATAACCGTCTGGCTGCCCGCTTCGTGATCCGTATTCCGTCCTACACCATTTTCTATGTCAAACACAATATCTGCGTCATCCCTGTTTGTGACAAACTCGCCTCTGCCCCTGACATTAAGAGCGATCAGGTCATAGAGATCTGGCTTTTTCATATTTGTGATGGCATAACAGACTGCAGCAACGCCGGAGAGATTGCTCTCCAGATTATTGCCACCTGCATGGCAGTGACATCCGCCTATGGACAGATTCATATCGCACCATACGACCTCCCTGGTCAGGCAGTCAAATATAACCGGGATGCACACCGTGCTTTTTGCAGTGAGATCCATCTTCTGTTCTACGGTCTTCGGCTCGTATATCTCACCCGACTTCACGTCAGCCCTTTCCATCCAGCCAAACATAGCGTGAGGCATATCCGCATACTCCTGTCCCGTGTAACAGTATAGCTGATACACTACATATCTCGCACCGAATCTGCGAACAGAGTCTATATCCACATCCAGAAATTCACTGACACCATCCCCATCCACAGGGCCGCCATTTATAATGTCGCCCGAGTGACACGCCTTATACTTTGAAGATCTCAGACGAGTATATGAGACGTGCTCCATATAGTTCCAGTTCTCGTCAAATATAGCAGCCGACAGATCTATGTCTACTCTGCCACAGCCATCATCCTTGAAATCGCAGCCATCCATATTCGTCCACCAGATAAATGCTCTTATGGCATTTGTCTGCTTCTGGATCGGAAGCCTTGATCCCCTGACAATTGTCTTCGCGGCCTTGCCCGCACTTCTCTGGCTGAATGGAACCACATAATTCCTGTAGTCCTCAGACAGATACACTTTGCCCATAGGAGCTCTCTGGCCATACGCTTTCACAAGAGCCTTCTCACATATCTCCACCACCGACCTGCAATACTGCTCTTCTATATCAGGCAGTTTATTCGCCTCGCAGTGGCATTTTGCCAGACTTCCCTTAGGGAAAAATACCCTTGAATCCAGCTTTTCCGATCTATGTGCGAAGTGCTCCCTCACCTGAAGCAGGACAGGAGTAGACACTCTGTACGCAACAGACTCAAAGGCTTTTATCACGGATTCTTTGTACGATCTTTCCTGCTCTATACCGGCAAGATCAGATCCATTTGAACCATCTGAATCCTCAGTAACAGACACCGCCGCCCTTAATAGCTGATCCAGCCTTCTGGCAAGCTCTCCCGGTCTCTTCACAAGGATATCCAGCGCAGCCTTGTACTCGCCATATGCCAGAGCAAATTCAACATCACTTCCAAATGTCTCTATCTTCTTGTCATTTCTCAGCTTGTCAAATGCTCTTATCGCCCTGTCATATTCCAGTGTATATTTGCTGCATTCAAATTCGGATGGATGGATCCGCTCTCCAATTCTGATCCACCTCTCCTTGTACCTCAGCATATCTTCCTCGATACCCTCACAGCCGGACAGGAGCTCCATGATCATTCTCCTCTGCCTGCGTGTAAAACTCTTGTATCTTGTATTTTCTGCAAGGCTCACATCGCCGCCGCTCATGGCTGTGACAAGTCTCAGCACGTCAGTGGCAGTTTTGATATATTTTCTGATACATGTGACATTTGCGATGGGATTCTTCTGAATATAGAGAGCAGTGATATAAGCCGCATTCTCCTTGTGCGGTATATCATCCGGAAGCTCCATATGCTCATGTCCGAACAGATATACAATGTCCGCCTTATCCGTCTCAGATATCGAAGTCTTTGATCTGCAAAGTCTTACAAATATATCTGTGATATCCTCCCTGCTTCCAAGACCTATCACCTTTACCTTGGCATCTTCCCAGAGAGGCAGTCTATTGCTCTTTGCCGCTGCCGGATACAGGGCCCCATCTGACAAATAGTGGAACATTGCATTTATATAAAGTTCTGATGAGTCCATATCCATAACAGACTGCGGAAAATCCGGATACATAGGGGTGTACTCCACATCTGCACCTACAAGTTCTCTCAGCTCACTTATAAGCTCCAGATAAAAGTCACCAAGCTCCACGTCACTATAGGTCTCAAGTACGTCATACACCTCTCTTGAAAATGTATAACCAAGACTTTCTATGTTCTTCATAATGGTTGCTATGTATCTGTCATTTGCCTTTGCAGCTGTGCCAGGATCAAGAAGCAGCTTATTTTTTCTTCTCAACAATATCGCATTTATATTTGTATCCATTTTTTTCTCCCATTAAAACGAGGAAACCGGTGACAGTGTTTTACCATAATCATTTGCTTTAGAAGGAACTGCCACCATAGCCTCTTAATTTACATATTGCAATATGTTTTAAATGTTATGAGAGAAATATATCAGATTTGTACTTTGGCATCAATGAACCCCTGGTTTAAAATCGCTATGTTTTTGTGTATGCTCACATATGCTCAAAAGTGGCTTAATTCCTACGTTTTTTTGCACTTTCATTGTGCATGGCAATATCACAGCAAATCAACTTTTTGCCCCTAAATTGCCCCTAAAAATACCATTCTACTTCAAAATCTCATTGACTTTGTTCTGGATCATGGTTGGATCATATCCTGCTGCCTTAAGCCTGTCAATACGTTCCTGTCCATTGCCCCACTTGCCTATGATGACTTCATGCGCAACTTCATTGATGATCTTATCCTCCGACATCTGTGATGCCTTAACAAGCTTGTTGACCGCCGTCTGGACCTTGTTGTAGTCATAACCAGCCTTGGTCAGTCTGCTCTTGCGATCAACACCGTTGCCCCACTTGCCCGCAAGGACTTCCTTGGCAATGATATTGATGCTCTTCTTGCCGGCTGTCGGCTTTGCAAGTACGGATACGGCTCTTCTGCCTGCCAGCTTATTCCAGCTCGCTGCACTGATATAAGCCTTATTGAGATCAAGGCTGCCGCTGTAACCTGAGAGCTTACCGACAGATGTGTACTGACGGATAAGGCAGTTATAAGCTCCCTCGTTCCATGGGTGCACCTGATAGCCGGTCTCAACATAGTCTGGGTACTGAGCTACCCACAGACCATAGCCACACCGTTTCACTGCATCCATGGCACTCTTCTGGATGTAAATCAGCGGCTTAATGCCTGTCTTAGAAGCTTTCTTGAGCTCCTCAATAAGCTTATTTGCATTGCCAATCTCCGTGTCTTTGCCGGTGATCAGTCCGTTGAGCT